>CALDSK010000213.1 GCA_937911865.1 uncultured Synechococcus sp.
ATTGAGGGCCTCGTTAGAATAGCTGTGCTTTTTTCATATTGGTGCAACAAAGCCGTATTCATCTATAAACCTAACGGTAGGCTTCGCAGCGCGCGGGGCGTTCATTGGCACTCATTACATATCAGCCCTACCATTCTAACTATTCCCTCACTAGAGTCATTGAAGAGCGCTATACTAAATCCGATTTTCATACCCCCTAAACATGATGATCTGAGGTATGGGTAGAAAACTTCAGATTAACGCTCACTATTCGGTCGCCGAACTGGAAGCTCTCTATCGGACGTGCTGCGAGCCGGTTGAAGCAAGACGCTGGCAGCTCATCTGGTTGGTGAGCGCAGACAGAACGCTCACCGCTGCTGCTGAGGTGAGCGCTTATAACTAAGATTACGCTCGCGAGCTCATCCGTAGTTACAATGCAGAGGGCGCAAACGGTTTGAGGAATCGGCGCAGAGATAGTCGCCCGAGTTCGAACCAAGCCCTGCTGACGATTTCGCAATGCGAGGAACTAGACCAACGCCTTCAGAAACCGCCGTCAGATGGTGGTGTTTGGAACGGCCCCAAAGTAGCTCAAGTGATCGCCGAGATGACTGGTCGTGAGCATATCTGGCCACAGCGAGGTTAGGACTATCTGAAACTGCTAGGCTACTCTTCTCAGTCCCCTCGACCTCGCCATGACGCAGCAGACAAAGCAGCTCAAGCGGCATTCAAAAAAACTTGCCAGAGCGTAAAACTGAGATAGCGCAACAGTTTCCAGCAGCAACGGTTGAGGTGTGGTCGTTTGACGAACATCGCTTAGGACTTAAACCGATTATCAGAAAAGCTTGGGCACGGGTCGGTGAGCGACTCATTGCGGCAGTCAACTATCGCTATGAATGGACCTATCTCTATGGTTTTGTTGAGCCTTCAACGGGCAAAACAGAATAGCTGATTCTACCGAGAGTGAACACCGAATGGTTCAACAAAGCACTCGAAGTGTTTGCTCAACAGGTGTGTGCGGGTGAGCACAAACAAATTCTGTGGGTGCTCGATGGCGCTGGCTGGCATCGAAGCGACCAAGTCGTCTTACCAGAAGGGATTCATTTAGAACGACTGCCGCCTTATTCACCTGAGCTGCAACCGGCTGAGCGGCTGTGGCGTCTTGCCGATGAGCCGCTCGTCAACAGAAGCTTTGATACGATTGATGAGCTTGAAGATGTCCTGACTGAACGCTGCGTCACACTGCTATCGATGACCGAGGAAATAAATACGGGCACTGACAAACTATCATTGGTGGCCGTAAAGTCAGTTCTCTCAATTTCGGGGGCAACTAGTCGACTTTGATATTATACCCCCTTTGGCAAACGCTAATGCTCTCAAAATGGCAAACGCAAAGGCAACTATGAGCTTAAAATCGATTCGGCTACTGCGGTTTGGGACAACATTGGAATGCTACCTGCGCCTAGTCGCTGGATACTCAATAAAATCGAACTTAGCCGGTGTTATTGCTAAGAATATGCTCACCAAAAAGCACCCTTCACACGAGTAAGGGTGCTTTTACAGATATCGACAAGGTAGCAATTTGGAGTAAAAGAAATGAGGTAAGAATCTAACAGAATCTTCTTTCTAAAGTCAGGTTAGTCAGAAAGTTCGCCCTCTAATTCACTCTCTGAGTGTCTACGCTTGCGAATAGCAGCAACTCCCATACCAATCAGACCAGGTAACAAGGCGGGCGTTGGAACTTCACCAGCGATTGTGGTTCCTTTCGGAGCATAGACACTCTTAAAACCAACAATATTAGCTGCGACCTGACCTGACAAACCAGTCCTAGAAGTAGATAGCAGCGCTTCTGTAAAATTATCATATGTGATTTCTTCTATCGTAGACCTATCACCATCAGCGTCAAAGGTTGTAATAAATGAAATTGTTGATGACTTAAAACGCCTTGCAGAAGCAGAATACACATAGTCGAATTTCATCCCAGCATTGCCAGTTAACCTTTGACTGCCTGTCCCGTTACCGCTCACATCGCGCCAACCACGAGTTAAGCTTTCGAAGCTTACTTTACCTGCTAACTCGTCCGTAAAATTAAATCCAAAAGACTTAAACCCCAGCGAATCATCAGAGATGGTTCCGTCAGAATCTAGCAGCTTGACAGTCCATTCAGCTTGATTTTCACCTAAATTTGCATCAGCACCTTGTCTAATCAAGATGTCTGCTTGTAGCTCACCTGTCGGACCAGCCCCTGTAATCGGGAAATAATTGATGGTAAATGCATCAGCTTTCTTAGGGGAAATTGCCAGGCTGAAGGCAACTAAACCAAACATAACAGCAGCTTTTCCAGGAATTTTTCGCATGGCATTAAATACCTCATAAGGTCGTCATAACAACGGAAAGTTGAAAACGTGAACCCTGAGTCGCTCGCAACCTAGCAGTGAAAATACTCGGCAGCTAAGCCTCAAGAAGAACGCAGAGTATTACTGTAGCTTTCGCTATCAGTGCATGCATCTGCATCATCCAATATTGACATGAATCAATGCGTGATTTCCACAAGTCAACTGTAACTTTATGAACACTTTTAGGAAGCATTCGAGTTATCAACACGATTTATCAATGCGATCGCAATGTAATAATATCCTGTTAATAAAGCACTTGAGAAGATTTGACCACCCCAAAAACCGTGCCAGAACTTAAACCAAGCAGAGCCCCAATATACATAGGCGATTGAAACTAGCATCAGTCGAGGAATATTTGCCAGCAATGAGACCACAACGGCACAGCTAATTAGCACAATCATTTGGCTACGCTTTTGTCTATAGAGCAAGCCCATTAGTAAGGCAGCGACTGCCACCGTAATACTCATATCTAGCCCATTACAGCCCCAGCCTACTTCTACAGATCCTTCAGGGAAAAGAATATATTGTGCGGATGGCTCAGAAGAAAATCCTATTATCCTCATCGCTCCGCTACCGGCCCAAGCCATTGTTCTCTCAAGAAAAAGATGGGGGGTGAAGAAATCCCAAATACCTCTGGAGATCAAGCCCACACGAGGGTAAACCGTTAAGCTAACAAAGAAGGTCGGGAGTGGAAACATTCGAAAAAAGCGGAGTCCCCATATACTCAACACCAACCCCACTAGCGCTAGTAGCCAGATAATAGACTGCGACCACAGCGCAAATCGACAGAATGGAAACGCAATCACGCTTGACAAAATAAAAGTATGACCAAGCCATTGATCTTCTTCAGCAGCTTTCAAAGTTCCAAAAGTCTTACGCTTTGACCATAGTTCTAACGCAGCCATGCCTAGCAGGCTAAAAATCAAAAACCAACCTACCTTACCGCTTAGAGCGCGAGGCATCAAATACCCAATCCATTGGGGTAAGTAAAGGAGCCCCACTAGCAATCCCATCAAAACAAATCTTCCATGAACCGTTTTGATGGACTTACGTAGCCAACCGTACAGAAGTAGTCGGAGCGTATCTATGTTTTGCACAGTTCTATCGGGCTTGTGTTATGCGAACATTATCAATAACTGGCTTAAATTAAATGTTTATGCCAGCAATATCTACGTCAACTAATATTTACTCAACCGATTGAGCCCTACACGGCTCAATCCGATCAGACCCAATCCGACAGCAACTAAGTTACCGACGCTTGCAACCGCAACTTTAACAATGTCACGACCCGCGTCGCGCCTAATGACCTCAGCTCTGTCGGCGATTGAGTTTGATACTTGTTCGGCTTCACTCTGACTAATATCAGAAGGAAGCTGACCACTTTCTTGAGACTCTTTGATAGTAGTCTGCAGCTCTCTCTTTTGCTCATTGAGTTCTCTAAAAGTCTGGTCCTTTAGGGTGATCGAATCGTGAATAACCACGACCGAAGAGAACACGTACACTACACCAATAATCAGGCACGTTCTAGAGAGTCTTTTGGTCAATTCACGTTTTTTAGAAACGCCATACAGCAATAAAGCCACACCTGCGAGGAAAAGAATACTGCGATCACCTAGCTGTTGACAAAAATTTACTCGCCACTCCAACGAAAACAAATTGAGAGGAAGGCCAATCACCGCAACATCGACCAAGAAACCGAGCAGGCATGCAAGGCCTACAATCAGACAGAGGCTTCTGCCAAAGAGGGCTTGAGAATCACTATATTGAATGGGCTTATTCACGCCAAGTTATGGGGTACAAAAACAATGTTTGATGAGAAAACTCTAAGTAAAACCTAGAGCATAGATACACAAGCGCAGGTTTGAATAATGAACGTAAGATACTTCTTTTAGGACAAGCTGCCACCGTGTAACAAAGATTTCCCTAAAAGAAGTATCTACCAGCATTATCGCTTTTTATTATCACTACATAGAGACTGCTCTTCTTTGCTACTTCAATATCTAGATGATATCTCCAAAAAAGCCAGATCTTCACAAATGCTCGCACTATCTATAAGTTTTTCTTATGACGAGCGATATAAGAAATACATTATCAAAGAAATGTTGCTGTAGCAGTTGACACTAAAAAGCACACGCTTAAAACTCACCATGCAATCAGAATATTTCAGCATTCATAGAAGCAAACAGACAACACCTAATGAGCAAGCCTCTTGTCGGCAGGTTCTTCTCAAAAGATGGTAATTAAGGGCATTAACTAGATAAATTGTTCACAGCTTACAACCTATTGTTCAGAACACGGAAACCGTAGCCATACACTCAACAATAAATTCAGCTATTCACACCAAAATCGTGAAAGCCCTATTACAGGTCGCAATCTAGGCAACTATTGGCACCACAGAAACAAAATCAAATCAATATGATTTTTGAATGAAGTCTAAGCAGCAGTCTATAGAAAATATATTCACTTAGGATAGTATTTTTACCTAGGATGAACTTAACAGTTTCCTAAGTGTTCTTACCCAAAATGCATGATTTTGCAACTTATGTTGTTACACCAGCAAGTTTCACATATAAGGACGATTAATGTTTTCTTTATATGTCTAATCTTTTTGCTTTAGCTCAGTGCTCTTGCTAAGCGCGTGGATAGCATAGTGGGTCTAGGTTATTCTTTGTACACCGAATAGTACGTATTCGGGAAGGAAACAGGGCAGGTTTAACATCACACATCTTGAGAGCCATATAAGTTCTCAAATCAATACATAGTTCTCTTTTGACGGAGATTGTTTCTAATGGTCATACTTGATTCAGAACTCAATAGAGGAATGCAAAAACAGCCTACCATTGACATTATTGGTGTCCCTGTTACTTACCTCTCGCTTAGAGAGCAGATATCCCAGATAACAGGTTGGGCTGAGAAAAGAATAAGCAAAGTCGTATGTGTGGCTAATGTTCATATGCTGATGGAGTCTCGAACGAATGCTAAACTCCGCAGCATTCTGGGGAAAGCAGATTTAGTTACACCAGACGGAATGCCTATAGTTTGGATGATGCAATTGTTGGGCTTACACGCTCAAGACAGAGTAGCCGGAATGGATATCTTTGAAAAAGGTTGTTGCCAATGTGAGCAAAGAGGCATTTCTATCTACCTCATAGGATCTACCCAAAACGTTTTAAACAAGATGAAACTGAGGATCCAAAAAGAGTTTCCGAACTTAAGCATAGCTGGCATTGAGTCTCCTCCATTTCGTCCTCTAAGCCAAGCTGAAAACAATGCCACTGCAGAAAGGATTAATAAAAGCGGTGCAGGCATAACCTTTGTATCTTTAGGTTGTCCTAAGCAAGAACAGTGGATGGCGCTTCACGCTGGGAATATTCAGTCTGTGATGATCGGCGTAGGTGCAGTTTTTCCTGTTTACGCAAAAGTCCTTCAACATGCACCAAACTGGATCCGTCAGAGCGGACTTGAGTGGCTCTACAGATGGCTTCAAGAACCAAGGAGGCTTTCTGGGCGCTATGTAAAAACTATTCCACCCTTCATATATCTGGCACTAAGGCAAATCCAGACAGAAAAAATATTCAATAGCCAGTGGCTATCTCCCAAAGTACGAATCACTAACACTGTAGTAAGCATGAGAAAAGCAAAACGCCCTTCCCCCCAACGAATCACGCACAAGGCTCACTGAGCACATCTATACAAATCAGAAGTCTGCGCAGGTATAGTTTATCAGTTTGGTGTATAGCTAGGTATACAAGTGTATACTTTTCATCCGCAATAATACTTACTACTGACATTACTTCACTGGTTTAAAAGGAATCTGCTGTAAGAAATACTACATCTTTCATTTAGACGGCAGTTGTTTGTTCAAATCGAGTATCTATCATGGTTTCACTAAAACCTACTTTTCATCAGCTTCGTAGTCTACTCTTGAGCTTCTTACCACAGAACGCCGCCCCAGCGGAAAGATCTTTGATTTCAAGGTGCATTACACCAATGTCTGCGTCTGTAGCAGTTTTATGCATCATGCTATCACTGCGCGCTCCGGGGCAAGCAGCGGAATCCAACAATCAAACTAGGCTTCCATCACTTGACACACCAGCGACTTTACAGAGTGTTGAATCTCCTCAGCCACCTGCCAGTGGCTATCCAGCAGGCGATAGCTATGTGCTAGGTGCAGGCGACACCCTTCAAGTGGACGTATTTCGATTGCCCGAATACAGCGGCGAGTACGAAGTTCTCATCAACGGTGCGCTCAGTCTACCAATGGTAGGGCAAGTCATAGTTTCTGGACTAACCCTTGAACAAGCTGAACAAGCGGTTTCAGAAGCTTATTCACAGAGGTTACGCCGACCTATTGTGAACATGTTCTTAGTAAGCCCTCGTCCTTTGAGAGTGGGAATAGCGGGCGAAGTATCTCAACCTGGAGAATATATTCTGCAAAGAGAAGGCACACAGTTTCCCTCTTTGGTAAGTGCTCTAGAAACTGCTGGCGGAATTACTCAATCAGCTGATCTCAGACAGGTTGTTATCCAAAGGCCCAACGAATCTGGTCCAACGCAAACGATAGTAGCCGATCTTTGGCAGTTTCTAAATACAGGAGACCTGCGCTACAACACAGCCCTTAGAGATGGCGATACTGTATATATCCCAACGAGAGAGAGTTTTGACGCAACCGAATCATTGCAGCTAGCCGCTGCTAGCTTTGCCGCCGACGAAGATCGTCCTGTCAATGTAGCAATTGTGGGCGAGGTCTTTCGGCCCGGTCCGCACACTATCAGTAGCAAATCAGGTGGTGAAGGTGATGAAAGCACTAGTAGTAGTGGACTGCCCACTGTCACTCAAGCAATTCAAACAGCGGGCGGTATTCGACCAAGGGCAAACCTTCGACAAATTCAGGTCTACAGAAGAACTCGAGATGGTCGTCAGCAGACGATTGACGTCAACCTTTGGCAGCTCTTAACAGATGGTGATGTCACAGAAGACATTGTCTTACAAGAAGGCGATACCGTTTTAATTCCTGAAGCAGAGACACTACTGGCTGAAGAAGTGTCTGCGGTCGCAGCAGCCAGTTTCTCGCCAGAGACTATCCAAATTAATGTTGTTGGAGAAGTTGAAAGTCCAGGCACTATCGACGTTCAACCCAACACCCCGCTTAGTCAAGGTGTGTTAGCCGCAGGCGGATTTAATACAAGAGCTAGGCAGCAAGATGTGGAACTGATTCGTCTCAATCCTAATGGAACGGCTACACGTACTTCTATAGATGTCGACTTCGCTCAGGGAATTGATGAATCAGACAATCCCCTACTGCAAAACAACGACATTATTGTCGTTGGTCGCTCTGGTACAGCCGCAATATCAGATACGCTAGACGGAATTGTAAGGCCACTGGGCAGAGCCTTCTCCTTATTCACAATTCCAGCTTCCATATTTAACCTTTTCGATTAGAGATTTACTTTTTCTATAGCGAGGTATGCAAAGCTGGCCCAGCTGTATACGACGCAGATTGCAGTCAACTGAGGCATTCCCTATCATGGCATCTGAAAATATACCGGTATCGGGACAATTTATTCAAGAGCAAGACACAGAAGGTGGACTGCAGTTTGAGCGGTTTGTCGCTATTTTTAGGCGTCGAGCACTCCTGATCTGTGGCGTAACGATAATGACAATGGCAGCAGCAGTCGCAAAGTCTGTTAATGAAAAACCGACTTACGACTCCAAATTCGAACTCTTAACGCCTCCTGTCACATTAGAAACTGAAATCATATCAACCATCAATCCAGACGCACTGAGCAATCAATCAGAGGCAGTAGGCGTCGGTGTGTTGGACGATACTCAGCTCAAAATTCTGACCAGCCCCCGAGTGATGGAGCCAATTGTTGAGGAGTTGCGGAAAACCTATCCAAGCATTAGCTATCGTGCCATCAGAAATAACTTAAACATTACACCCAACGATCAAGGAAAAATACTCACCGTTAGATATAGGGCTAACGACCCTGACAAAGTTGTCGATGTCTTGGATGCTGTATCAGAAGCTTATCTCCGATATAGTTTGGAAGATAGGCAAAGCGACATCACCCGAGGCGTAGATTTTGTAGATGAGCAGCTACCAGCCGTAAGAGAACGGGTAACCCAGCTAGAAGCGGAACTAGAAGCTCTCCGTCAGGGTGCTAACTTAATTGATCCTATTTTACAAGGCCAACAGCTCTCAGAGCAGATGGCAAAATTTACCTCTCAGCAGTTAGAGCTACGAGTTTTAATTGAAGAAACTGTACGGCTATACGAAGACGTAGAGCAGGAGTTGTCTCAAGGTGGCGAGCTTGCTTCTGCATCTGCACTATTAGAAAGCCCAAGGTACCAGTCATTGCTCGACCAGCTGCTGGAAATCGACAGTCAGCTTGCAGACGATCTTACACTTTACTTAGAGGACAGCCCAGAGATTGCAGTAACTGTAGAGCGGCGTGAGAATATTCGCCCCTTACTAGAGTTAGAAGGCATACGCGTAAAAGAACAGGTGGGCAGTCTTATTCGTGAACTGGATACTCGCGATGCAGATCTAAGTCAATCTATTGGGTCATTATTTATTCTGTTAAATAGTTTGTCTTCTGTCGGTCGCGAATACAATAGAATTCAGCGAGATTTAGACATTGCAGCAGCAAATCTCAATGAATTTTTGACCAAGCGCGAAGCATTGCGCATTGACGCTGCACAGCGGCAGACACCGTGGGAAATTTTAATTCCACATGACTATCCTCAACCTTCGACAGGGAATACAGGACTCAACTTTGTATTGGGGGGATTAGCTGGCTTATTACTAGGCTCAATGCTAGCGATAATTTTAGAAAAAATGAGCAACAAGATCTACACTATACGAGATCTTAAACAGGCCATTGCAGTTCCTGTCCTTGGAACAATTCCACATAGTACGGTGTTGAAACAAGAAAGTATGTTTTCACTGTCTCAACAGGACGTAGAAACATCCGGATTTTCTCCCTACAAGTCTAGCTACCAACAGTTGCAGTCTAAACCACTGTTGGAAGCCTTCAGACGGTTGGCAACCAATATAAAGTTGAATGATTTAGATGCTCACATCAGTTCACTAGCAGTTAGTTCTGCACTGCCAAATGAAGGGAAGAGTACTGTAAGCTTTTGCTTAGCTCATGCCTGCGCTTCGCTAGGACAGAGAGTCCTTTTAGTAGATGCCGATTTACAACATCCAACACTGCACAATCTATGTAATGTCTCAAATGAAAAAGGGCTCTCAAACTATGTAACAGGGGAGGCTTCACTGGTTGATAGCTTGATTAAGCTATCAACGGATGAGAACCTATTTTTTATGCCTGCTGGCCCCGTACCACCAGAGCCAGCGAAAGTTCTCTCGTCTCGGATAATCGAAAACTTTTATCAGCAGGTGTATAAGACTTTTGATTTGGTGATTTTTGATACGCCTCCTCTACTCGGCTTTGCAGACGCTTTTATGGTTGCGAAAAAGACACAAGGGCTTCTACTCACTACGCGTTTAGGCCAAGTTAAGTTTTCGCAGATGGAGGCTGTACTCGATGAACTCTATGTTTCGAAAGTACCTACGATTGGAGTAGTGGCAAACGACGCGAAAGAGTTCAGTCATGAGCTTTACGGATACTACCAAGGGTACGGGACAGGGCTGAGCTCAGAAGATTTAAGCACGATAGAGTATGCCAATAATGTTAGCGCTAACGACGCTGATACCAATGGAAAAAGAAAGGTAGACGATAGAACAGTTTGGAAAAAAACGCTTGAGAGTATCTGGGGTAAATAAGGCAATTTCTAGGAAGAGACCTACTATTGCTCGGATCTTCGGGATTTAGTAGGCTGAAGAAATAAAGGCTATACCGTTGAAACGATGGGTCCATTACTAACCCAGCTCCTAGTCTTACAGGGGGTCGATGTCAAATCTTACAAAACAACAGGCGACGAATTGGTTCTCTCGGTAGAACGTCATACAGAATCGGCAACTGGTCGGCGCTGCGGCACCATTGGCACTCATCTGTATCGAAATCACAGCTATTTAGTGCGCGACTTGCACATTAGCCACTAGAGAGTACCGGCCAAAGCTAGCGATAACTCCTTTTTAAGAAGAATCTTGAGAGAAGAGAGTCCCTATAGGATTTCTTTCTATGCAGAATGTTTTGAGCCAGATTGTGAAGCAGGCAGCTACACACCGTCAGCTTGTGCGTAAAAATGCTAAAGCCTTTGTGCAGTCTCCCTTCGCCTAGGAAAAATCATTCGTCGGGGCAGCTAGCTCTTGTTGTCAGACAGAAACAACTAGCCGTTAAGTTAATTTTGCTCAATTGGTCTGCTGGGCGTTCGTACTGACGGAGCAGCCCGACGTTCGGCGTCTTCTATGGAACGTTGTGCGCTTTGCCAGTCACGGATTCTAAGCTGGGCGGGCTCATGGGCTTCTGCCTGAGAGGGAATTCGGCTAGCGAGAGTAATCGCAGTATTTAAGTTGCGTAAGGCCATTGACTCTGCCTGCTGGAGCAGGTCCCAGCTCCAACGATTGATTTGGCTATCGGCATTGGCGCGGCTGTCACTGCCAGTAGGGACCTGAGCAGCCAGCTCAATGGCGTTGGCAAGAGATTCGGCATCGCCAGCGGCAGCTGCATTGACAGCTTCAGCTAATCGCTGTTGGCCAGTTTCTTGAGTTTGCCAGCGGCTGATGTCTTCTTGAGCCGTGTCATACAGCGCACGACCTTTACCGATTCTAGAAGCGATCGCAATTGCACCAGCTCTATCACCTCGGCTCGCCCGCTGCCTTGCCTGGTTAAGTAGGGGCTGATCTTCAGTTCGTTGAATCCGAGTGGTCCAAGTAGCAATTCGTCTATCGGCTTCTGGGCCTAGCGTTCGGTCAGAAGAAATTTTGCGCGCTTCTTGAATAGCGGCTCTGAGACTGTCTGGGGTCCCCGCAGAAGCAATCTGATCGGCTCTATCCAAAACAGGTCTGTCCTGCGCAGTTTCTACACGAGTACGCCATTTGCCGATTTGCTCATCAGCTTCTGGCCATTGCGCCGAGCTGCGCGAGATGCGACTGGCAATCGAGATGGCGGCACTTAAGTCAGCGGTTCCGCCACGGGTCGCTCTTTCACGCGCCTGGTTTAACAGAGCAACATCTTGAATTTCTGATTCCCACTGAGCAATTAGTCGCTGGCCTTTGGCGTAGGCAGGTCTGTCTTTACCCAGTGTTTTCATGCTATTGATTGCATTTTCTAAGCCGCTGACGTTCCCTATCCAAGCCTGCTGATAGGCTGTGACAAAAATCTGAAAATCAGCAATCTCTTCATCTAGGCCAACATCGCGAGGGATGGCGTTAAGCATGGCCTGGGCATCAGAAAGCTGCCGGTCGGCAAGTAGCGCCTCGCCCACTTCTAGCATTTCTTTCGATATGGATTTGCGTTCTTCCTGGGCTTCTTCGTAAAAAACGCTCTCTTCATCAATATCTTTTAGCCGCTTGAGCGCCTCGGTAAAGCCTTTTAAGGTACCTTCGTCTGCAAAGCCCAACGCTTTTGAAAGCTTACGACTGTCTTCACGCGCTAGGCTAATTTTCTGGGTGAGCTCGTTGTACTTTTCTGTTGACCAGTATTTATTTTCTACATCCAGTAGTGCCACAGAGAGCGTGAATGCGGCCTGGAAGTCTTTCGCTTTGACTTTCTCAATGGCTGTGTTGAAACCGTCTTCGCCTTCTTTCCAAATTTTCTGCCAGCGCTCTACCCGCTCTTCGACAACAGAGGCTGCGGTCGTTCTTGCTGGGATTTTGCGAGCGCTCTCAATGGCTTCGTCTAGATCGCCTTCTTCAAACGAGCGTTCTGCTAAATCTAAAACCAGATTGGCCCAGTCTTCTATACGGTCGTTAATGATGTCACTGCGCAGGGGATGGTCTTCGGGCAGTTTATCTACCAGGGCGATCGCAGCAAGCAAATTTTGCACATCGCCCTGCGAGGCATATGACTCGGCGCACTGTAACCGTAAAGAGGCTGAGGCAGTAGGCCAGAAAATTGCTCGGCAGTTAGGCAGATTGGGAATGCGGAACAGGCTAATCACAGCCATGGTTCCAGCGGTCCCGAGAATTCCAAAAATAATCAGCATGACCAGTGGCCAGCTGCTCAGCCAGCGCATGCCCAGCAGAGAAGCAGGAATACGCTGATAGAGCGGCTTTTTTGCTGGAACGCCTGGCGTAATTGAATCGGCTGGGATTTCTCTGTAGGGATTCCTGGGTTTTGGCTTTTTAGCTCGTGGGTTCCAGCGGTGAAGCTTGTCGGTGGCGGCGGAGCCTGTAAACTGAGCAACCGGTACTATCTTTTCTGGAACATGGCCTGCAAGCTGAGGCTGCGTAGAGGCTTGAGAGCGCTTCGAAGACTGAGAGGAGGGTTGCTGCTGCGCAGGGGACGCCGAGCGCGAATCGTTAGAAGACGCCGATGGACGCTCTGGGCGAGCGTTGTAATCGTCGTATTTCGAGGTCATAGCTGTCCTAGCGATCGCACGTTATACCCGAACTCCTACAAGAACTCCTGCAAAGAGCACTGCACAAGGCAATTGAGGAATCGGCTGAAGAATGAACTCACCATGCCCTAATAGCAAAAGTAAGTAACACATGGTCAATTGTAACCATTGTTCAGAAGCTAATGGCATGTTAGCGGATTTTCAGGACGCGAACCGGTTGCCCTACTTTTATTAGCGTCTCACCCTGTGGCACAACACCCAAACCGCTGACATTCGCCAGGTTCACCAGATTACCAGAGCTATGACTACCGGCTGCGCGGCCAAACGAATAGCCTGTTTCGCTAGCGCTCAGCTGCCCCCACAGGTAGGTCTCTCGGCGACCGCCAGCACGTAAATCGGTAGTGGCGATCGCAAGGATAAAAGTAGGCGACCAAGGGGCCGGGCGACCGGATATTTTGGCAATTGCGGGTGCCACAAAACGCCAAAAGCCAACCATCGCTGAAGCTGGATTGCCTGGGAGTCCGAAGTAGAGCGGGCGTTGGCCATTGCCTGTCGTTTTGGGCTCAAAGCTTGCAACGGTTAAGGGTTTACCCGGCTTTACCGCAACTGAGCGGATATGCATCGTTGCGCCCAGTTTTGAGAGAACATCATCAATATAGTCGTAGTCGCCGACAGAGACACCGCCCGTAGACAGGACTACATCAGCTTGTGAGATAGCGTCGGCGATCGCCTGTTTCACGATTGCTCTGTCATCTTGCACAATGCCTAAAAGAATCGGGACCGCGCCGGTCTGAGCAACTAGCGCTGCTAGCGCGTACTGGTTAGAGTCCACAATTTGGCCTGAGCGCAGTGGCTGCTCGGGGCGCACAAGTTCGCTGCCCGTCGATAGGATGGCCACTTTGGGCTGCCGGAACACGCTGACTTGCGTTTGCTGAGCGGCGGCGAGTAAAGCGATTTCAGCCGGAGAAATCACTTGCCCGGCCTTTAATAAGTCACCGCCCGCCTGATAAAAGCTGCCGCGATGACGAACAAACGCCTGAGGCTTTGGCGACTGTAAAATGGTGACCTGGTCGCCATCGCGGGTGGTGTCTTCTTGCATGACTACCGTATCGGCCCCGGTCGGCAGCATAGCCCCTGTCAAAATTCTGGCTGACTGTCCTGTTTCCAGTATTTTTTTAGGCTGTTTACCCGCTGGAATTTCTTCTATGATCTTTAAGGTCGTAGGCACCTGCTGTACGTCCTCTGCTTTGAGCGCATAGCCATCCATAGCCGAGTTATCCCAGTGAGGAAAGTCTAGCTGGCTAGTAACGGTTGTTGCTAGAACGCGGTCTAAACAGGCTACGCCTATCGATACGGTCTCTACTTCTTGAAGTGGCATAGCTAACGTAAAGATTAGCTGCTCGGCTTCTGGCGCGGTGAACATAAGCAGAGAAAATAGAAGGTATCCAAAAGCTATCACAATCGCTTTTTGTATCACTATTTTTTTACGACCCTCTTTGTTAACGGTCGATCAATTACTGAGTTAGGCTCCTTTCATGCAAACTGTATCCAAACAATTTCGCCAAACTCGCCGAGATCAAGAGGCTAGTGATGAAGATCTAGCAGAAGCAGAAACTGGAAAGATTATCTTGTCAGAGGTATTGCGATCGCGCCGTCAGCGTCTCTTCAAACTAATTAATTTTCCTGTGCTGCTGTGGTCTGGCTCGGCTAAACCTCGCAATTTCGCAGCCAATATATATCCTTTCAGAGCCAGCAGCCATTTTCTTTACTTTGCTGGCATTCCGCTTGAGAATGCGGCCCTACGTTTAGATGAGGGCCGACTGACATTATTTATTGACGAGAGCGATGCAGATGAGGCCCTGTGGCATGGTCCTAGCGCCAGTCGCGATGAAATTGCCGAACGGATCGGCGCGGATGATGCCAGACCGCTAGCAGATTTGGCTAGCTTTGCACAGGGCGCTGCGACGCTAGGCGACCAGGACGAGACCGTCCAAATGATGAAAAAGACGCTGCTACAGCGAGGCATCGTGCTGCAACGGCATCATCCACAGGGCAATCAGGATTTGGAGAAGGCGATTGTACAGCTGCGGATGATTCAAGATAGGGGTGCGATGGAAGCTATCCGTCAGGCCATCGGTGTCTCTATCGCTGCCCACAAAGCAGGGATGAGCGCTACCCCAACGGCTAAAACCGAAGCACAGGTCCGCGCTGCGATGGAAGCTGTCATCATTGCCAACAACATGAGCTGTGCCTACGGCAGCATTGTCACGATTGCAGGAGAAGTTCTGCACAACAATCACTATCACAATTCGCTAGGCCCCAAAGACTTACTGTTAGCCGATGTGGGCGCAGAAACGGTAGACGGGTGGGCATCTGATCTGACCCGAACTTGGCCAGTGGGCGGTAAGTTCTCATCCACCCAGCGCGACCTCTACGAAATTGTGCTGGCAGCTCATGACTTTTGCATTGAAAAGGCAAAAGCGGGCATGGAGTATCAAACAATCCATCTTATTGCCTGCCAAATTATGGCAGCCGGATTGGTTGAACTTGGCATCCTTAAAGGCAATCCTGAAGACCTCGTGGAACAAGACGCACATGCGCTGTTCTTTCCGCACGGCGTCGGTCATCTGATGGGCCTAGATGTGCACGACATGGAAGATTTGGGCGACCTGTCGGGCTATGCAGATGGGCGCGTGAGAAGCGATCGCTTTGGCTTAGGATTCCTCAGGTTAAATCGCCCCTTAGAAGCTGGTATGGCCGTAACGATTGAGCCCGGGTTCTATCAGGTACCCGCTATTTTGAACGATCCGAAGAATCGCGATCGCTATGCTGACATGGTGAACTGGGAGCGACTGAAGCAATTCAGCGACGTTCGAGGAATCCGTATCGAAGACGATATTTTGATTACGCACAAAGGAAATGAAGTCCTCAGCCAAGCGCTGCCTACAGCCGTTCAAGACATTGAGGGGCTGGTTCAGTCTGGCTTGCAGTAGAGCGAAGCAAGGTAAGCATAAGCTTTGAGCGTTCAAGAATAGCCTCAAAGTAAAAGCCTACTGAAAGCACGCATTAGATTAGATACGTGCTTGTTTCCCCTTCTGAAATTGAATGAAACTGAAAAGGTTGTTGCTTTCTCAGGAGTACCCGAGATAGCTGAATCTCTGTGTTTTTTGGCTGAGGTACTTTATCCAAAATGGCATGTGTCACAGATGCGTACCAGCGCTGTCTGTAATTGTGAGTACATAGAGTACATAAAAGAAGGAATCGCTATATGTTTTGGTGTAGCTGCTTCTAAAACATCTCACGCCTTACACA
>CALDSK010000214.1 GCA_937911865.1 uncultured Synechococcus sp.
GTACAGAACTCATCTGATCTAGCTAGCTCTAGGCAACCATCTGACCACGTGCGAGACTCCACAGAAACAACTTCAAAAATAGCAGATTCTGCTTCTGTGTTGTTGGATGCAGATGCTAGAACAGCTCTTTGAACTTCGGGCGGCAGCTGAGCTAGATCTGATCCCGTTTGTACGGGTGCAAAAGAGTCTCCAATAACGCTAGCAATTGGTCCAAATTCCGGCTGTAGGGCTTCATCGTATACAAGATCGAGCACCTTGAATACGCCATTTTCTAGGAACGTCTTTTGATAGAAAATGTTGCCCGCTTTACGACCAGAGACAACGAAAAAGTCATTGTCTTCCATCGTTCGATACGTGACAGTTCTATCGGTCTGTGCTCTTTCGTAGCGCTGTGCTAGCGTATCCGCAGCGGTTTGATTCACGCCAGAAACGCGCAGAACAATATCTTCTGCTTCGCTGCGAAACGTTTCCCCCTGGCTGCCTGTTTCGCCTTGAGGTATAAGCTGCTCTGCTGGATAGAGCACAGAATAGTCGAAGCGGTCGTTTCGATAGCGTTTGTAGTTGATGTTAGCGCGTGTTGTCGGCGCGATTTCTATCTCGATTGGCGTACCTGTGGTGTTGCCTGCTGGGTTATCTCCTGCTGGCGTAGGACTCATCTCTGCATCTGGGATGCTGATTTGAGCGAATTGCTCACAAACGTATTGGCTAGCTGCATTGGGTTGAATATTGCGCCCGGCGGCTAGCATTCCGAGCAGATCGGACCGGCTGGTTTCAGAGAAGTCGAAGATCTCTAAGCCCTGAAGATCGCCATCGCTGTCGTAGTAGCGCGATCGCAATATCTGCGCTCCACCTGCCTGAATCCCTGCTGCTGTATCAGCATTAACACAGTCCACCCGATACTCTGTTTCATTTAGCCGGGTGTCTATACCAACGACAGTTGTGTAGGTATAAACGCCCTCTTCACTTGATTCCACGCTGTTCTCATCAAGATAAATCGACTGAGCGTAGTAGGGAGAGGTGCCCAAATCCTTTAGCGCCCTAGGTGTTTCTGTACTGCTGCGTGACACGTTCGCTGCTGCCGAACAGTCGCTAGGCGGAGCGACATAGCCCGCGTTGTAGCGATAAAAATCTTCTAAATTAAGCGAAGCACTCTCGTATTGAATCGCGTCGTTGCTCCCTTCAATTAAGCTGCCGTCCGCGACTTTGAGAAACCCCGCCGCTCGCCAATTGGTGAGAACAGACTGCTGGTAATTTACCAGTGAAGCCGTCCCCGGTAGCAGCCGCTCTATAGCTTGCCCTGTAATAGTGTTGCCCCTGAGGCTACCCGTCAAGCAAACGCTGGCCCCTACAGACGGATAGTAATAGTCTCCTACAATCTGACTGGCTTGCTTACGAAATCGAAAGCAGGCACCAGCGGTGTTTGCAGGTCGACCCCTTGTCGGGAAAAGAGCGTTAGCGAGCGTTGTTCTACTGCTGCAAAAGCGATAGTTGCCATCTCTAAGACTGGCGATGGGTGTTGTTGAACCGGCAGGCTGACCGATGACAACGGCGGCGTTTGCTGCGATCGCACTACTCAAAGACCCCAATAAAACAGTGGCAACCACACAAGAGAAGCGTTTGGCAAAACGCCTTGCTAAGTAAGCACTGCCTGCTAGAGATAATGCTGAGTGTCTCCTTTCAGTTGCTTGTAGTAGATTGTGCAGACGCTGATGGTACCGATATCTGTATGTCATATGTGATGAGTTATCAGAAACAATTTGACTGAGTTTAGATAACCATCCTAAAGATAGTCAATCAATCTACATATGGGTGTAATAAGTCTGTTCATTTGCTTGTTTTAAACCATAAAATGCTTTGCTTTTGCCCCAGCTTCGCCTGTGAACTACCGCTTTCGATAGATGACGTAATGTCGATAATCCGTCAAAATAAGTATGACAAACGAACAAAAAATAACTCGAAAAATAATTTATGAAGACTCGCTCCCATTCTTCCAATTTGGTCAGCAAATATTTGAAAGGCATCGGTAAGGTTTCACTGCTGACCCATGAAGAAGAAATTACGTTGGGCAAGACAGTTCAGAAGATGATGGCGCTTGAGGCTATTCGTGAAGATCTAGAAGAATCTTTGGGAGAAACGCCCTCTAAGGAAGTATGGGCAGCAAAGGCAAATCTTTCGGTTGCGGACTTGGAGAATGCTATTGAGGCTGGCCTGCACGCTAAGAGCAGAATGGTAAAGGCCAACCTGAGGCTGGTGGTTTCTATCGCTAAAAAGTACAGCGGCAGTAAGCTAGAAATGATGGACCTCATTCAAGAGGGCAATTTGGGCCTGAATAGAGGTGTTGAAAAGTTCGATCCTTTGAAGGGCTATCGGTTCTCTACCTACGCTTACTGGTGGATTCGTCAGGCGATTACAAGAGCGATCGCAGACACAGGCCGTACGATTCGCTTACCCATCCACGTCAATGAAAAACTAACAAAGCTCCGCAAGGCGCAAAGAAAGCTTTCTCAATCCTTGGGCCGACCAGCTACCCTGGCAGAACTCGCAGAAGAGTTGTCTACAACGGTTGAGAAAGTAAGACAGCTGCGGATGCAGAGAAGAACGCCGCTGTCGCTTGATATGAAGGTTGGTAGCGAGCAAAATACTGAGCTAGGCGCGCTCCTAGAGGCTGACATTCAGCTACCAGAAGAGTATGCTACTCAAAATTTGCTGAAAAACGATCTCAGACGCTTGCTCAACAAGCTGACCGATCGCCAGAGCGACGTGATTAGAATGCGATTTGGGCTCGACAGCGGTAGTAAAATGACGCTTGCCCAAGTCGGTAATAACTTAGAAATTAGCCGCGAGCGAGTTCGCCAGATTGAGCGAAAAGCGCTAAGAACATTGCGCCGTAAGGGCACTGCGCTAAAGGCATATGTTGCCGCTAGCTAATCGATTCTTACTCTTTTTTTAGGAAGTATTTCCAAGGGCGGCCTTGGCCTACGGGTCAGGGCCGTCTTTTGAGGTAATTGGCATCATCAAGCCACCTAGCATGTGATCGCGCTCCGAAGGCAGGTAGCCTAAATGAGTAAGGATAACCCTGTCGGAGAAGGGTTGTGACCGCGACCTGTTGACTATCGGTAGCTAACACATCGCTGGCGGTGCTAGCTTCAATAAATAAAGGCCTTCTCCATAGTTTAGGAGAAGGCCTTTGTGTTGCTTAACTCAATCAATAAGACGCTTGCCGACGCCGTGATTGAGTTAAGTAGTGATCGATGTAGCTATCGATCATCAGACCATATGAGACGATTTTTTGAGAGAAACTCCGTAGCCTTAAGACCTATGCGAATTCGATATTGGCCTGAGTGAGGTCGAAGCCATTCCTAGCTTCGATAGTGAAGGAACTGCTGCCGTTGGTGAAGGTGAACGTCTTATCACCATTATCGGAGATAGATAGAGAATCCATGCTGCCACCTACGAGTCGAATGGTGTCGATTCGAGTGAAGTCCATCAGGATGTCTTGGCCAACAACCTGATCGAAGTTGAAGACGAATGTGTCACGGCCTTTGCCACCAATCAGAGTATCAACGCCGTTACCGCCAATCAAGACGTCAGCACCGTTGCCACCGTTGAGAATGTCGTCGCCACCGCCACCGGAGAGGAAGTCGCTGCCATTGCCACCGATGAGCGTATCTTTGCCTTGACCACCAAAGAGTCTGTCAGCACCGTTGCCACCGTTGAGGATGTCATCGCCCATGCCGCCAATTAGCTCATCTTCGCCATTGCCACCTCTGAGGGTATCGTTGCCATTGCCGCCGCTGAGCCGGTCATTTCCTTTGCCGCCTAGCACAAGGTCGTTACCGCCGCCGCCAAACACTCTGTCATCGCCGCCGCCACCAACAACAGTGTCGTCGCCGTTGCCACCTTTAACAACATCAGCGCCGCTGCCGCCGTTGACGAGGTCGTTACCGTCTCCACCTTGCAGCGTGTCGTTACCTTTACCGCCCTTAACGACATCATCACCAGCGTTGCCATCTAGGTTGTCGTCGCCAAGTCCACCACTCATATTATCGTTGCCGCCGCCGCCTTTGGCTCTGTCGTTACCCCCACCTAAAAGAATTTTGTCGTTACCGTTGCGGCCACGAACGACGTCGCTGCCGCCAGTGCCTGAAAGATTGTCGTCGCCATTAGTACCAATTTTTGCACTCATCAGGGAACCCCTTGTCTTTTTGTATGCTTTTTTCTTAACAAGCCGAGATCCATCCGCACCAAAGTGTGCCGACTTCACAGATACATCTGTAACCTAATCGTTAGGGCTTTGTTGACTTGTGTGGAGCACAGTCACTGAACCGATAGATTGGGCTGTAGTGATAGCGATCACAGATACAACAATATAAGTTGTTCTATCTGTTCAGCCTTAGATCTGTAAACCCTTCTGCCAGAGGGGTTTTTCGCAGCACTACTAAACTTGTTTCGTTAATTAATATAGCTGTCCCCAATTGTCTTGTGTAAGAGAAAGAGTGAACTTTAAAGTTTCTTGGCTAGAAGTTTATGTTGGCAAATAAATAGAAAGTTCCGGATATTTCTATTTGCCTGGTGGAGAGGCTTCTGGGCGTCGGAGATTGGTTTTCAACAACTTTTTTTGTTTAGTTGTTTGTGTGGTTAGTTGTGCGGAGAGAGGATATATTTCTGGCATAAAGCCGTGTGAAGGCTTGTTGTTGATCTGTTCTATAAAGTGATGGTTAGCACCTGTCTGGGCTGCTGTCGGAAGCCAATCTTTCTGTAGAGTGCGATCGCTTCAGGATTGTCCTGCTTTACTTCTAGCTGAAGACAGTTGACATTCAACGCCTTTCAGCTGGCTTTTAAGTAGGCGAGCGTTGCTGTGCCGATGCCCTGCCTTCTTTTATCAGCGCGAATATACAGCTCATCTAAAAAAGCGTAATTTCCCCTATATTCCAACCGGTAGCTGATCGTGATCACAAGGTAACCAACACTTTCGCCTCCCTGGTTAATCAACCAGACTCGCCCTACTGTTTTATCCGTAATCACCTTTTCCATCGCCAGCCGAGCCGGAACCGCATCGAATGGCTCGGCATGGTCAAAATTGTGAAACTCCTCCATATATCGCATTAATATGTCGAGATCTTTGCGAGTCGCGAGGTGAAAGGTGACTTTATTCATATGACTGGCTGCCTGTTGTCGGTTCTATAGCGCTAACGTTGAGACTATATTGCGGCTTAGATGCTGAGGTTGTAGATGATATTGAAATGAAGAGGTGGCCGAAAGTCACGACTCTTTTGTCATTTGTTAAATTTCGTTGTCACATGTGTTTTGCTACAAACACCGTGACAATGAAGTGGTTGGATAGCTGTTAGACCTTTGCAAAAAGGCTTGGCTTCGCGAATAAACCCTACTTGACTGACTCCAGAGCAATGAGTAACTACATTAGCCGCCGCGACTATGCTGATACGTTCGGCCCTACCGTGGGCGATCGCATCCGACTCGCCGATACCGATCTTTTTCTAGAAGTAGAACAGGACCTGACCACCTACGGCGGCACTTACTATGGCGACGAGGTCAAATTCGGTGGCGGCAAGGTGATTCGCGATGGTATGGGCCAGTCTCCTATCTCTAGAGCAGACGGCGCGGTAGATACTGTAATTACGAATGCGCTGATT
This sequence comes from uncultured Synechococcus sp., assembly GCA_937911865.1. Classification (GTDB taxonomy): domain Bacteria; phylum Cyanobacteriota; class Cyanobacteriia; order Phormidesmidales; family Phormidesmidaceae; genus Phormidesmis. The sequence goes on from CALDSK010000214.1 coordinate 5,655, forward strand.
CTAGACTGGTGGGGCGTTGTTAAGGCCGATGTTGGGATTAAAGATGGAAAAATTGCCAAAATTGGCAAAGCCGGCAACCCCTATACGCAAAACAATATCGACATCATTATTGGCCCTGGCACAGAGATTATTGCGGGCGAAGGCAAAATTCTGACGGCGGGGGCGATTGATTCGCATATTCACTTCATTTGCCCGCAGCAGATTGAAGTTGCGATCGCCTCCGGTGTAACCACCATGCTCGGCGGCGGCACTGGCCCAGCTACCGGCACCCTCGCCACTACTTGCACCCCCGGCGCGTGGAACATTCACCGCATGCTCGAAGCCTCGGAAGCTTTTCCGGTAAACCTGGGCTACATGGGCAAAGGCAACGCCAGCCAGCCACAGGCCCTAGTAGAACAGATCATGGCGGGTGCGATGAGCCTAAAGCTGCACGAAGACTGGGGCACGACTGCTGCGGCAATCGATAGCTGCCTGACCGTTGCCGACCAGTACGATGTGCAGGTCGCCATCCATACAGATTCGCTCAACGAATCTGGCTTTGTTGAAACAACGATTGCCGCCTTTAAAGACCGGGTGATTCATACCTTTCATACCGAAGGTGCAGGCGGCGGTCATTCCCCCGATATTTTGACCGTATGCGCCTTAAACAATGTGCTACCGGCGTCTACGAACCCCACGCGTCCGTTCACTATCAACACCTTCGATGAGCATAAAGACATGCTGATGGTGTGTCACCACCTCGACAAAAACATTCCTGAAGATGTGAAATTTGCAGAGTCTCGGATTCGCCGAGAGACCATTGCCGCTGAAGATCTGTTGCATGATATGGGCGCATTTAGCATTATGGCCTCCGACTCTCAGGCGATGGGCCGCGTGGGTGAAGTGGTAACGCGCACCTGGCAAACTGCTCACAAAATGAAAGTACAAAAGGGACTGTTGCCCCATCCTGAAAATACTAGCGAAACTCACGACAATTACCGGGCTAAACGCTACGTGGCCAAATACACGATTAATCCAGCGCTCGCTCACGGTATTTCTCACTGTGTAGGCTCTGTAGAAGAAGGAAAGCTTGCCGATTTGTGTTTATGGAGTCCGGCGTTTTTTGGTGTGAAACCAGACATGGTGGTAAAAGGGGGCTACATTGCCTGGGCACAGATGGGTGATGCCAATGCCAGCATTTCCACACCCGGTCCGGTGCACATGCGGCCTATGTTTGGTAGCTATGGGGGTGCGATCGCTAGTACTGCCTACACCTTTGTTTCCAAAAGCGCCTACGACAACGGTATCGCCGACCAAGTCGGACTAGATCCAACCAGAATACAGCCCGTATTTGATACGCGTGAGGTGAAAAAATCTGATCTCAAGCTCAACAGCCTGACGCCCAATATAGAAGTCAAGCCAGAAACCTTCGAGGTGAGAGTTGATGGCAAACTGCTCACTTGCGAACCGGCAGAGGTGTTGCCGATGGCTCAGCGATACTTCTTGTTCTAAGGCCTGTTTTACAGAAGGCCTTTTGCTGAAGTGGAAAGTAAACATACCTCAGTAGATTAAGGCTTATATTTCTATACTGCTGATTGAGTCTCTAATTGGGGTGATCAGTGTTGATATTTGCTGAGTAGGTGTCAATTGCTACCGCTAATTATTGCTTGTTAACAATCTCAAGGTCATATCGAGTAGGTTATCGTTAAATCAAGTAAGTTTTATCATTGAGGAAATAGTTTGATCTCGGCAGGGTTGCTAGCACTGATTGTAAGCGCATCGGTAAGCGCTCTAAAGCCAACGGGATTGATTAAAACTGCAACAGAGGGAGTTTTAGGAAATCAGGCCGACGCCATATTTTTTCTGGTGTGTCAGCGTCTGGTGAAAACGCTGTCGCAGAAAGAGTCTGTGCCGATTCGAGAAGATTTGAGGCGACTGCTATGGCTATCGTATCTACGGGCGCTCATCAGCATCAGTTCGGTCTGTAAAGCTGAGCTGGTGGGCAACTTTCCTAAGACTTATCGCGGACAGCCAGTGTATGACGAGGCTGTTAAATCAGACATCCGCTGGCTAGATGGACATTTAGAGCAGTTGAGTCAAAAGATTGAGGCTGCGAAAGGAAAGCAAGCAGTATTGCCAGATATTACTTTGGAGGAGTTAAAAGGCTTCGCTACCGCGGGAGCGAAGCCATCAAGTTCGGTAGCGTTAGCCTCGCAGCAGCAGATAGAACTCGCAATCCCGACAGAGGCCATTCCGCTATACATAGAAAAACTCAAGCAGCCAAAAGAAGGTGTACTAGACAAAACCTTTGACTTTTTCATCGAGCAGCTGGACCAAGGTTCAAATTCTAGGCTCCACACATTCTTTAAAGCTCAGCTGTTGGTTCAAATTCACAACAGCCTGGCTGAGCAAAAGATTACGCTACAGGATATAGAGAACAACCTTAAGCAAGTCTCTCAGGAGGTTTTGCAGGTCCCTGAACAATTTGAGCAGGTGTTAGACAAGCTTGAAACCATCAAAACGGACGAACGCCCTGACTTAATTCTGGGCATGATGCGAGATGTTCACGCTTTGGCGGTGGGTACGCAAAAAGGCAGTGTAGAGCAGACAGAATCTGTCTCCTTTGCTATCAATGACGAGAATCCGTTTGTGCCAGTGAATGGACGAATTGATTCTCCAGATCAGTTTTTCGGTCAGGAACAAACGCTGCGACGGATTTTTGAGACGTTGAACAGTGGGAGCAGTGTGGCGTTGATAGGCGATCGCGAGATGGGAAAATCGTCTCTACTCAAAGCAGTTGAAGCAAGCGCAAAAGACTTTCTAACGGTTTTTCGAGAGCCTATTTACTTTGATCTGCGCCATGTTGAGAATGAAGACGATTTTTACTACGCGCTCTGCGATAAAGCAGGCATCCCAGAATGTAAGGGCTATAGACTGAAGCGGGCTTTGGCCTCCAAGCGCTTGCTGCTGCTGCTAGATGAAATAGAAAAGATGACTTGGGATGGTTTTACCAATCATGTTCGGGGGCAGCTTCGAGGACTCGCTGAGGGTAGCGAAGCACCGCTACGGTTGGTAGTTGCTGCGTCTCAGTCACTAGACAGGCTATTTCCTGATGGCGCAGAGGCCAACATGGTTTCTCCCCTCTCAGGGATTTGTCAGGAAGAAACTGTAAGTATCTGGAATGAGGATATCATTCGCGACTTCGTTGCCGACCGCTTACAAACAACATCGATTCAGTTTGATGAAGCCGACTTAATAAGGATTGTCAAAAACAGTAGAGGGAGACCCAGAGACGTTGTGATGCTCTGTAATCAACACTATGCAAGTTTGCAACGGCAGCCGTTATGAAAGGACCTACCGTTCCTCAGCTAGATCTAGCGCCCAAGCGTCGTAAGCTGCTTTCTCTGTGGAATCCGTTGGACTATCTTCAGTTGTTGAGCTGGGTGTTCTTTTTTCCGCAGGCGGTGAGATGGTACGTGGAAACGCTCTGCGAAAAGCAGGCGCTGAATAATTGCGCGACCTGGGCAGAGCGACGGTGGTGGTGGAAAAACTCCCCGAAGCAGCGCAGTTTCTGGCTTCAGGGATTGTTGCTGACTATGATTGCTCCAGCTGCGATCACATGGATTCTTAGCTCTTTTGAAGTCTCTACGAGTTTGTTCGGCGTTGCGTTCGGTGTTGCGTTCGGCGTTGCGGTAGGCGGTGCGGGAGGTATTGCGGGAGGAGTTGCGGGAGGAGTTGAGGGCGGAGTTGCGTTCGGCGTAGAGGTAAGCGGTGGTGAAGGAGTTGAGGAAGGAATAGAGGTAAGCGGTACGGAAGGAATAGATAGAAGAGATGAG
>CALDSK010000215.1 GCA_937911865.1 uncultured Synechococcus sp.
ACAGGTTAGCGCTTTCGCGCTGCTGTAGAGTAGTAGTCATTTATTATTCCGAGTAGTTAGGTACAAAGTAGCTCTCGACGCCAGTCACTCATAAAGAGGTAAACCTTTGTTTCAAGCTGTTAACAATGTAGCGAATAGTTTGAGAAAAGACTCGTAGCTTAACAATTACTGCGGAATTGTTTAATCTCTTTGTGTACAAGCTGTATGCACGCCACATCTACAAACTAAAAGCCTCTACACATAGGTAGAAGCTTTTGTGATCGCTCATAAACAGTTACATCTTGTAAGCACACATTAAGAAGATTACAGAAAGCAAATTACAGAAAGAAAGTTACAGAGAGCTTGAAGCTGCGATCTCTCCCCTCTTCAGAATTCGCTCCCCTCAACTTCCTTTCCTCAAATCTCTACTACTACGAGAAAAGTCGCTTAGAAGTCAAAGTAAATAAACGGAGCGGCCATATCTGGCGCCAGTACCCAGGCGAGATAGCAGCACAGCGGCAGCAGCAGCATTTTTATCGGCCAGCTGATTTGTAGCTTCATGCCTTTTTGCATAGCATAGGCAACGGCCATACAGCCCATGACTGCCGATAGCAGCAAAAATATCTGTGGGCGGCTCAGCCCGGCTGAATCTAAATAGACTTTTTGTGCAAATTGAATATCCGCTCGGTGCCCAAAAAGATGACGCATCGCCAGGCTCGCATCACCAAGATTGGGCAGACGGAAGAAAATCCAGCTGAAGAAAACGGTGAATTGAGTTAGGGCCCAGGCCAATAGCAGTCCGGGCGGACTGAGCCAGAGCTTTTCTATGAAAGGTATTTTTTCGCCGAGCGCGCCGTTAAGCCGATGAACAATGAGTGCTAGACCGTGGATAGCACCCCAGACAATAAACCCCCACTGGTCGCCGTGCCAGACGCCCGCTATCAGCATCACAATCATCAGATTGATACAGGTTCTGGTGATGCTACGCCTAGAGCCGCCCAGCGGAAAATATAAATAGTTTCGCAGCCACTCGCCTAGCGTCATATGCCAGCGCCGCCAGAAGTCAGCGATGCTGGTAGAGAAGTAGGGAAAGTTAAAATTCTGTGGCAGGTTGAATCCTAAGAGCAACGCGCTACCTCGGGCGACATCGACATAGCCACTAAAGTCGAAATAGAGCTGTAACCCGTAGGCGAAGGCAAGCAGCCAAATGTCCCCACTGCCTGCTCTCGGTAAGCTTTCAGCGCTCAAGTTCACCAGCTGGCCAATATTGTCGGCGAGCAGCAGCTTTTTTACCGCCCCGACAGCAATTAGCCAAAGCCCTTCCACGTTTTGGCTAACAGGTGGAAAGTTGACGCTTTTTAGCTGACCCGAAAAGCTATGGTAGCGGGTGATTGGCCCAGAAATCAGCTTAGGGAAAAATAGTTTGTAAGTAGAAAATTCTACCAGACTGGTGCTAGCGGGCGATCCTCTGTAGATATCGACCAGGTAGGCAATACATTCAAACGTAAAGAAGCTGAGGCCGAGCGGCATAATCCAGGCGGCGAGCGGTCCTTCTACTAAGCTGTTAAAGCCCAGCATAGATAGGCTAGGCGAAACATATTTAAACCCGAGTAACAAGATTACGTTGAGAACAACGCCTAGCGTTAACAGCCAGGTGCGCTTGCGGTTCCAATCGGCCTGGGCATATTGCCAGGCTTCGTTAGGAATCCGCCAGTCAAGAGGCGCACCGAGTACTCTGCCAAGGACAAAATTAAGTACAGTCAGGACGAGCAGCAGCGGTATGTATTGCGCGGTAGGTAAAGAGGCATAAAACACCAGACTGCCGATCAATAGCATCCACAGGCGAAACTGCTTGCTAGGAAACGTCCAATAAAGGCCTACAAGCGTAATGAGAAATAAACCGTAGAGGATAGACGGCTGAATCATAGGAAGAAGTTTAATGGAGCTCTGTCGATACAGAGCCGCTTGAGAAAATCGATTAAGTCCTTATTAAGGCTCCGCAGACGGTAGCGGCTGTGGCCAGCTGATGAGCGGATCTTCTGCGAGGCGCTGTGAAACTTTGTAAGCGCCGTACCGGTTTAGGTGGCTAGGATCAGAGAAGTAGTCGTAGCCCTGTGGCCAGAGCTGGCCAAGGTCACGGTAGGTAAAGTCAGAATAGCGCTCGGCGGTTTGTAGCATGTAGCGCTGAAAGGCTTTCTCAGAACGGCTGCGATGGCTGTCAAGGTATTCGTCAGTTAGGGGCGTGTTGACAAATACGATGGGCATTTCTTTTTCGTTAGCAAAGCGAAGAACGCTGCGCAGGGCCTCGGTTTGCTCGCCTTCCATCCGAAATGCTTTGTAGTCGCCATCGTAGGCTCCGGCTACGCGAGGATGATCCTGATAGTAAGTGGCGGGGTTGAAGCGGGTGGAGAGTGCCAAAAATCCGTCGTAGTCGATTAGGCTAGTTTCGGTGGGTTTACCGGTGGGCGTGTCTCCCGCGCTAGTAGTTTCATCTGCGGAAAATTCTGGGGTAATAGCGCCAAGGCCTTGGCCGATAGCCGCGCGGACTTTGGTGCGGTTGCTGTAGGCCGACGAGATTTGGCCAAAGAGATCGCTAAGCTGCTGATCGGCGTCGGTAGCGCGGACCGTGATTTGGTCAGCCAAACTGCCTAGTGCTAGTCCATTGACGCCATCGGCTGGGTCACTGGCTTCTAGCTGACGGTAGCCTTCAGAGGTGGCGATCGCATTAAAAGTCACATCTGTCCGTCCGCTGTTAAACGCCCGCGCACCATCTGCCCATACCACCATTTGCGGCAGCTGATTGGGCGGAATCAATCGCCGCACAATCAAATCCACGACCTGAGCTGTCGCCCCGTTCACACCAAAATTAAAAATCTTTAGATCTGGATGCCCTGAGACCTCTAGCGCCTGTCTAAGCGCCGCTGGATCAACCCCTCGTAGCGCCCGAGAGCTGCCGATAATCAGCACGTCTGGTGGCCCCGATCTTTCGACGAGCTGACGGTAGAGGGCTAACTTTTCATCCAGCTGCTGAGAGCGAAAAGAGGGTAGCTGTGACGCAGCTAGCAAGGATTCTGTAGAGACAAACTCTTGCTGTGGGCTGTACACCAGCTCGCTGTCATCAATCGCTGAAGTGGTGAAGTCTGGCCGGTCAGAGTCAGCGCGACGGGTGGCAAAGAAATCTTCTTCCGAGACACCCTCTTCTCTCTGGGCTTGCTCCCAGCTATCTCTGCTTTGGTCTGTATCTCGATTAGCGTTCTGCTCTGGGTTCTGTTCATCGTCCCAGCCGGAGCCGCTAGGCCACTCTAGCTGCGATAGCTCATCGTTAAAGGGACTAGGCTGAATTCTTTCTACGCCATCATTAGCGGCTGAGCGCTGAATTGGTGCAGCGGCCTGCCGCAGCGCTTGACCCACTAAAAAGTCGAACTGAACCGCCAGTAGCAACCCGGCAGCGCCCCAAAAAAGTGCCATTTTGCCGCCTTCTGACTGAAAGGCTCCAGGCAGATTGACCGCAAGCGTGCCGTTTTCTTGAACGGGGGTGAACACCTGACTTTTAACCAAAGCGCGGCGAATAAGCTCCCCAATAAGTTGGACCGGGCTGATGCGCTCGCTGTCTTCTTCAGCTGCTAGTTCATTGGCCAACGACTCGTCGGTGACCGCCGTAATCAGCTCACCTGTGTAGGCATCTGAGGCTGCAAACTCGGGTTTTGCCTCGGGTACCAAACGAGGCCGCTCGGTGTAGTCATGCCCATGGCTCCAAATGGGCTGCTTTTGCCCAGCGCGGCGACCATACAGCCGCAACCCTTCAATTTCGGGGAGATGTAGCTGCTGCAAGGTTTGGCTAATCAGCGGCACAATGGCGTGCTTCGGCGGGCAAATGGGCCCATCCGCCATGATGTGTAGCAGATTGTCTTTGATCAGCAGTTGGACTCGAATGCCGCCCGTGGCCAGCTGCTCTTTAATATCTGGGTTGAGTGCCCGAGTGAGGCAGTATGCAAGTGCCGGTAAGTCACCGCTAGCCGCTAACGATGCGGTGCTAGGAATTAGCGCCGGACGCGTCATCGCCGGGAGGTCGAGCCCTCGCAGCCACTCTGGGCTAATGTCATCTTTGGATGGTCCGTAAATGACGGCTCTTTGAATGCCTTGGGGTGCGATCGCCTCTAGCAGCCGCGAAACGCCGTTTACCAGGCCATCTATATCGATTCGCTGACGACACAGATCGTCTTCAGATTGCAGTAGTGGCGCACCTGTCAGGCTATCGACTGGATTGATGGGATAGCTGATCAAATGCAGCGTATCTTTTTTGACCTCAGTGACCAGCTTCAGCCCGTACGACTTAGAGATTTGATTGACCAGCTGAGACAGCGCCGGAACATCACCCCAGCGCCCCCAGGCTTGCAGCATGTCTTCTGGCGGGGTGAGATCGACGCGAAGTCGCCAGTCGGAAGCGGCTTCTCCGGTCACCTGAATAGTGATCACCGCGTCCTGAAACTGCAGCAAATGGAGCTGTCGCAGTCGCTGAGCAATAGGTTCTGCAATGAGCAGTGGGTCGGGGCTGTAGCTGGCTTCACAGAAAACCCAGAGGCGCGAAACCAGCGTTTTTTTGGTCAGTTCTAGAGGGTTCTCTCGATCGGTTCCCGAAACGATCTCTGAATCATTGGTGGTGGTAGCTAGAGCGCCATCGCTCGGTCCATCATGCTCTCTAGGCTCAGTTGCTGATTCTGAAGTGTCCGCGCGCTCTTCTTCGGTATTTAGGGCATCAGTTTCCGAGATCCCAGTTTCTTCTGAAGACTCTGCTTCGGCTTGGTTTTGACTCCCGGCTACTATCGCGCGGGCCTTACGGGCTTTGCCAGGGACAACTCTGGCACTGACTTTAACGCCTACATTGAGGGCGCTAAGGGCTTCACTGAGATAGCGGGCGATCGCGTCAGAATCTCCCTGCCGCGCCAAACTAATGTTTGAAAGCTGCTCAGAAGAGATCGGAATATCAGAATTTTCTGCCGTTCTGACGACCTCATCTACATCAGCCGCGCTGCGTACCAAACGCTCCAAGTGGCGCTCCAGCCGATTGAGATAAATCGGTGCGCTCCATGCCGGTTTGGGCTCTAGCCCCTTACGGCTGTATACATATATTTGATAAACCTGCGGGAAATCGGTCTCGAAGCGCGCCTGTACCTCGGGGTCGAGCAGCGATCGCACGAGCCGCATCAAAACGTAGTTACGCGGCAGCTCGACTGTCGCTGACTCGCACAGCACGTGCAAAATATTCCCGCGTAAACGAACCTGCACGCCCGTATCCGAGGTATGCTCGGGGCGCAGGATAGTTTCCCGGAGCCAAGGAAGCAACGTGGCCGGATCGGCGTCCGCCTTTTGTCTGGGAAGATGACCTAGCATAGGTGACTATAAAAACGGTAGCCACACAAAATGGACCACCCTAGCGCTCGCTGCATTTTAAGTCACTCTTGTTCACTTTGCACGAGTAAATATTATGTGATTATTAGGTAAAGATTCAACCGCGCTGCTCCTTAAATATACTGACATCAAAGCCGACGTAAAATCACGAATTCTGGTTAGCTCCGTTTTTCACTAATCAGTTCCATTAACAATCTTAATTACCCCGAACTTAGCCACCTTGCTTGCTTGGTCTACTGCTATGCAATCTTTTCGCGAACCTACTGCAAATTCCCTGCCCGACCTAAAAATTTCGCTGCCTGTCCCAGCCGATTTTTTGGTGAGTTTGGCCAGCCTACCGTTAATGAGCATTTTGGTTTCTGGCCATAGGCTAGCTAATAGTTTGACACAGCTAGGGACCAGTAGCGAAGAACTATTTAGAGGCGATCGCCTGCCTTCACTACCTTTGCTGTCTTCTTCTTCTAAAGAAATGTAAGCATCCGGTGCAGAATGCGGATTTTACATCGCTATCAGCGAAAATGCGCAGATCTCTACATTACACAAGGTAAAGACAGTCAAACCCGTCCCTAAAACTCCTACAATCGTTTCGAGTGCTCACTATTCAACACAATTAGCCGCATGAGTTCAACCCTTTCCTCAGTAGGTTCCCAGTCAGTTGGTCCCCAGTCAGTAGGAAACTCGCCCACGACGCTAACGAATGCACCCGTCGCTGACTTTAGTGCGGCTACGCCAGAAACTATGACCCAAGAATGGCTTTTGCGTCACCGGCTCAAGCGAGTTGAAGAAACCTGGGCCTCGGTATTGGAAGAGGAATGCGGTCCAACGCTTGTAGCCTTGCTCACCCGGTTAAGTCAGCTGTGCGCCCCTGACGGCCAGGCAAACGCAGCGGACGCATCGCCCGTGCTCCAGCTCATCGAAGAGCTGGAGCTGAGCGATGCCATCAAAATGTCTAGAGCCTTTGCGCTGTATTTTCAGCTGATTAACATTGTTGAGCAGCATTACGAACAGCGCGGCCAGCAGCAGCAGTATCGAGCGGCCTATGAAGATGCGGCGATCGCCTCTGCGGGACCCAGAAAAAATGCAGCTAAAAACACCGCCCAAACTCCGGCCCAAACTGCAGCCCAAGCTGGAAGCAGTGCGACTGATGCTGAAGAGAGCGCCAAAGAAAAAAACGGATTTAATGGCCAAAGCACGCTAGCGGAAAGTCTCAACACCGCTGATAACCTGAGAGACGTCGGCACCTTTTACTGGCTGTTTCCTACGCTCAAGCGGCTCAACGTGCCCCCGCAGATGATTCAGCGGCTGCTCGACCAGCTCGATGTTCGGCTGGTTTTTACCGCGCACCCAACCGAAATTGTCCGCCATACCATTCGTGACAAGCAGCGTCGTATTTCTTCTGTTTTACGCCAGCTGGATCGCGAAGAAGAGAACGCTCGCGCTATTGGGCTCACCTCTTCTTGGGAAGTGAACGCCTTGCAAGATCAGCTGGTTGAAGAGATTCGCCTCTGGTGGCGCACCGATGAGCTGCATCAGTTCAAGCCGTCTGTGCTCGATGAGGTTGACTTTACCCTGCACTACTTTGACGTCGTGCTCTTCGATACAATCCCTAAGCTATACCAGCGAATCTGCCGCGCGTTGGACGGTACATTCCCCAGCTTGAAGCCCCCTGCTCACAACTTCTGTCGGTTTGGCTCCTGGGTTGGCAGCGACCGAGACGGTAACCCTTCAGTCACGCCGCAAATCACCTGGAAAACAGCGAACTACCAGCGCAACATGGTAATCGGTAAGTATCTGGGCTCGATTCAAGAACTGACGCATCGCCTGAGCCTTTCGCTGCACTGGAGTGAAGTGCTGCCCGACCTGCTCGAATCACTAGAGCAAGACCAAACGCAAATGCCAGAGATTTATGAGAAGCTGGCTATTCGCTATCGGCAGGAGCCCTATCGGCTGAAGTTAGCCTATATAGAGCGGCGCTTAATCAATACGATGGAGCGATCGCAAAAGCTATACAACGGCGACTATCTGCAAGAGGCAGAAAGTAACCTGGACCCAGATTTTGGCAGCGGCCATCTCTATGCGTCGGGCGACGACTTTTTGAGCGAGCTGCAGCTCATTCAGAGCAACCTCAAAGAAACCGGCCTCGTTTGTCAGGAGCTAGAGGAACTGATCTGCCAGGTCGAAATCTACGGTTTTACTCTGGCCCAGCTAGACATTCGCCAAGAGAGCACCCGACACTCTGACACGATCAGCGAGGTGACAGAATACCTGGGCCTATTGCCCAAGTCTTACAACGAGCTGACAGAAAGCGAAAAAACGGACTGGCTAATCGGTGAGCTGCGCACGCGCCGGCCTTTAATTCCAGGTGAACTGTCCTTCTCTGATAAGGCCAATGAAACCATTGCGACGTTTCGCATGGTGCGCAAGCTGCATCAGGAGTTTGGTCCTGGCATTATCCAGAGCTACATCATCAGCATGAGCCACACCGCGAGCGATCTGCTCGAAGTAGCCCTGCTAGCTAAGGAAGCTGGCCTCTACGATCCGGCGACGGGGGTGGGCGCGCTAAAAATTGTGCCGCTGTTTGAAACGGTAGAAGATTTGCGCCGGGCCCCCGACGTTATGCAGCAGCTGTGGGAACTGCCGCTGTACCGCTCAATGCTACAGGGTGGCTACGAGGCGATGCAGCAGGTCGAAGCTAATCCGGAAACCGCAGAGACGGCCTTGCAAGAGGTCATGCTGGGCTACTCGGACAGTAACAAAGATTCCGGCTTTTTGAGCAGTAACTGGGAGATTCACAAGGCGCAGCAGGCGTTGCAGGCCCTGGCTGAAAACTATCAGGTCGCGCTGCGAATTTTCCACGGGCGAGGGGGGTCTGTCGGGCGGGGTGGCGGCCCAGCCTACGAGGCCATTTTGGCGCAGCCTGGCCGCAGTGTGGATGGCCGTATCAAGATTACAGAGCAAGGCGAGGTGCTCGCCTCCAAATACAATTTGCCTGATTTGGCGCTGTACAACCTGGAGACGGTGACAACAGCGGTGATTCAGGGCAGCGTGCTAGGCAGCAGCTTCGACGGCATCTCAGCCTGGAATGAGACGATGGAGAAGCTGAGCGTCCGCTCGCGTCAGCGCTACCGTGAATTGATTTATGAGCAGCCCGATCTGGTTGAATTTTTCCATCAGGTCACGCCGATTCAAGAGATTTCTCAGCTGCAAATTAGCTCTCGTCCAGCGCGGCGCGGCGGCAAGAAAAATCTTGACGGGTTGCGGGCGATTCCCTGGGTGTTTAGCTGGACGCAAACCCGCTTTTTGCTCCCTTCCTGGTACGGCGTAGGTACAGCGCTAAAGGAATTTATCGACGAAGAGCCGGAAGAGCACACTAAGCTATTGCGCTATTTTTATGCGAAGTGGCCGTTCTTTAAGATGGTGATTTCTAAGGTAGAAATGACGCTGGCGAAGGTGGATTTGCAAATTGCTCATCACTATGTGGACCAGCTTAGCAGCGATGATAAGCGAGCAGATTTTCAGGTCATGTTTGATCAAATCGCCGCGGAGTTTTACCTGACGCGTGAAGTCGTGCTAGCGATTACCGACCATGAAAGTCTGCTGGATGGAGACCCCAGTTTGCAGCGCTCTGTTCAGCTGCGAAATGGCAGCATTGTGCCGCTGAGCTTTTTGCAAGTGGCGCTGTTGAAGCGGCTAAGAGAGTATGGCAATGACGCGGTGACAGGAAGAGTGCGATCGCGCTACAGCAAAGGTGAGCTGTTACGCGGCGCGCTGCTCACGATTAACGGTGTTGCTGCTGGTATGCGGAATACAGGCTAAATTAAGCGGCTAAAAGCTCTGAAACTACCTGAGCGGGCATCAGACGACGGAAATCCATTATTTCGACGAGTACCAAGCTGTCATCATCGGAATAATGAAGAATGACTTGGCCATCATCTTCGGCATAGGCAATGGCTTTATCTGAAAGCTCAATCATTAGGATATCGACATCCTTGCTGTACTTAATTTCTTTCATATCTAGATTTCCTTCCCGGATACACGGTGATAGCTAAAACGAACGCATCGAATTCTCGA
>CALDSK010000216.1 GCA_937911865.1 uncultured Synechococcus sp.
TCGAACCTCAGCTAGAGTCAGAAGCCGTATCAGCAACGTTTCGCCAGGTTCTAGTACAGGTCAACTTACCTGAGCTAGCATACTATTCTCTAGAGCGATCTATCACGCAGTCTCTTTCATTAGGAGAGCAGCAGCGACTGGCGTTTGCCAGAGTCCTCTTACATTCTCCTGAGTATGTCATTCTAGATGAGGCCACTAGCGCTCTTGATTTACGTAACGAAACCCGGCTTTACCAGCAGCTTCAGCAAAATAGTATCACTCCTATCAGTGTTGGACATCGCCCTTCTTTGAAGAACTACCATCAGCATTTTCTAACGCTATCTGCCAACGGCAGTTGGAAATATCTTTAAAGCAGCAGCAGAGATCCACTTACTCATCTTGAAAGCTTGCATTGAAAGCTTGTAAAGTCAACCAGTGCAGTGTTGCTGATAGTAGGAGACTATTAACTTTCACTCTTCTATGTGGTCAGCGGTTACCGAATGCATCCGGTGACCGCTATCTGCAGGCTAATCCGTTAGGGTTGCCTGGTAGGTCAGTGGCAATAGCCAGCGGCTAGGCGGTACGCTGATGGCCTCTGCGGTTAGCCAGGGGATTTCGTGGCTAAAGGAGAGTGACATTTCCCCGGCCGGGCTGACTGTGTAGACCCACTGCTGATTGGGGCAGGTTTGAGAGGTTAAATTTGGGAGCGTATCTGGCCATTGACCTTGCTCGGCAGCTAGGGCCTTGGCCGTTGTTACGTGGTGGGTTAGCTCTGTCGCTAGCATGGTTTGTCCGCCTTTTTGCCACTGCCGAATAAAGGACGGCGTGCTGACTTGGCCAATCAGATTCCACCAAGGCGCTGTGAAGTATAGCTGCGCATTCATAGTCTCGGGAGAGGCTGAGCAAACCGTCAGCTCAGGTAGCTGCTGGTAGGATAAATTCATCCTTTGTGCAATATCTACATTAGAGAGCATGAGGTAGGAACGCTGAAGGGGTAAATGGTTGAGTGCGGCGATCATGCCAAAATCTTTGGCTAGATCAGGCGATTCTTGCGCCCATTTCTTAATCCCTTTGTATTGGGTCCAGGCATCGAACTGAATGCGTTCGTGCCCTAACTGTTGTAGGTCTGTTGCGAGAAATTGATTCGATAGCTCGGGGGAAACGCCTTCTAGATGGCGCACGATGCCCATGTTGTGATTTGTCACTACCAGCGAAACTAGGTAGCTGATTAGCTCTGGTCGTTGAACGATCGCTTGATAGATAACCAGATTCGCTTCTATCGCCGCGTTCATTTCTGTAGATTGTTGTTGCTGATAGTCGCTAATGGCTTTAAGCGAGAGCAGCTGCTGTAGTTGCGATAGGCCAGAAAAGCTAGGCACAGCATGCGAAAGATTGGACAATTCTTCTGTGTCAAAATCCCAGGTAGGCAGCTGGTTATTGAGTAAGTGAGATTGAATAGCGGTTAGCGTGCCTTGTTGTTGCGACAGGTAGGTTTGCAGATTTTCGGGTATGGGATCTAAAGGTCCCTGAGTCTTTTGGCCTTGGGTGGTGATGTAAGCTGTTAAGTCTTGGGCAATGGCCTGGAAGGCCTCGGACTGTACAGGGTCGGGTGGGGTTGAGAAGGTGCTGTCTGAGCCTGTGACGCTTCTGATACCTAGCTCACTGACGAGTACATTGAGGGTTTTGGCTGTGTTGTTAGTGGTGGTAGGGGGATAGTTTTGTAGGAATTCTTGAGCGATCGCATCGATTTTGGCATCTTGTTTGCGGACGCTAATGCTGAAACTGACTCCGACTCCTAAGCTCAAGATGAGCAGGCCTAGTCCAGAAAAGAGAAATAACTTCAACCGTTTGTTTTGCATAGCAGCAAGCCCAGAAATCCTAACAATATTTGATGTTAGTTTGCCCAAGTTATCGGAAGCCTTTGAGCTATAGCCTCTAGATCTCCCTCCATAGCCTCTAGGTCTCTACAGCATCTAGAGCTATAGAACGAGATCCAATCTCCGTTCAAACTAGATTTTGCCATCTCACACACCTATTCCTAACGATGGCATACTGTAGCCGTACCATCGTTTCCAAATCACCATGTCGCTTAATCGTCGCCGCTTCATCCTCTTTTCTGGCTTGGCCATCGGTGCTGCTGGATCTAGCGCCGTCGCCTGTAGCCGGCCCACCGTTCAGGCTGAATCTGCCGCTTCAGACTTGCCGTCAGCAACGGAGACTGCAGCGCCAGGTCAGGTGCAAAGCCCGACAGATATGACCGCAGATACCACTGCTGGTACACCGGTCGGTCCAGCTAATTTATTTGCTCCTCCGCGTGGCGACATTCGCCTGGCGATTATCAGCGACCTCAACAGCGCCTATGGCTCTACTGACTATCGCCCTGAAGTGATCGCTGGCATAGGCCTTTTGCCCGACTGGCAGCCCGATATGGTGCTTTGTAGCGGTGATATGGTGGCTGGGCAAAAGCTCAGCTTGACCCAAAGCGAAATTGAAGCCATGTGGGATGCCTTCGATGAAAAAATTCTTTCTCCTATCCGTACAGCTGGATTACCCTTCGCAATGACTCTGGGCAATCACGATGCTTCTAGCTACCAAGACAACGGTGAGTTTGTTTACATTGTTGATCGTCAAGAAAGTGAAAAATATTGGGAGGGTCATCAGTCAGACACTGACCTCACTTTTGTTGAAGCCGATGGCTTTCCCTTCTACTACAGCTTCAAACAAAACGATATCTTTTATCTCACCTGGGATGCCTCTTCTGCCAACATCCCGCCCGAGCAAATCGCTTGGGCCGATCGCGCCTTGGCCAGCCCCGAGGCGCAAAGTGCCAAGCTTCGCATTGTGATGGGCCACTTGCCTATGTATGCGGTGTCTCAAAGGCGCGATCGCCCTGGAGAATACCTGAACCAGGCCGACGAACTTCGCAGCCTACTCGAACGTCACAACGTGCATACCTACATCAGCGGTCACCACCATGCCTACTTCCCCGGAAAAGTAAACGACCTACATATGCTTCACGCAGGTGCACTCGGCAGCGGCCCTAAATCTCTTCTGGCAACGACGACGCCACCTTTTCAAACCCTGACGATTATGGATGTGTTTTTAGATACTGCCAGTACCTTGTACACCACTTACAACATGAATACTATGGCAGTAGTTGAGCCTGCTGCGCTACCCAGGCAGATAGTCGGGCCTAATGGCCGGGAGCTGAGAGAAGACGTTGCGTTAGAAGAACTTTCGCCTGAAGAGCGATCGCAGCCCTACGTTCCTAGCCAGACATAGCGCCAGATATCGTTTTATAAAAACAGAAAAACTGCTACTGAGAAGAGAGCGATAGTACTGCGATCGCTCTCTTTTTGTATCTGCGTAATATCGCAAATGTTCATTAGAGTCTTGATGCCTATGGCCGCTTCTGTGCTGTAGGTATTTTTGTGGGTGCTTCTATTTTTCCAATATTGGCAAAACTTTGTAGGGAAGTTGCCACGCCGGGAAAACATTGGACCCACTGTTTCGCAATACTGTTGTCAAGTTGAGCGACTGCAGCGCACCGCATCAACGGATTTTATTAGTAAACCTATCTGGGTAAATAGTGGTTATGTATCCTAGAACTGATATTTTATATTTGTTTTCAACCTTTGCTCAGTTTTCGAACGATCGCTTCGATTCCTGGGTTTCTGACCTGCGGTTAGTGCGTAGCATGGAGAAACAACAGAGTCGGCTGGCGCCATCAATGAAGCCACAGTCTGAGGAGTTTTGGGTGCTTCACTGGCATCAGCAATGGCAAGAGAAAGAGAATGCTAACGCCGTGATGCATCTGTGTGCATATTTGCAAGATGCTTGCTACTGGGCGGCAAAAAACATTACGCGACGATTCTCAAGTGTAAACTACACCGTGGCTGACGGCTTCCAGGATGCAATTACGCATATCGAGCGCATCCTTACACATTACGATCCTGCCCAGGGTAATAGCCTTAAGGCCTATGCTCGTACTGCTTTTAGTAACATTATCCGTAACCAAATTCGCCAGCAAAAGGCTGCTAACATTTGCAGTGACTGGGGACTGTTACGCAAGCTAAGTAAAAAGCAACTACAACACTCTCTTCAGCTCGCAGGATTTAACCAAACCGATGCAGATATTTTGCTTTGGCAATGCTTTAAGGCTGTTTGTGTGCCCGGCGGTAGCCAAGCTGCTAGGCGAACGGTGCGTCAGCTGTGTCAGCCCACTGTAGAGCAATTGGAAAATATTGCCGTGCAATATAACCAGCTTCGCGTACGGCAAAGTCCTGCGGAAAATCTGCTCGATGCTGAAGGCGTCGCTGAGCGCCTGAAAAAATTGGTACAGGCGGCCCGCTCGCTGGTAATGCCCAAAACAACTTCCTTAAACCAGTTGCAGTGCGATGACTACCGAGAGCGGATAGACGAGCTAAAGGTGGAAGATACGCCAATGACGCTGATGCTATCGATGGAAGCACACAATGAACGGCAAGATAGAAGGCAGGCGATAGAGCTGGTTTTGACAGATGCGATCGCTCATTTGGATGCACCCGTACAAAAGCTATTGAGCCTCTATTATCAAGAGAATACGACTCAACAGAAAATTGCGAGTCAATTGCAGGTTAAGCAGTATCAGGTTTCTAGGCAGCTCAACCGTGCTCGGCAGCAGCTGTTGCACAGCATCGCTCAGTGGAGTCAAGACACGCTGCATATTTCAATAGACTCTGCTGTACTGGCAAACATGGGTAGCATGGTTCACCAGTGGCTACAGCAATATTATTCTTCTCGCGGCTTCTTACTGTTTGGCTGCTAATTGAGCGCGTTAGTGATGACTGCTAGCTGTTTGTAATCCCAGCGATATTCCATATATTTGGCAGTCTCTTCAGCGACTTCTAAACCCAGCAGTTTGGCAACTACATAGAGCGACATATCAATGCCTGCTGAAATTCCACCAGAGAGAATGAGGCTGCCGTTATCTGCAATGCGGGCTTCTGGGTGGACTTGCTCTGGGGAGAGCATTTCTGTCAGTTGAGCGATCGCACCGTGATGAGTAGTGGCTACTTTGTCTGATAGCAGTCCAATTTTTGCTAGTAGCAAAGCGCCTGTGCATACTGACAGCAGCTTTTCAGTCTTTTGGCTTTTCTGTTCAATCCAGCTAAGCAGTGCCAGATTGTCAATTTCTTTTCGCGTGCCGTAGGGTGTACCATCAGCGTGATATCCACCGCCACCTGGCACAATTAGAATGTCTGGTTCGGGGCAGTTGTTGAGCAGATAGTCAGGATTAATGCTGAGCGCGTTGCGAGCAAGAATCGGTGACTTTTCAGCTACGGTATACACATTGAAAGGAGTGCTGCCATCACGTTTTCCTGTAATCGAAAACACCTCGAAGGGGCCTGCAAAGTCTAAAACTTCAACAGCCTCAAACAGCAAAACCGCAACGTTTCTTGTTCCCGCTACCATAGAGTCATCCAGCTATAAACTCTAAAAGCTTAATACTAATTGACGACGCTGACGGCTTTGTTTAAGAAGGTTCGCGCTTTTTCATTCCCGCTGAACGGGTAGTCCCTACCGGCTTGTCTTTAGGCTGAGAACGGCAACGCCTGCTGTTACTAATGCTACGCCTACTATCTGCTGCAGCTGTAGGCTTTCTTGAAGTGTGAACCAGGCAAATAGAGCGGTCAGCGTTGGTGTCGTTGCGCTAATCAGCGCTGTCAGCGAAGCACCGATAAGGCGAATGCCAAAGTTATTTAGGACGTAGGCAGTGACTGTGATTAGTGCAGAGAAGAGTGTGG
>CALDSK010000217.1 GCA_937911865.1 uncultured Synechococcus sp.
ACGTCGCGCTCACGGCGGGTGATACGCTTCAGCTCTTCGCCCAGGAAGATGACGGCGAACTCGGCAGAATTGACTCTATCGAGTTTGTGAAAAAAGGAGGACAACAGCCTGACGGGCCTTTAGCAGGAAGCAACGGCGTTCTTGAAATCATGCCTTTAGGTGACTCCATTACCCGAGGTGCAGAATTTGGCAGCAATGGGAAGATCAGCAACAGAGACCTGCAGAACGGCTATCGAGATCACCTTTCTAACCTGCTGAAAAACAACGGCGTCAAGTTCGACTTCGTTGGCTCCCAAACCAATGGGTCTGGTGGCTTCGATCAGAACCACGAAGGTCACGGCGGATGGAAAATCAGTCAGATCGCCAGCAACATCACTAGCTGGCTAGGCCAGTACAAGCCAGAAATCATTCTGCTCAACATCGGCACAAATGACATGCTGGCGTCAGGAATCACGGTGGATTCAGCAGCTCAGCAGCTCAGCAACCTCATTGATACTATTGTTCAGCTCAGACCTGCTAGTGAGCTGATTGTGTCCTCTATCGGTCCCACAAATCCTGACGATCTTGCAGGCTCTATCCTCTCCACGTTTTCTCAGCGCGTCGATAGCTACAACGACCGGGTGTCTAACATCGTTGCGAACAAGATCAGCGAAGGCAAAAAAGTCAGGTTTGCAGATGTTGGTAACGCCTTGAACAGTAGCCAAGACTTAGAGGCTGATGGCTTTCACCCGAATGACCGAGGCAATCAAAAAATTGCGGATGTCTTCTACGGTGCAATCGATAGCGTTCTTAGCGAAACTAAAGGTTCAACGGCTCGCACCTTGGCGAGCACTAGCAACGTAGACCCGTTAACAGGGACGATTAGCCAAAGCGCTGTTTATAGTGAGTCTGCATCGGAAGACGCGCTCACCAACGCTAAAAACACTGACGTGCTTACGTACAGTTCTAATTGGAATAGCCCATTTGCATCTATAGCTACCGATGAGTTCATCACCTCTGAATACTATACGGATGGCAGCAGTGGCCCTACGTCTACAGGCACTGAGGGTGTTTATACGGGCCTTCTGTTCGAAACAGGTAACGAGCTGCTTCAAACAAGTCAGCAGTCAGCTAACTTGCTAAACGCAACTGAGATTGTCTGACTGTCAGAGATCTAGGTGTCAGATACCAGATGTTCAGATACAGGCGGGTTGGTCTTCAAACAGCTTGTTGAGTCCTCACTTGGAGGACTCAACAAGCTGTCAATCCGTCTAATTCTTAATGAGTGGATGAAGGAAACAGTCCGATTTGTGAGCTGCTCACCGGCTGTCTGACAAAGACTGTATAAAGTTAGCAGCGGAAGCTCCGTGGTTACTGGGTATTTTGAGTATTCTTGTTTAACAAAGCTCAAAGTTTTTAGAAGCTGCGGAGCGGCTGCTTGCAGCCTTAACGTTTTCATAACACTGCTTTTTTATCATTGGATACATACAGATGGACTTTACCGTAGCAATTCCCACCTACAATGGTGCAGAAAGGTTACCCCAGCTGCTAGACAACCTAAGAGTCCAAAAGGATACAGCGCATTTCTCATGGCGCATCCTAGTTGTAGACAATAACAGTAGCGACAACACTGCCGCGCTGGTTAAGCAGTATCAGTCACAGTGGGCGAACTTACAGCAAGCACAGCCGTCCGAGCAGATGCCAACCTTAAAGTATGTCTTTGAGAAAGAACAAGGTATCGCTCACGCCAGGCTTAAGGCGATCGCAGCTTCAGACAGTAAGTGGCTAGGATTTATCGACGACGATATAATTCCAGCCGAAGATTGGGTTGCTGAAGCCTACAACTTCGGAGAATCTCATCCTAAGGTGGGTGCCTTCGGTGGAGAAATCCGAGGTGAGTTCGAAATCGATCCTCCCGCAGGCTTTGCAAGAATTCAGTCCTTCTTAGCCCTGAGAGAGCGTGGCCCAACGCCCCATCAATACGATCCCGAGAACCTCAGCCTTCCGCCGGGGGCCGCTTGGGTTGTACGCAGGAAAGCGTGGGATGAAACCGTGCCCGACAATCCTAAGCTTGTCGGACGGGTTAGCAACGCTATGGTTGGCGGTGACGACTACGAAATTCTTCTGCACATGCACGGAGAAGACTGGGAAATTTGGTACGCACCCGCGATGAAAGCGGCGCATCAAATTCCTAAGCGCAGGTTTGAAAGAGGCTATCTTACCAAGCTCAGCCGAGGCTCTGGTCTCTGCGTCTGCCAGCTCAGAATGATCAACACACAGACCTGGAAAAAACCCTTTTTGTTTCTCAAACTGCTTGCCAGTAACTTACGTCGGGTTGTTCTACATTGGCTGAAATACAGAAACAAAATGCAAACAGACCTCGTCGCTGCCTGTGAAATGGAATTTTTCATTGGTAGCTTCATCAGTCCGTTTTACTACCTACAAAACTTGTTGTTTCCCCAGGGCTAATCAAAGGCCACTTTAAAGAACTAACAAACAGCAGGCCCCCTTCTTAACTCCAATCAATTCACTGATAGTTTTACCCGAGGACTCTAACGATATGAAACGACCCGTCATTGCTATTGGTTTAGATGCTGCTGATCCTGATTTGCTTGATAGGTGGATAGAGGAAGGCCATCTCGAAAATATTAAGAAGCTCCGCGAGAACGGCACCTACGCGCGCCTCCATGGCGATAACCGATACAAAGCAGAAACCCCCTGGACTAACTTCTTAACGGCTTGTTCAGCAGAAAAGACGGGCTATTGGGGTGAAGTTGAGATCACAGAGGGCACCTACGATATCCACAACATTCAGGCGTATGACTTCAAGGAATATCCCCCTTTCTATGCGGTAGGCCCTGAGCGCCGAGTTGCTATTTTCGATACGCCGAAAGGAACGCTCAGCCCAAACGTCAACGGTGTTCAGGTGCTAGCCTGGGGAGCACATTCACCCAGCACGCCCAGTCACTCCGAGCCCAAAGAGGTTTTCGAGAAGCTGAAAAGTGAACATGGATTGCACCCCGCACTGCACAAAGACCACGGTGACTGGTGGGACCAAGGCTATTTGGATCGGCTAAAGACAGCTCTAATCTCAGGGATTAAGCACAGAACTGAAATCTGCAAAGATTTTCTTGAGCAAGAGGAGTGGGATCTGTTCCTGACGATTTTTGGAGAGCCCCATTCTGCAGGACATGATTTCTGGTTCCTAAGTCAAGAAGACCACCCTCTGTATGAATGTTTTCGCGATCGCCTCCCTGAAACCGATCCCCTGTTAGAGACCTTCCAAGCAACCGACAAAGCGCTTGGCGAGATCATGGAACAGGCACCAGACAATGCCTACATTGTGGTTTTCTCAGTGCACGGCAGCGGCAGCAATACAACAGACGTTCCTAGCATGTTTATGCTCGGAGAGTTTCTGTATCGATGGAACTTTCCAGGTAAGGCGCTTATCGCCAAAGGTGATATGAACAAGCCACTGTCACCACCGCTGCTCAACCCCAGAAGAAAAACCTGGACAGGTGAAGTTTGGCAGCGCCGAGAAGATGCCAACCCATTGCGCAAAGCGCTACGCCAGAACCTACCCAGTAAGACTCACAAATATATCGACCGCGTCTTAGGAACTGCGTCTAAGCCAGATATGGTTTCGCCACAGAAGCTACAGCAGGAGAAAGATCCCTTCTTCTGGCAGCCCGTCTCCTGGTATAAGCCTTTCTGGCCATCCATGAAAGCATTTGCATTGCCCAGCTTTTCTGAAGGCTACATTCGGATCAACATGAAAGGCAGAGAGCCCGAGGGCATTGTTGAACCAGCTGACTACAACGCGGTATGCGACGAGCTGGCCACAAAGCTTATGGAGCTGACTAACCCAAGAAATGGTCGAAAGGTTGTGAAGCGGGTGATTCGTTCACGCGAATCTGGATTCGATCGCGATCCTAAGCATCCCTGCGCCGATCTGGTTGTCGAGTGGGCTGAGGTTCCTGCTGACGTTGTCGACCATCCTGACTGCGGTCGCATCGGCCCTGTGCCCTTCCGAAGAACAGGCAGCCATCGTTGCAGAGGATTTATCAACGTTCAAGGCCCTGGTGTAGAAGCTGGTGCTACGCTGCCGGAGGCAGATTCTCTTGATGTCGGGCCCACGATTCTAAGTCTGATGGACGTGCCAATTCCTGAAGTATTCGATGGCAAGCCCATCATTCAGAGAGAAGCGGCTGTGTCCACTAATTCATAGCTCGCTAATCGGTCAGTCTCTTTTAGTGACGAATAAGGGACTGACCTGCGGCTCTCAACAAGAAGCTAAACAAAGGAATAAACCCAGAGAGCAATGATCTCTTTTAAGAATCAGCCTGCACATAAAGAATATCTCTTGTGCAGGCTGATTCTTGCTTTAAACCAGCTAGGGTCTGCTCGAGTGGCTGTATTCACTTTACAGACGACAACGTTACAGACAACAACGTTAAAGCGACATCTACATCTACCTATCAGAGAGAAGCAGTCTTCGCTGTATGAGCAATCTAGAGCAGAATTATTCGAATTGTGAAACATCAGATACCGCACAAAAGCTAGTCGATCGACCGCGATTTCGACCCGATATTGAAGGGTTGCGGGCGATCGCCATTCTGCTTGTTCTGGCATACCATGCCAAAGTCCCTGGATTTGCAGGCGGCTACATCGGTGTAGATATCTTCTTCGTTCTATCGGGATATCTCATCACCTGGCTACTCATTTATGAAGCGCAAGAAACCGGCAGCATCAATTTAGTTCGTTTTTACTCACGGCGTGCCAGAAGATTGCTACCTGCAATGCTACTGGTCTTAATCGTTACGATCGCGATTAGCTCACTGATATACGCGCCCTTCGAGCAATTGGCGCTGGCCAAGTCAGCGCTGGGGACTTCCCTGTATCTGGGTAATGCTTACTTTGCGCTAACGGCTGTGGATTATCTAGGGGCAGCGCCTGAGACTAATCCGCTACTACACACATGGTCACTCAGTGTTGAAGAGCAATTTTACTTCGTCTGGCCAGTTTTAGTCATGTTCGCCTTAGGCGTTCTTCAGCGAAAAAAGCACACACAGCTTCTGGGCTCTCAGCCTGCTAACCATAATGAAAGTGCCGTACCCCCTACCTTTAGCCGGACCAAAACTATAGTCTGCATAGCAGGCCTAACGGCTGCTTCTTTTTTGCTGTCTCTCTATCTCACAGAAACCAGACAGGCCTGGGCATTCTTTTTATCGCCGGCTAGAGCTTGGGAGTTTTCTATCGGGGCGATCACTATTCTCACCCCCATCCGCCCACCACAGCAACCAGAAAACGAGCGTTCATCCGCATCTCAAGCACTACGTACAAGATAATTCTATCGGGGGGCGATCGCTACATTTAACAGCGAAGTATTCGGATGGATGGGCTTCATAGGCCTTGCATTCTCCCTCTTGCGACTCAATGAAACAACGCCCTTTCCTGGGCTCTGGGCACTACTCCCCTCTATATCTACGATCTGCATTCTGCGAACATGCCAAGCAAACGCAGGCAGCTGGATTGCCAAAGGACTAAGTTGGCGAGTCTTTCAGAATATAGGGCGAGTTTCATACGCCTGGTATTTATGGCATTGGCCTATCTTGGTATTCGCTAGCGCGGTGCATCCTGAGGTCTCTATCGCGACTCGCGTCGGCCTTATGATAGTCGCATGGGCATTGGCAGAGGTCTCCTATCGGTGGCTAGAGAATCCTATTCGGCACAGTAGCTTGCTAGCAAGGCGACCTTCTCGTTCAATCGCGCTAGGCATTTTTATCACGGTCTTAAGCCTGTGTCTTTCCTTTGGATGGCTGCAAAACGCCCAGGCCCAAGCAAGCCTACCGAATCAAATTCAGTACACACGGGCTAAAGACGACGTCCCGGTAATCTATAGCAACGGCTGTCATGTCGATTTCTTTGCAAAGGGGCCACAGCTGCAAGGCTGTACCGTTACCACGACCCCCTCTAGCATTGCGACGGTCATACTTGTGGGCGATAGTCACGCCGCCCAGTGGTACGCACCACTGGCAAAATTGGCAGAGTCAAGAGGATGGGCATTTACTTCTATGACAAAGTTCGCCTGCCCCTATGTAGACATTCCAAAATTCGAACCGCAGCTAGGCCGCGAATATGCTGAATGCTCAGTTTGGCAGCAGAAAACGTTAGAAGCGATTCAAACGATGAATCCAGATCTAGTGGTCGTTACCTCATGGGACGAGCAACCCTTCAAAGAAGCTGAATGGATTGAAGGAACCGATCGAATGATGCAAGCACTGAGTCAGACAAGCAAGCACGTCGTTGCGATTAGAGATACGCCTTCACTCAGCTTCGACGCCCCCACTTGTCTGGCACGTAAAGCTGGCTGGTTTTTCTCTACCTTCAGCAGCACACCCTGTGAGGTCGCACCCAAAAATCCAGCGGAGCAAAGCGCACAGATGGCCTACGACGCACTGAAGCTGTCAGCAAAAAGGTATGCCAACGTGTCCGTTATCGACATGAACAATCACGTATGTAACCGCACGTCTTGCGAACTCCAGACAGACGATCTGGTTTTATACAGAGACGAACATCACCTTACAAAGACGTTCTCTTTAACCTTGACACAGCCTCTGTATCGTCAGATCAACCAGGCGATTCAAAATCAACTTTTAGATAGGGAAGCATTCAGCCTGTAGCGACTAGGGGGCTGTAAACGCCAAAGCAATATCTAGGCCAATAGGTAGACATCAAGCAGGCCCTCGACTCCAGAGCAGGAAACAAGAGAGGCTGTAGTGTAGTGTAGTATCACAAGCTTTTCGTGCAAGCAGAACGTTGTCTACTTGAGTTTAGAGGCCTATGCCCTGGGTTCGCATTGCCAGTGGAATTGTTGCGATCGCAATCGCAATCAGCCTAATCGTACTGGGCGGATGGTACTTTACCCTTGGGTTTAGCATCATTGTTTATCTGGGCCAGCTAGAAGTTTTTGATCTAGTACGCGCCAAAGGCATCAACCCCGCAGCTAAGACGACCCTCTTTGTAAGCCAAGTCCTGCTGGTCACCGCCCATATCTCCCCACCAGTTACAGATGCGACCTTGGCATTAGCCGGTACTTGCATTTGCTTTTACCTGCTGTTTCAACCTAAGTTCGCCACCATCGCAGATGTAGCCGCTTCTATTCTGGCCCTCTTCTATGGCGGATATCTTCCCACCTACTGGATTCGCATTCGCGACTTAGGTGCCGAAGCGACAGCCAACTTACCCTTAGGCGGTTACCTACCCAGCGAGTTTCACTGGGACCAGCTACCCGTAGGCCTCACCATTACCTTCATTGCCTTCGCTTGCATCTGGGGCGCAGACATTGGCGCTTACGCCTTTGGACGCGCTTTCGGCAAAACACCGCTATCAAACATCAGCCCCAAAAAGACGGTAGAGGGCGCAATTTTTGGCATCGGTGCCAGCATCAGTGTAGGCATCATCGGCGCGTGGTCTTTAGGGTGGCCCATTTGGTGGCTCACAGGCGCTGCGCTAGGTACCATCATCGGTATTTCTAGCCTGTTAGGAGATCTAACCGAGTCACTTATGAAAAGAGACGCCGGCGTAAAAGACTCTGGCACTCTTATTCCTGGGCACGGTGGCATTTTAGATAGGACTGATAGCTACGTTTTTACAGCGCCTTTGGTCTATTACGTTGTGGTCTATCTGATTCCGCTGATTGATCGTTACTAGTGCTGCAGCAGATATCCGAGCTAGACGGAGACGTCACGATCATGGTTGCACAGTTATGGTGCCAGCACATATCAGTTGATGGGGACGGATATCCAGCTGAGTCAGCTGCGTATCCTGTCCCAAGTTCCACTGAAAACCTTCTAGAGACGGAATAGGTTCCCCAACAGGCGATGGGTCAGCTAGCCGATTGAGATCATCTAATTGAGATAGCCATACAGTTGAGTTCAATTGCAGGTACTGCTTTGACGCAACGGTCAGCTTGGTTCCTAATACGATAGGTTCTTCAGCGAGTACGCCCTCTACACAAGGATAAAAGCTCAGGCCCAAACAACCGTTTCCCAGCTTGACAGTGGGCGCTGCAAGCACCATGTCAGACTGTAGAGCAAGCGGCCCATGGCGATCTTCAATAGCTTGAGCAACAGAGGGTGCCTGACTGAGCGTTTGCCAGAAGAGTGTTAAGCCCACAGCAAGCATCGATGAGTTCAAAGACGCGTTGAGATCCGCAGGACTTAGGAGCACTTCACCTGAGACGGGAAAAGATTTAAGCAAGCGCAAGGGCTTTCCTCTCACTACCTGACCGATATTAATGCGAATGTCTTCAGCTGATAGCTGCACCGAGCTGATGTGAATACCCTCATAGATTGCTTGATGCGCTGATACCGATACCCCTGGCAAGTTGCCTCGAAGAATTTGCCGATCGCGCCCCGCTAGCTCAATCGATAGCCGATCTACTTGTTCTACTTGTGATCGCAGCCACAAACGAACGGCTGGCGGCAAAAGTCGACCAATAATTCGACTTCCCCCACTTTTCTGCAAATCTTCATCACCCTCTAAAGGCGGTTGATCAGGCACAGCTTCATCCACTTTCAACAGATCTCATTATTCCTCTTAGTAGACAAGCTGTCAGAAAACAGTTCATCCAGGCAGGTCCGATTGCCAGCCTGTATGGACCAATACGTCTCTCAGCCCAAAAATCTACGTTTCATGACATATTGATCCCATAAGGGATAAATTAGGAATATTGATCCCAAAAATGACCATTTTCTTGATCCCCAAAGCGCAAATATGTCATATCATTAAGATATTGATCCCAGAAAGCGATCCCGATACAGATTTTTTTCGGGATCTTCACGACCTAAGCCCTAGCGAGGAGAAAAGGAACATGGCCGGCTCAACACCCAACATTCCACTAGAAGAAATGACCTTGCGTCAGCTGCGTAGAGTAGCTAGCGAATATGAGGTTTCACGATACAGCCGCATGAGAAAGGTGGAACTCGTAGCTGCCATCATGCAAAAGCAGATAGCAGCGGGTGATCGCCGTGCTCCCCAGGAGGTAGCACCTCAAGTTAGCGGACAGACCGCCGTCGAAGCAGCCAAATTTGCGAGCACCGCTCAGAGTCAAACCATGTCAGCAGTGGCTACAGCTACACCTGGCATGGCTGAACTCGCAACTGTTGATCAAGACCTCGCTGAGTTACCCAGTGGCTACGGTGAAAGCAGAATCGTACTAATGCCCCGTGACCCACAGTGGGCATACGCTTACTGGGATATTCCCAATGAGCATAAGCAAGAGCTGAGAAATCAGGGCGGTCGCCGACTGGCACTGCGGTTTTACGATGTTACTGATATTGATATCAATAGCCAAAGCCCCCACAGCCTTCAGCAGTACGAATGTGGGGAGATGGCACGAGAATGGTATTTACCTGTGCCTGTGAGCGATCGCGACTATACCGTCGAAGTCGGCTATATCTGCGACGATGGCCGCTGGCTCATGCTGTCTCGCTCAGCACCTATCCGCATTCCTCCCGTTTATCCCTCCGACTGGATCGAAGATCAGTTCATCACCATTGACTGGAATCAAGAGCTCAGAGGTCGCACCTTTGCTAAGCTCATTCCTCCCAGTCAGAAAGCAGCCGCTGGGCAAACAGGCTACGGCAAAGAAGACGAGCTGTACGACGATATTTTCGCAAAGGCACGCTCAGCAGAAGAACAGCGCATCGCAGGGTCTCTCTTTGGCTCCATGCACCAGGTGCCAGAGCAAGCCGTCAGTTCCTTCGTCTTCCCATCGGGTGCTGGCCTCTGGGCATTGCCTACTGCATCTGGTGTCAATATGTCAGGCGCTGGGATGTTTGCTTCTGCGCCACCGATCAAGCCACGCAAGTTCTGGCTAGTTGCAGACGCCGAGCTTATCGTCTACGGTGCCACCGAGCCTGATGCTACGGTAACTATTGACGGGAAAGAAATTGAGCTAGAGCCCGATGGTACATTCCGTTTCCACGTGTCTTTCCAAGATGGCGTTCTTCGCTACCCCATCGTTGCAGTTGCTGTAGACGGTGAGCAAACCCGTTCTGTCCACATGGACTTTGAACGAAAGACGCTCTCTCGTAACACTAATACGAAGGTAGAAGCTGTGGAAGAGTGGTTTGCATAGGCTGAGCCGTTCATAGCCAAAAGTAAGCAAAGATACTCAATCTAAAGCAAAGCGGGACTCTCAGTAGTGGGAGTTCCGCTTTGTCTTTGAATATAGTCTTTAAATATAGAATATATCAATCACATCAGCCGGTCGCACCAATCAATAAAAGATTGCCACCGCCTTTCAATCCACAAGAAAATTCTATCGACCCACTTCAAAAACCTTTCTAGAGGATGCTCAACATAATCAATAGAGATTACATCAGCTTCCCAATACGTATGCTTGAATCGATCATGGCTTGTAGACTCGAAGCTGTGATCAGATGATGTTTGAACCATCGTCACAGCTGATTTGAGAGAAGGGGCAGACTGCGCCTCAGGCAAAAATATCCGTGTAAGCGCAAGCAGCATGACGCGAGGATGGGAGCCGGGTAACTTTTTCGATGTTGCCGCAAACGCTCGCCGATAAGAATGGCTTCGCCGGGATAACTCATCAATCAACCACAGTACTGCAACCCAAAAAGAATGAATGGGTTGTACCAATTTGTTTTTCACACGGGTTGCGGCTTGCGTTGAATAGCTGCGAAGCGATCGCAATCTAGAACCAGTTGTAGAGATGATAGAAGCTGACGTTGTAGACATAGAGGGTGAGTCTATCGGTCTCTCTTTTAGCTCACCGATGCCCTTTATCAAATGCATAAAATGCGCAATTTGCTGCTGAAGCTGACTCTGTTGATCTTGTGTTAGGCCATCCCAAACAGCAGTATGGCCCAAGATTAAGACCAGCGATCGCGACTCTAAATCACTCGCCACACCTGTAATCTGTCAATCCTAAAGGCTAGCGAGCTCTGTAGAACCAGACTTGGCCACCACCTCCGCAGCCTGAGCCAAACGAGCCACCACCCCCCTCACCATCCGTCTACTGAACAGAAATGCTGAGCGAAACAAGGTAGCTTCGTTTTCTAAAGACCGTACTTGCTCAGGCAGCAAACTATTCCCTACAGCGACTAATGTTCTAGCCATTACAGATTCTGCTAGCAAATTGTCTGCGATCAGCTGTTCTTTTGCGACATCTGCGCATTCCCCAGCAGCTTGATTCAATAGCTCTAAATTCCAAAGAACCTGATCAGACACCGAAGGATCGAAGTCAGTCAAGTCCAGCAGCCTTGCAGCATTTTTTTTAGCAGACGGTAGTCTCAGCCTCTGAACAGACTGCTTTATGTTCTGCCCGACCGACCGAGCTGCTCGAACCGCAGCATACACTGGAAAGACTGCTACAGCAGCCCCTAGCTCACTTCCCAAAGCAATGGTCGAACGGGTTTGGCGCACCGCTTTGCGATGACGATTAAGGCCCCGCTGATACTGACCGACAAAGAATCGTAGTAAATTGCTTTGATACGGGCCAGAAACCATTGCTCAACGCTCCCACACACAAATCAGACAAAACGTGTCCGTAGCTAATCTCAATTCTAAAGGAAGTCATGGTCTTGGCCGCACCTATCTCTCCACTGTCAGCGCCCCTACAAGCCCAACTCAACCGTCTCCGACAGCTCAACACTCAAAACATTCAAACCCATTGGCAACTGTGCGACCAAGACATTTCGCTAGCTCAAGTCTTTGACGCGAAACAAAATGCTCCACACCACTGGTCAAGGACAGCCCTAAACAATCGTCAGCACATCGCCTGGGCAAGAGGACTCAACGTTATTTGGCTGTATCAAACAATCACTGTCCCCCCCAGTCTCGCAGGCTATCCACTCTCAGGGCTCAATCTCAAACTTGCGCTTACCTGGTGGGCCGACGATGCTCAAATTTACGTCGATGGTGACCTTGTACAGTCAGGTGATTTATTTGAATGTTTCACTCGTATCTGCCTCAGTCCTTGCGTTGAGATCAGTCAAACATTCCGAGTCGCTATTCGGCTAGTGAGCCCGGGCCATGACGATGGAGCTTTGGTGCGATCGCATCTAGTCTATGAACTTCCACCGAGCCATCCTACGCCTGAGCCTAGTTTTGTCGCTGACGAACTCACCGTTCTAGCGACACTAGAACCAGATAGTAGAGGAGAAATAGAAACTGCGATCACCCAGCTCGACTGGAACAGTCTTAGCCATTCTGAAGCTCTCAATCAAGAAGTCATACCCAACCCAGCCCTTGACTTATGGCAAACGCTCTCGGCAGACGCCACTAAGCTTACGCCTGCAACGATCCATCCTTTTCAACAGTCTCTCAGTCAGCTACGCAGAGGATTAAAGTCATTCAGCCCCAAAATCAAAACAAGAACAATTCAGTGCGTCGGCCACGCTCACCTCGACATGGCATGGCTATGGCCCATCTCAGACACCTGGAATGCTGCGGAACGAACCTTCAAGTCTATTCTTAATCTCCAAAAGGACTTTCCCGAGCTTACTTACACCCACTCTAGTCCGGCCCTGTTTGAATGGATAGAGCACAACCGGCCCAAGCTATTTAAGAGCATCCAACAAAAAGTTAAAGAGGGCAGCTGGAGTATCGACGCCGGGCTCTGGATAGAACCCGAATTCAACATTATTAGTGGAGAAGCGATCGCTCGCCATATTCTTTATGGCCAACGCTACTGCCAAGAAAAGTTTGGCCACATCAGTACAGTAGCCTGGCTCCCTGACTCCTTCGGCTTTTGCTGGCAGCTGCCGCAGCTACTCACCCAGGGTGGCATCGAAACGTTCGCGACGCTAAAGCTCTCTTGGAACGACACCACCGAATTTCCTCATCAGCTTTTCTGGTGGCAGTCCCCTGACGGTAGCCAGATTCTTAGCCTTATGCTTCCAGCTATAGGCACAGATATTGATCCCATCAAAATGGTCAACCAGGCAGCCAAATGGGAAACGAATACCGATATACCCAATAGCATTTGGCTCCCCGGCATGGGCGATCACGGCGGCGGACCTACCCGCGATATGCTAGAAAAAGCGCGACGCTGGCAAACTTCACCTTTCTTTCCAGAGCTTGGCTTTACCAGTCCCGAGAAATATATCAAAGCGCTCCCTACTATCTCTTCAAATAGTAAAGATTCTGCAACCGCCGAGACAGATCAGAGCTCGCTTCCAATTTGGAACAACGAACTCTACCTCGAACTCCACCGAGGTTGTTATACAACCCACGCAGATCAAAAACAAAGCAATCGCCAAGGCGAAGAGCTCCTCTATCAGGCTGAATTATTTGCTTCTGTCGCTAAGCTTATAGTAAACAAACCCTATCCAAGAAACGATATCGACACCGCTTGGAAAACTTTATTGTTCAATCAGTTTCACGATATTCTCCCAGGCACGTCTATTCCTGCAGTCTTTGTAGAAGCTGACAGAGGCTGGCAGCAGGTAATATCTATTGGGAAAAGGGTTCTAGAAGAGAGTCTTTGTGCGATCGCCTCATCAATACACTTACCAGAATCGCCACACACAGAAGCCACACCCATCATCGTCTTCAACGCACTAAGTTGGGCTCGTAACGCAACAATTAGCATGCAGGCTCCTGACCACGCTTCTTCTAATACTCCGCGCAAGTGGATAGTTTGTGATACTGAGCAAACTCTCATTCCTTGCCAAAATACAGCTCTCGTATCTGATGAACAATCTCAGCAGAACATTCTATTCTCAGCAACCATACCCGCTGTAGGCTACCGATGCTTCTGGTTATACCCTACCGAAGAGAAATTCAGTTTCACACAGCCTTCAACCGTACTGCTTTCAAACCACATCCTAGAAAATCAGTTCATCCGCGTTACGATCGACAACAAGACTGGACATATCATCAGCCTTATAGAAAAGAGTACTAATAAAGAAACCTTCTCATCACCTGCAAACCAGCTGCAAGCTTTTCGAGATGAGAGTGGATACTGGGATGCCTGGAACATAGCGCCTGACTACGCGGACCACCCCCTGTCAGCACCCGTTTTATCTTCTGTAGAGCTAATTGAAAGCGGTATCGTCTGCCAGCGACTGCGCACTGTGTACCAGCTGAACAACTCCAATATCTCCCAAGACTATGTTCTAGAAGCAGATTCTCCTTTCTTAAAAGTAGAAAGTACAATCAGCTGGCAAGAAACCAAAACCCTCCTAAAAGTAAACTTTCCAACCACTGTGGAAGCAAAACACATCACATACGAAATTCCTTTTGGCGCTATCACTCGTACCACATTGCCCCAAAATAGGGCAGAGGAAGCCAAGTGGGAAGTCCCGGCGCTACGCTGGGCTGATATCAGCGAATCTTGTTTTGGCATGAGCATCTTAACCAACGCAAAACACGGCTTCGACGCTGGCCCTAATTATCTTCGGCTTACACTCTTAAAGTCTTCCATTTGGCCCGATCCACTTTCAGATAAAGGCATTCACCAATTTACTTATGCCATCTACCCTCATGACCAAGGCTGGCAGACTGCAAAAACAGTACGCATGGCCCGAGAACTCAACAGTCAACCCATCCTTCATAATCCCACAGTCAAAACAACAAAAGAGGGTGACAAGAAAGGCGATCGCAGCTTTCTTGAAATCCAAAACAAAAACTTGATTCTCTCCACATTCAAACTTGCAGAAAACAGTCACACTGACTTTGTTCTTCGGTGTTACGAAGCTCACGGAGAGCAATCTCAACTTGAAATAACGAGTACGCTCAACCTTAGCAATATATTGGAAGCAAGACGCACAGATCTACTAGAACAGCCCAGTGACACAGAACAGACCCAAGCCGCTATTAAACCGTGGCAGATAGCCAGCTATCGTTTTCGCAGTACCACATAAAAATGATTTAAAGGAGCAAAGACTGACTCTAATGTGTAGAGACAGCCTTT
>CALDSK010000218.1 GCA_937911865.1 uncultured Synechococcus sp.
AATACCTGAGTAGCCCCCACACCCACGACTCTCGAACGAAGCTATACTTACCATCAGATTGTCGATACTAATACCTGCAAGCACCTCCTTTGAACAAGAGCCAAAAGAACGACGGCCAGCGCCGCTACGATTGGATAGATTAAAAGCGCTGGCAACCTTCGCTCTACTCGGAGCTGATGATGCACCGCCTTGGGCATCTAACGGGCCAACATAGACATATGAGTTGACTGGCTGTGTGAAAAATGGAGCAGCCATTTGGTTATAAGGTGTGCAGGTTCGGCCCTCACCAGGAGAGTATATACACCAGCGAAAGAACATTCTGAAGCTCGTGCGATCGCTCGTTTCATCTGGCTCCCAAACAACAACCTTGAACAAGTCACCAAAAGGGTGCCTGCCGGTAGGCTCGTACCCCGGCGTGTATCCAAGCGGTGACGGCATATTCTTCAAAGAACCAAATCCTCCCTGCACCTCGTGATACCGACCAGAAATCCACTGCTTGCCTTCAAAGCTTCCCTGAATAGGCCTTCCCTCGTCTTCTAAATCGTCTAGCTCAATGTAGGCACTCTTATCGCCAGCTTTAGGCTCCACCAGCTTTCCACCCGCAGAGCAAGACACTTTAAAGCCGGATTGATTAGAGCCTGAGACAGTATTCTGGCGATGGTCTTCAGTTTCTCCCCACACCATATCGATACGGGCAATGATGCCTAGAGAAGCATCAAGGAAATTGGGCATTACCATGAACGGTACATTTGAAAGGCCCGGTATCTCTGAAATAGTCGCCGATTCCCATCCATTTAACGATTCGAGTTCAACCAACTCTACATTAGGAATTTCACTAATACTGAAAGCCTCCAGTTCATCACCTAAGTTGGATAATCTGAGACTGTTCAAAAGCGGAGCCTGATCTAAAGCTTCAGACACTGTGGCATCGGAAAAATCAACGCTAGAGCTAGAAAACAATGACTCTAGCGGAAGAACTTCTGAAACGCGAAAATCGCCCAAATTTGGAACAACATTAACCAGCTCATCAACCCTTTGCCGAGCGAGTAAGTCGAAGCTTCCAACACTCTGCTGTAGCCAGTCCTGATCGGTAACTGTAGCGATATCTCCCAAGGTTAGTCGTTCAACAGCAAACTGGGGTGAAACATCTTCTAGTGTGAGGATGTCACTCACAGTATCTCCAGTGTTCCAAGCCCGATAAAAATCACCTGTGCTAACTTCTGCGGCATTATCTATTGCGCCCAAGCTGCTGAAAGAAGCCTGCGTCCAATCTGGTAGCGTTCCAGATGGATTCGCCTCAACGGAAGCCTCCTGTGCCAAGCCAAGAGCAGGAAACATGAGCTGTAGACAGATACAGGCCATTACAATAAAGATTAGCGGTATTAATCGACGCATCGTTTCTACCTAAACAGCACGCTTTATCTTCTGGGCGCTCCCGCTGTTGGGAATACCCATCAGTGGTTGATCTATGACAGCAAAACCAGATTGGTCTGGGCCGCAAACGGGCTTTGCATATTCCGCCATGTTTTGAATCTCAGCAATTTGGTCGCTGATTTCCCGCTGACTGCTCGCAGGGGTAAAGGTTTTTCTTTCAGCAATTAGCATCGCTAGCTCTAACTGCGGCAAGTCAGGTGCAAAGTCACCCGACTGGATATCTCGAAAGTAGAGATCGTCTGCGACATGCTGAACGGCTTTGGCAACCTCGGCAGGCGTACAGCCTCTGTACTCGCGGAGGAGAATCTGCCACTCCTTAAAGCTGAAGTCATATTCAAAATGCTTATCAAGATGAACCTTGAAGACTTCGTGCAAAGCACCTGCGTGAATCGAGCCGAAAAAATGAACATATTCAAAACGGCGAATCATCTCCGCTGGCAGTAGATTTAGCCGGTTGATGGTAGCAATCATGACGACAGGGCTCGTATGATCCTGCATCCAGCTCAGCAGCCTCCCGGCCATCTTTCCCAGGACACCGCCCTGAACGCCAGAATCCCATCCATGAAAAGCTTTTTCAAACTCATCAAAAAAGAGTACGCAGGTGCCCGAACTATCCACTAAGTCCAGAAGGTGATTGATATTTGACATTGACTCTTGAACGCTTTGTCCAACCAAACTATTCCAGTCAGCGGCAACTAGGGTTCCACCTATTCGTTTAGCCGCCAACTTAGCAGCCAAAGACTTACCAGTACCGGGAATTCCCCATAGAAGAACAGCCTTGGGCGGACGACGGCCCCGAGCTTCTGCTTCCGGCTGAAAGAGCAGCCGAATCTTATCCATTGTTTTGTCTAATTCATCCATCCCAGCAACCCGATCGATATCTGGCTCTGCTGGCAAGGTGATGCCTCTGCCTTTAAGTTTTTCTCGCTTGTAGGCCAAAGCAAAGCTCGGCATTAGCGCAACATCAGACACTCTAGAGAACATCTGACGTAGAACGATCTCAATCTCCCCACAAGGCATCCCTGAGAGCGCTTGAACTAGCTGCCTTTGTAGCTCATCGTTTGGCTCGCGCTGGTTTTCGAGAAAGGAAGCGCGAACAATATCTGTAATTTCAGATTTAGATGGAGGAGC
This sequence comes from uncultured Synechococcus sp., assembly GCA_937911865.1. Classification (GTDB taxonomy): domain Bacteria; phylum Cyanobacteriota; class Cyanobacteriia; order Phormidesmidales; family Phormidesmidaceae; genus Phormidesmis. Next base: position 2,566 of record CALDSK010000218.1, read on the forward strand.
CAGCCTAATAACTGGCAGAAGAGGGTACAGAGGTAAGGAGACATCTATCGAATCGCCTAGTAAGACGATGTATCGTGACCGATGGTTGCGCTTAAGCGTATAAAAAGCATTCGATATTTTCGGATGTATGCTTTGATGACTCGCAAAGTCATCTAGCAAGCCAGATATAACAAAAACACCTTGCAAGGTAGTTGAGAGCAAAGTCTGCAAGGGAAATTCTATGTCTCTAAGGCGGGTAGCCGTGTCTTTCAAAGAAATATATTCCGTCTTAGAGACAGATTGAAGATAGGGATATCCCACATGCCAAAAGTAAATGGGCACATCTAATTTTGCGCTTCCAGGCACCAAAGCCTTGAGCACATAATCGAGATCAATTTCTGCTGCCTCAACTGCGCTCAGAGGTTGGTCATTCTGAGCAAGCATCAACCAATCGGCAGTGAGTCTATCTTTTTGGCTTTGCATTCTTTCCAACCTATTCAACATACTTTCGTTTCTCTGGAGGCTCAGTCCAAACTAGGCAGAAGCCGCTTTCTGCTTTTCTGTTACCGACCTGGATGGTCATACCTAGCTCTCTCACCTGGTTCGGACACTGCCCTGCTAGGAGATCTTCGTTCCAAGACAGCAAAGTCTTCGCATATTGCCCCTCAGGACTCATTGCCCAATCCATCGCACTGGCCTCTTCTAAAGTGAGTTGAATCGCACCTGAAGGGTCTAGGCGTTGCGCTGCGACTTGCTTTTGAGAGATGCCGAATCCTCCTAGTAAGCCAAGACTCACTAGAGCAAGGGCGATCACACCAGCACCAACGAGCGATTTCAGGGTGACCTGAGCTTTGGATGCCTCCGTCTTGTGAAGCAAAGCGCGAACTGATGTAGCGATTTCGTGTTCAATACCCTGTGTAGCCATTTTTTCATAGTCTTGAAGCTCTCTTTTAAGCTGGTTATGGCACTGTAAGAAAGTCTGTTTGATAATATTCGGAGATTTCTCTAAGGTGATGCCGACAGGCGACAGACCGATAAGGAGCAAAAATAAAGGATCGTTTTCAGAGAGTCCCGTTGCCTGAGCTAGGGAACGTATCACCGCTTTTGCTTCCGGCTCTCCCTGTTTATTTACGATTTCTTCAAGCAACGAATTCATATTTCCAAGTCCTCCCTATTTCTTACCCACGGGAGCTTCTTTCGACTCTCTTTTAGGCGGCTGAGCCTTTTTATCTTCTGGAGTTTCCGGCTTAAGCCTCAAGTTCTCAGAGAAATCAATGCGAGAAAATAGCTTATTGATCTTTTCCAGGTGTGTTTTTATTCGCTGAGCAGCTAGGATTCCCTGCCCTTTTTGAATAGATTGAATGGCATCAGTTAGAGAAAGCTCATTTTCGTCAACAAAATACTGCTCGTTACTCTCTAATCTCGGAAATTCGAGTATGCCGAGCACATTGGGAGAATTCACAATCTCTACGTAAGGTGTCTTCTTCTCTAAATATGAGAAGTCCAGACCATTTAACCGCCCTCTATTGAGCACGATGATATGTTGAATGCCGCCATTGAAGTCCTTTACGCTTCGATTCAATAGCTTAATAGATTCATAGCTACCATCTGTCACAAAGACCTTAAACACCTTGACAGCATACTCGTCGGACAGCTCTAGTATCCGATTAGAGCGAATCCAGCTATCAAATACCCCTTGGGTGTTTGAGGGCAGGTTTACGATCACCCTAGATTTTTGAGCCGTTTTGAAAATGATATCTGGAGCAGAATATCGCTCGGGATGATCGCTCAAGGTTATGGTCGAGAGATTAAAGCTTTCACCCTTAAAGAAGTTAGCAACATCCGGAATATGAGCATCCGCCTCGATCAGCTTAAACTCAAGCCCCATGAGTGATAGATACTCAACAATGGCTCGGGTAACATTGCTTTTCCCAACGCCCCCTTTCTCTCCGTCAATCACCAAAATATCAGACATCTCAAGTTCCAAACATATAGTTGTAGTCGGCTGGTTGCGGCGGCGCAGCGCTGTTGTCGTCAATAAGACTCAGGTTCGGTGAGTCAATCTGATAGACCGTCCTCTCGGCTATGCCAATGCCATTAGCAAGGGCGATCGCTTCGCTATATCCTCTTAGTCGGCCTAAGTTCTCAGCCACGATCTGAGTCTTCACGCTACTCCATTCGTCTTCATCTAGATACTGCTGCATCGCTAAAGCAAGAAACCTAGCTATCAACAGCTCTTTTACAGAGTCAGTCGAGCTATCAGAGTTCTCCCTTATGTACTTCAGTACCATCGCCATCCGACTACCGGCCTTAGCTCTAAGCCGAACGTCAAGGAATTCAGTATCTCCGCTTAATTTACTTTTCATGCAGACATCCTCAGGCAACAGCGACCGGATTTCTAGAAGCAGAAAATACTGCGTCAAAGAGACATGACACATCAGCAAAGCGAACGCTGAGATTGTCTTCGGCAGGAAATTTTCTCAGACGATCTTTCACAAAGGGAACGGTTTCAACCCACGAAAAGGATGAAACAAAGTCCAGCTTTTCTATCTCCTCACGCAGAAAAGGAGAGGATGCTGCACCTCCCGAGATCAAGGCTAGATCTACCTCAGGAGGCAGGGTGCGGCATATCCAGTCTTTAATCACTGCCCAGTATTGACTACGAGCAATCGCGATCGCCCGAGCAATATCGCCAGCTTGTGAAGAAGCACCTTCGCTGGCTCTAGCTCTTACTAGGCGGCGTAAGTTGATGTCATCTTCTGAAATATCTGTGTGCATGGCATAAATGCTTTGGATTAGGAGGTCACTATCGCTAATGAATGAGCGTTGAGAAACCGTCTCTATTAATCTGTGGAATCCTAAATCACTTGTTGCTGTGCAGGAGGCCAGAATCTTACCGCGTGAAAACGTTAGGCAGCTCGTATTTCGGTGCCCAAACATGAGAACGGCCACTGTTTTCTGACTAAAAGAATCGGCAGAGGAGTCAGCTCGCATCTTGACTGCAATTCCGCCACCTTCTGGGGCACAGAAGAAGTAGTCCAGTTTGACCTTGTAGTGTTTTCCTCTGAAATAGAAGCTTCGTAAAGCAGAAACTAACGCCTTCTCGAACAGACCCTTCTCAGCCATCTCGTTATAGGGAAGAACACAGGACACCTTGACAGAAAAGCGATCCTGTAAGCCACGTTTTTGAGCGATCGCGCCAATGACAGCCAAAAGCTTCAAAACAGATTTCTTATGCTTCGCTGAAGAGACTTGAGGCGAAACGTTCATTGTCCTAGCCAAATAGCCGAGAACAAAGCAGCCCTCATCGGAACGCTTTAGCTTCAGCCAAGCATCATCCTCGGGGCGGTCGTCTCGGTTGCTAAAGATATCCTGACTATTATCTTCAAATGAGTAGACAGGTAGTTCAAGGATTTCAGGCTCCATCACCATGACTTGAGTGGGTTCGCCCTGAAAACTATAGACAACCTTTGTCAGGGAAGTTCCTGGATCAAATGCAATTTCTAACATACGAATTGCTGGGAAGGTTTTGTGTTTTTCCATTTCTACCACACTCAAAAAGAGAAAACCTGTACCAAAGATATTTTTGAGCAGCAAAATTATCGAACAAATAAATTTTGATCGATAAATTAACAAATTCGAGGGTTGCATCGGTTGAATTTCACTCCCGAAAATGGAATGAAATGCCTATTTTTATTCCTTCAGCTCCGAAGAACATAGCCACGATTATTTCTAACTATTGCGCATTTTCAGGCCGCCGATCCTTTGCTAAGGGAAAAATTTATCAGAACGGTAATTAGATGACATCTTGACCCATTTTGCGGTCATTGCTTGCGACTGGCGATCTCTCAAAGCACTATATAAGTTAACTTTCACCTATTTTTTCTCTGTGCTTTCATAGAGCCTAATAGAGTTCCAACCACGGATTTACCTAGTTGTTCTTGAACTGAGAAAATTTCTCGTGAGAGTCAATATGAGTACACCTCAAATATCTGAAAAGAAAAAATCTGTTGAGAGCGGCAACAATAAAACAACCAATTCGAGAGAAGAGGAAAAAGTCTTACGTGAGAAGAATGCCGCTCATAACAGTCTCATTATGGGTCTTCAAGAGAACCTTAGATATGGTCAAGGCTCTATTGCGGCCACAGAAGATGTCGATGGAATGACTCTCTATGGGCTGATAGCTGCTGGCGATTCGGTTGCCAGAGTCCTGGGTAAAGCGCTTGAAGACTTTAAGGATACGCTCGATTCAGACGATAGCTCTGAGGAAGTAAAGAGCGATAGGATAGATAGGTTTGAAGGCATTTCAGAAAGGTTTAATCGCCTGGTTCAAAGAACAAACGATCTATCTAAACGAGCTGAACAGGTCGATTTGAATAGGCGAGAAGAAAAGTTTCGAGACAGCGTTTCTGAAATCACTGCTGAAATTAACGAGGAGACTTCAGGGGCGGAAGAGGAGCAGATAAAAGCTGCGATTGGGGAAGAAGTTGAGGGTAGCTTACGCCTTTTAAGCGATCACCTCGGCAGAATCAGTCGTACGGCAGGAGTAGAAGAGGAACCTTCTCCTCGGATCGATTTTGACGTCACCTTTCCAGCAGACCAGCAGTTAGATCAGCTGGAAGCCATATTACAGGAGCTTGAGAGCAGAGTTGACGAGCTAGATGGAAAGCTAACAGAACTAGAGTTTACTGCTGACTCCAGGCTAGATAGAGACAACTCTAATTCAACGGCTCTCACAGCGAAGGCTGAGATTTTAGAACAACCAGATGGCTCAGAACCTGTTGTCTCTGCTACGGCTGAGAAACTATCTGAAGCTTTCAAGGCAACTACGATTGTAAAAGGCACACTGCTCACAGACCCTCTCTATACATCCGTAGGAAGAATTGACTATAAAGAGTCAGATATCGGAGAAGAGATAACCGTTACGGACGAAGAACAGAGAGGCATTATCTTCAAAGCCCAAAAAGAAGCCGGTATACCCTGGCATACAAATGTGGGCGAGGACAAGCTAACTGAAGAAGAAAGAAGCAGAATTGCACATGCACCATCGACTGAAGAAGAGGTAGCGGCTCACAATATTTTGACAACGTTGCAGAGAAGCTATCCCGAGGCGCTTCAAGCAGGAGAAGAGATACGTATTGGAGATGACGCTCAGGGGTTTTATACCTTTCAAGCTATCCAGCAAGGTGATAACCGCAGCCTCTTCGGAAAGGATACCGAACAAGTAGGATTCCTTCACGTTCAAGAGCGGGCAGGCGGCAAAACAGCCATATTTCACTTTTCAGATCCAGCCGCGCATTCTCAACACTTCGATGCGGCGATCGCTTCAGAACAACAGCGTAGAGATAAAAGTGCAGAGCTGTCTGGCGCAATGCCACGGGCACCTGCGATCGCCCACGAGCTATAGGAAAAAGACGAAGCAGCACAAATTATCCACCCTTCAAGTAATTAACCATGATGCAATACACACGCATACGCAAGGCAAACAAGCCACTAATTAAGACTAAACTCTTTTGGAATGAGATTGCCCTAGATAGCGCAGACCTCCGAGCGATAGGAATTCTTTTGGTTGCGATCGCATACATGGGCATCACGCAGCCCATAGCACTTCTATTCTCTACACTACTGGGCACGTTTGCTTTCGCGCTTCATCTATTAAACGAGAGTATTCAAAAAGCACTCGGGTTCGGCCTGCCTATCAAAGGTTGGCACCTGGCAAGCATCGTTATTGCTCTGACACTCCTACTCAGCCATTTTCATGCACCGGCAGATGCAGCCATGTTCAAGAAGCTGGAAGAGACAGTAACGCAAGCTATTGCAGGCTCAGGCGGAGCCATAGACGCAGCGATCATCACAAGTATCTTCAATGTCTTTCGGGTCATGATAGTCTTCGCTTTCATCATTGGCGGAATCGTTGTTCTAACTCAAGCGTTTAGAGGCGGAGACTGGCAACCTATTGCAAACCTCATAGGAATTGGCGTCGCCTTCGTCATTGGGGTGGAAGTCATCTCGGCCCTGGTTATTGCATAACTACTCACCAGCTAAATCATGCGAATCGACGTAGACAAAGATCCGGTAAGGGGCAATAAGCTGCTGGGAACAAGGGCTAGCATTGGCCCTATACCGGCTGACCAGTTCCTACCGTGGGCCATAATTGGCGGCATTTCTTACTTCCTGCTCGTATCGCTCCTGTCAGCTAGCTACCTTAACTGGATAGCAACTTGGGTTTGTCTTGCGATGGGCTGGTGGGCGCTGACAGGAAATAAGACATACCGATTTATCAAAAGCTGGGCCTTACCACCTGGCGATGAGTGGATTAACGGTCAAACCAGCTTTGTTAGAGCAGATGAACCAGGCACATGGAAGCGGTTTACTCAAGAAAAACAAAAATCAATTGAAATGAATTTTGAGTCTAGAAAGCAGCGATTTACACCTTTTCAAAACTTCTCTCACCTCCACTCAATTTTTCAAATTGAGATTAGTGGACACTCGTTTGCCTGCCTTTTACTGTTCGACCAGCGCAAAGATCAATGGTCTGCTCAAATTCCTTTTGTCTTGAATGGCCTACATCCACAGCTCTACAAGTCAGAAATAGAAGAAGCCGTTAACTCACTGACGATTGCCTTTTCTGAGCTAATAGAAGGAGAAAGGCTAACCTTTCATCTAGAATGCAAAAGCGAGACAAGAAATAGGTGCGAAGAGCTGCGAACCTTAGCGAGAGGCGCAGCTGCTGGCGCTATTTCAGTTCTGATGCTTGATGAAGAGAAACGGATCAAAGAGCTTTCCGAAAAGGGCATTCGTCAAGCATGGGAGCAAACTGTCTGGGTGACCTGGACTCAAAATAAGGCAGCGCAAAACAAGACTGACAACATCGGAAAAGTTCTTCTGGCTCTCAACAGAAAATATCAAAATTCCGTTCAAAGCTTCGTTGGAACGAAAGAAGAGCATCTCAAGCAAACGTATCTGAAGATGGGTCGTGAGATTCATGAATATGGCTATCTGGCTTGGCGAAATATTCTTGAAACCAAAGCTCAGCTAGGTATCACGCCCATGAATGCGGATGAGCTTTGGGGCTGGCTATGGAGACGATTTAATATGCGCCGTGTCCCTGAGATTCCTCACTACGTATGGCTTAAAGAGATTGAAGGAAGATTGACACAGCAGGTGCCACATTCAGGGCAAAAAGATCTCTTGTCACTGCTAATTCAAGGAGAGAAAGGAGAAACTAGCTGTCCAAAGCATCGTAAGCAGCATGGCTACGTTTACTGTAATGGTAAAGTCGGCAAGGTGCTGGTCGTAGAAACAGCCCCAGAGATGTGGCACAGCAGCCGGGAGCAAATTCGATGGATTTGGGAACGGCTCTCTGCTTCGTATATACGAGATACAGAAATGAGTGTTGAAGTGAACTCGCGTGAACGGTGGAGCACGCAGGACGAGCTTCAGAAAATGACACGACAGTCGCACTTTGAACGCAGAAGAGCGTTAGAAGATGGCACGGGGAAGGTGGTGCAAGCTGACATTCAAGGTGCTACAGCCGAAGATGCTTTACGCAAGCTGCTGACGGGGCAAAAGCCTCTCTATGTTGCACCTGTGCTTACGGTATGGCGTTCTACAGAACGGGAAGCAGAAGAAGCGATCGCACAGCTTTCAAAAGCATTCGGCTCAGCCGAGTGCATTGCAGAGAACGACATCACCTGGCGCGTCTGGCTAGAGACCTTACCTATCAACAACTATCCATTACTCACCCGGTACAATGCCTTCTCCGAGCGGCGTATCACGCTTGATTCTACGACTGTTCCAGGGCTGCTTCCTCTAACTTGTCCTCACGACCTTGATCGGAGAGGTGTTGAGTTCTTATCTGAACCTGGCGGTAAGCCATTACATATCGATCTGTTCGCCGAGACAGGGCGGGTACTGATCACGGGGAAGTCTGGAGCGGGAAAAAGTATCGTTGGCTGGCGCTTTATCGAAGACGCGCTGGCCAGAAATATTCCGGTTGTCGGCATTGACCTGAGCACTGGCGGTAACTCAACCTTTAAAACCGCTGTCCACATGCTGGGCAAAGAAAAAGGCTCATATATCGACATCCTGAGTGAGAAGCTCAACCTGTTAGAGCCACCCGATCTGAGATTCATTGAAGAAGATCTACAGGTGCAGCGGTTTACCCGGTGGAAAGATTTCATCAGGCAGGCGATTGTGGCGATCGCCATGGGTCAAATCAATGAGCAGC
>CALDSK010000219.1 GCA_937911865.1 uncultured Synechococcus sp.
GGAACTATCGGGCTATCCCTCAGAATCCGACACTAGTTGTTTGACCACTCCTTATTTTTTTGCGATAGAGGATCGAAATAAAATGCTGCGGTTCAAGATAAATCTTGACTTTCACCGTTTTTGGCAAGTGCCTCGAAAGCAATGAGTCGACAAGATTTTTGGTATTTGGGTTGCTTGGAAAATTGATATAAGATATTCTATAAACAGCACTTATTGAGAAAAATTCTCATCTTCTAGCGTTACCTTCTTGCCTTATAAGTGCAGGATAATTTCAGCTAGTGAGAAGACAAATCTCTATGTATTTTCATATGTTCTCTAGATATAAAGAGCGCTAGATATAAAGAGTTCTACATATAAAGAGTTCTACATATAAAGGGCGCTAGGTATTTGTGGTCAATACGAATTGTATGGTCCTATCAGTCATCTCGCGATTACTCTAACGGAAGCTTTAACGGAAGCTTTAACGGAAACTAAGTTAAATAACGAGCTGAGCAGCACTAATTCAACAGCTATGAATTCTTCTCCAGTAAACGTGGCTTCTTCTCTGTCTGAGTTTGAGCCGACTATCGCAGAACTTCAACAGTCATTTGATCGCCAGCTACGGTTAAACTCAGATGAGTCCCTGGTCATGTTGCCATCTTCTTTAGGAGAAGGCTATATCCGAGGTATTCGGCTGCGAGACGGTCTAGATCTGTGCGTACAGGATTATGTCCTTAAAAAAGATCTGTTCGTCAATGGTCAGAATCGCTCTTCACAAGCGGCCTGCGCCAGCTTTACGTTTTGCCTGTCCGGGCAGTTTAGCAGCACGTTTCCAAAGGTGCAATCTAACATCACAATGAGAGCTGGAGATGCCAGTTTTTATACCATGCCCTATGCTGCGGGAACCGTTGAATTTAAGGCAGAAGAGCGTATCCGCTTTGTAGATATTACACTTTCGCCAGCTCTGCTACTCAGCCTAATTGGGGATGATTTAGCTAAACTACCCCTGGCTTTGCGCGAGACCATTCAGTTGAGTGCATCAGAATTCTTAGTTCACCTTTGTGATACCTCTCCTGAAATCTCGCAGATACTGCAAAAGATTATTCGTTGTCCTTATTGTGGAAAGATTCGTAGTGTTTATTTGGAAGGTCAAGTCTTAGAAATATTTGCCCTATATTTTGGTCAGTTTTTTCAGTCTTCTCATTCACTGTTGTCAGATTCTGTTGACCCTCAAGATTTTGAGCGTTTGCACAAGTGTCGAGAAATTCTTAAGCAGAACTTAATGACACCACCCTCACTAGCCGAGTTGTGTGAACGAGTAGGACTCAATGAACGAAAGCTACAGCAAGGATTTCGAGAGCTATTTGGAACTACGGTGTTTGGTATTTTGCACAGCGATCGGATGGAAAGGGCGCGCCAGCTTTTGGAGACTCAACAAATGAGTATAGGTGCGGTTTCCAATACGGTTGGAATTTCTCATCGAGGCTATTTTGCAAAGGCCTTTAAAGAAAAGTTTGGTAAAACACCAAGAGAATACCTGAAAAGTTTCGTTAAGTAGAGGGATAAACGGAGCTTACAGATATTTGTGGTAAGAGACGTTTGGGGAAGGCTGGCTGACGCATAAAAAAGTGTTCTCCATCTACTGCTTCTAGTGAAAAATCGTTGGTGTGACTCTGCCAGTCCATAATCTGATGCTTGTCGACCGTTTTGTCTCGTACACCCCAAAATGCAGTGATTGGACACTGAAAAGGTGCAACAGATTTGTATTGATAAGTCTCTAGCAAGGCAAAATCAGCGCGCAAAATAGGCAATGCCATGGCCATTAATTCTGTGTTATCTAGAAGACTGTCTGGCGTTCCGCCATACCGTTGAAGCGCATGAATAAAATCCTGATCTGGTAAGTCACTAATGGGCACTCTCTCATGGGCTCGCTGGGGAGCTGGCGCTGCCGAGAACCAAAGATGATCGGGTGTCAGGTTTGCCTGTTGCCGGAGCCAGTTACACACCTCAAATGCAATTAATCCACCAAGGCTATGTCCAAAACAAGCGAAGGGAATATGGAGATAGGGCAATATCTCTGGCCCTAACGCCTGTGTGAGGGTGTTGAGGTTGTCTATATTCGTTTCCCTTAGTCGTTTTCCTCGTCCTGGAAGCTCAATGGCACAAACTTCTACTGAATTGGGCAACTGTGCTGCCCAATCACGAAATGTCCATGCTGCGCCACCCGCATAAGTGAAGCACAGAAGTCTCAGCTTAGGGTGCGATCGCGGATAAGGACAAACTATCCATTTGCTCATAATTTTTGCGGCTGTATTTTTGCGGCTGTCATTCAACATATCCATGACTCATATAGCTTTTGAAGAGTTGCTTAGGACACTAACTGTAAGCTATAACCCCTATCAAACAAGCAACTCTTCTGCGCAAATGTCCTAATGCATCAGGACATTTTCTATATCAGTCATTAACATGACCTAAATACTGTTTTAAGTGCTGGGCTGCTCTCCTTACATAGGGTTCAAAGAGCATCGAATTATGATTGCCCGGAATCTCGATGAGGTCAATCGGATGAGAACAATGCTGGTCCCAGCCAGAAAAAGACTGAGGAAATTCCTGATGTAGAAATTCATTAGAGTCATCTTGATCTTCGGCATACAGGAAGACAATATCGCCAGCATAAATACTTGGCGTGTAGCGCCAAATACTGACCATGTTGGATACGATAGTTTTGTATAGACGACGATTCACAAGCGATTGTTCAGGCGTGAAACCGACTTTTTTCATGACGTATTCCCATTGCTCATCGAGATTAGACATTTGACGAACATCCTCATCGGATAAAGCGTTCATATCTATACGTATGCGATGATGATTGGCAAAGTATGTCAAAGAACTCAAGATTATTTTAGTGACATCTTCTTCAATAAAATGACAATGACTGAGTTCAGAATCGATCAGGGCCAGTAGTCCAACCTGGTGTCCTTTGTGCCGTAATTGCTGTGCCATTTCGAAGGCGAGAATGCCGCCGATAGATAATCCTCCCAGCAGATAAGGCCCCTCTGGTTGAATAGTCTGAATCTGCTCGATATAATACTCAGCTATTTCTTCGACGGGCGTATAGTCCATAAGCGGTAGCGGCTGTAGTGGCAGAGAGACCTCTTCTGCCTCAACCGTATTGCTCAGTCCGTAAACGGGCTGGTCTGCGCCTAAATGTCTTGCTAAATACTTGTAAAAAGAAGCCTCTCCAGTGGCTGCATGAATCAGAAATAGAGGATGACCAGAACTGCCTGGCTGTAGCTCAACTAATAAAGGAGACTGTTGGCGGTTCACTGATTTTTTGAGTTCTAGGGGATCTTCATCGCTAACAACAGCAGGCTCGGGGCGCTGAGGCACTGCACCCTTTGACCTAACAGCAGGCGTCTTGTTTGATAAGGGCTGTTGATTCGCAGCCGTCGCCCCACTCATCTCAATCAACTGTGCCAAATCTGCTACCGTCGGATTATCAAAGAAGCTCTGAGCCGTAATTTGCCAGCCTTCTCTATCTGAATGGGCAACAAACTGAGTGACTAAAAGCGAATGTCCACCTAAATCGTAGAAATCGTCGTAGATTCCAACTTGTTCAATGCCCAACAGCGTTTGCCAGAGCGCTGCTATTTTCTCTTCCGTCGCATTACGAGGCGAAACATAGTCATTGTCTAACGCTGGGCGAACATACAGGGTCGGACTTGATGCTGTCTCGAACTCTGTAGCCTGGAATTTTTGGCTGCTGTTGCTAGATTTGTTCTTGAAGTCAACCCAATACCGCTGACGTTCAAAAGGATACGTTGGCAACGGCTGTCGAGATCTTTGCTCATTGGCGTAAAATCCAGCCCAGTCAATCTCAACCCCTACTGACCATAGCTGCCCGAGCGTCTTGAGTAAAAAAGCGACATCTGAAGGCTGCGTTTCTTTAGGATGACGCAAGCTCCTCATCTGCTGCCATTCTGGCTGATTCCTGTAATCTATGTGCGCTCTAGCTAGCGTGCTAAGCGTTTTTCCAGGGCCTACCTCTAGTAATACTCGCTGAGGCTCCTCCATCAGGTTTTGAATACCCGCTGAAAACTGTACGCCTTGCTGCAAGTGTTGTGCCCAATACTGAGGAGAGGTTGCTTCTGAGGCCGTTATCCAGGTGCCCGTTACATTCGAAATAAAAGGTATTTTAGGCGGATGAAGCGCCACTTTATTTAGTTTGTCAAGAAATGGAGGGATGGCAGCAGCCATCATCGGTGAATGGAAGGCATGGGATGTATGCAAGTGGCGGCTTTCAATACCTTGAGCCGTCAAACTGTCGTGGAGTGAATCGATATCCGCTAGTGGCCCACTCATCACGCATAAATTAGGGGCATTGACCGCAGCGATGACAAGAGACGACGTTTGAAAAGATTCAATGTGCATCACCTGTGTTGTCGGCGCATACACTGCCAGCATTCTTCCTGGCGCTTGCTGCTGCATCAGCTTGCCCCGCGCAGCCACTAACGCTAACGCATCTTCTAATGAGAATACGCCAGCAATACAGGCTGCCACATACTCACCAATACTGTGACCGATCATGACTTCTGGCAAAACCCCCCAGGATGACCATAGCTGAGCCAAGGCATACTCAATCACAAACAGCGCAGGTTGGGCCATGGCTGTTTGCTTTAGCTGATGGCGTGCTGCCTGTGCCTGTTTGTCGTGGGGATAGAGCAAGGCGCGCAAATCTTTGCCTAGATCAGGCTGAAGATAGTCACAACAGCGGTCAACAGCCGTTTGAAAGACGACTTCACTGTCATAGAGATCTCTGGCCATGTTGATATACTGAGTGCCTTGCCCAGGAAACATAAAAGCAACAGAACGACTCTCCGAAGAACTACGACCGCTAGAGAACCGTCCGGAACTATCAGTTTGTAGACGCGCTAGCGCGTCCTCTATACTCTGACACACTAAAAAACGACGATGAGTAAATGCCCGGCGACCGACCTGAAGCGTATATACAATGTCAGCTAAGCAAGCATTGGGGACGGCTTGAAGATAGTCAGCCAGATTTTTTGAAGCCTCTTTTAGCGCCGATTGCGTTTTGGCAGAGACAACAAGTAGCTGCCAAGGGCGCGAAGATCCAGGTGATTTTACAGCTGGTGCTTCTTCAAGGATAACGTGAGCATTCGTTCCCCCAAAGCCGAAAGCACTGACGCCTGCCCGTCGAGGACGCTCATTGGTGTCCCATGGCTTGAGGCCTGTATTGACATAAAACGGACTGTTGGCAAAATCAATGTTAGGATTGGGCTCCTGAAAGTTTGGACTCGGTGGCAATAGCTTATGCGCCACTGCCAATGCGGCTTTGATTAATCCGGTGACACCGGAGGCAACATCTAAATGGCCAATGTTTGTTTTAACTGAGCCGACTGCACAATACTCTTTTCGTTCGGTGCTAGCCCTAAACGCCGCAGTTAGGGCTGATATTTCAATGGGATCACCCAGCTTAGTGCCTGTACCGTGGGCTTCAACAAAACCAATTGTATCGGCATCGACAGACGATATTGCCAAGGCTTCGGAGATAACTTGGGCTTGACCACAGGCACTTGGGGCCGTGTACCCTAGCTTTGAGGAGCCGTCGTTATTAATGGCCGATCCTTTAATAACGGCATAAATATGGTCACCATCTTCTACCGCATCATCCAACCTTTTGAGGACGACGATGCCTACGCCGTTGCCACCGACTGTCCCAACTGACTGGGCATCAAAGGTTCTGCAATGACCATCAGGAGAGAATATGCCTCCATTCTGATACAGATAGCCAGCATGCTGAGGAAGCATTATGGTTGCTCCCCCCGCCAAAATAATGTCGCTTTCTCCATTGAGCAGGCTTTGACAGGCTAAATGTACGGCGACTAATGAGGTTGAGCAGGCTGTTTGAATATTAACACTGGGGCCTTGTAGGTTGAGTTTGTAACAGACACGGGTTGGAAGATGGTCTTTATCGTTTCCGATTAACAGATCAAAATGATTGAAGCGATCGCTCAACCCTAATTGAAGGATGCTGAGCAAATAGGTACTCATGCTGGAGCCAGCATAAACACCAATTTGGCCCTCATACTTGTCTGGATCGTAGCCAGCATCTTCTAACGATTCCCAAGCACATTCTAAAAAAAGACGATGCTGTGGGTCCATGACTTCAGCATCGCGCGGACTAATATCAAAGAAGCTAGCATCAAATCGATCAACATCATCTAACACGGCCTTCGCTTTAACATAGTTGGGGTGTCGAAGTAGCTCATCATCTACATGGTGGGCGCTCAACTCTTCATCGTCAAAAAAACGAATTGACTCGACACCTTCACATAAATTTTTCCAAAACTCATTGACATTTTTGGCACCAGGAAACCGCCCAGCCATGCCAATAATAGCAACTGCATCTGAATAACCCATGGCAAATAATCCAACAAAAAGAATTCACTAATTTTGCGCCTGTCTCATTTCTTTTTTCTTCTCCTTCCGTCTTCTTTTTCTTGATGCTTGCCGCTTTTGAGCGCGTTCATTTCCGATCGATACCTGTATGAGTTGACTAGGCTGATCGCTCAAATAGGCGGCAAAGGTTTGAATTGTTGGATATTTAAATAAGTCCAGCAAATCGACGTTAATATTTAAGTCCGTACTTAAACGGTCATGGACTTGAATGAGAAGTAATGAATGTCCACCTAAGTCAAAGAAACTATCTTGAACCCCGATCTGTTCACGCTTGAGGACGGTTGCCCAAATATTGGCAATTGATTTCTCTATGTCTGTTTTAGGCGGCGCTTGCACTTTTCTCTGCGCCTGCACTTTTCTTTCTGCTTGCGCTTTTCTCTCTGCGGGATGGACTTCACCTAGTTGAGGTAGTCGCTTTCGATCGATCTTGCCGTTTGGCGTTGAGGGAAATGCGTCTAATACCGCCCACTCAGTGGGAATCATGTAGTTGGGTAGCTTCTCTTTTAGGTGCTGCTGTAGCTGATTTTCCCAGGCGTAATCGTATTCGATCCCTGTTGAGGCTGACTGGGAAACGACAATATAGGCCGCCAACCGCTGATCATGAGGACCATACTCATTGGCCATCACCACAGCTTTCTCTACGGTCGGATGCTGTTGAAGGGCTGATTCAATTTCACCTAGTTCGATGCGATAGCCGCGAATTTTTACTTGAGAATCACGACGGCCGATATATTTAATCATCCCGTTCGGTAGATAGCGAACTAAATCACCTGTTTTATATAGCTTTGCACTAGAGTCGCCGCTAAATGGATGTTGAATAAATTTCTCTGCTGTTAGATCAAGACGATTCAGATAGCCTTTGGCTAAACCATCGCCTCCAATCAAAAGTTCGCCAGGAATACCAACAGGCACCGGATTTAAGTGGGCATCTAGAATGTAAACCTCGGTGTTGTCAATGGGACGCCCAATCGGTATCGTTTGGAATTCACTGTTAATCTGGCAAAGCGTAGACCAAATGGTCGTTTCTGTCGGGCCATACATATTCCACAGTTCAACAGTTTGCTCAAGCAACTGAGTCGCCAGCCCTGTGGGTAGTGCTTCTCCACCACACAGCGCTTTGAAATGCGGTCTTCCTTTCCATCCAGAGGCCAGAAGCATTTGCCATGTGGTCGGCGTTGCTTGCATAATGTTGACGTCAAACTGAGCCAGTATCTCCGCTAATTTGGTGCCGTTTCTAGCGTCTTCAGAACTGGCGATGACGACTGTGGAGCCTGTTACTAAGGGTAAAAATATTTCTAAAATAGAGATGTCAAAGGCAATCGTTGTAATAGCTAAGAAGGTTTCATCTCCCTTCAACCCGAGCTTTTTTTGGATAGAGATGAGGAAATTAACAACAGCGTGATGAGCGATTTGCACGCCTTTGGGTTTCCCGGTAGACCCAGAGGTGTAGATCACATAGGCTAGATCCCTAGAGAGAGACTGCTCTGTTGGGGTAGGCCTCTCTACTCTAGCGGCGAGTAACGTCTGAGCGTAGCATTCATCGCTGATATTGTGTATGTCTATTAGCAAACGATTGGTTTGCGCTTGATGGGATTGTAAGGTGGATATGAGTGACGTTTGAGTCAAAACATAAGTCAGTTGAGCATCCTCTAAAATTAGCTGTAGCCGCTCGGATGGGTGAGATGGATCAAGCGGAACAAAAGCGCCTCCTGCTTTTAAGATGCCTAGCAGACATGCCAGCATATGGAGCGATCGCTCGACGCATATGCCGACTAGACCCCCTGAGCTTACCCCCAGTTTCTTAAGAAAGTCAGCGACCTCACCCGCACGTTGATCCAACTGTTGATAGCTAAGCTGCTGATTCTCAAAAATGGCTGCGATAGAAGCGGGATTTTGTTTTACTTGGGCTTCAAAGCGTTGATAAATCGTCTGTGGATCAAAGGGTAAGTAATTTTTTGAATTGCTCCATTCATGGGTTAACTGTTGCCATTCTGTTTGAGGGAGAAGAGGCACTTTGGCGATAGGCAGCGTCGGACTATTAACAATATTCTCTAAAAGGGTTTGAAAATGGCCCCACAGTCTAAAAATGGTAGATTGATCAAATAAATCTGTTGAATACTCTAGGCGACCCAGCAGGCCTTGCTCTGTTTCTGCTAATGATACTGTTAAGTCAAACTGAGAGATTGGATTTTCAAATTCTATAGCACTCAACTTTAGATTAGCTAGCTTCAAGTCGTTAATGGGCTGATTTTGGAGAACTAACATCACCTGAAACAGAGGGGATTGTCCTAGATCTCGATCTAGCTGAAGCGACTCAATTATTTTTTCAAAGGGAAAGTCCTGATGAGAATAGGCTTCTAACGTTGTTTGACGGACCCGCCTCAGTAGCTCTCGAACGCTAGGATTGCCGCTGAGGTCACTGCGTAAGACTAAAGTATTGATAAAAACGCCAATCAGCCCTTCAATTTCTGCCTGGTTACGATTTGCAATGGGCGTTCCTACGAGTAAATCTTCTTGCCCGGAGTAACGATACAACAGAATATTAAATGCGGTGAGCAATACCATAAACAAGGTGCTGCCTTCCCGCTGAGCGAACGCTAATAGCGCCTGAGTTAAAGGCTTGGGTAAGGAGAATAGGTCTACAGCGCCTGCATAGGTCTGACTTTTTGGACGAGGGCGATCGCAAGGCAGTGCCAAAACAGGTAATGTTCCAGAGAGTTTTTCTTGCCAATAGGCGGCGTGCGTTTCTAGTGTGTCTCCTTGTAGGCGATTACGTTGCCAAACGGCAAAATCTCCATACTGGATGGGCAACTCTGGCAGGGTAAAGGACTGATCGCCACAAAACGCGTCGTAAAACCCTTCTAGTTCTTTCAAAAAAATCCCCATAGACCAACCATCAAAAACAATATGATGCGCTGTCAATAGGAGAATACTTTCAGTATCGTTTAGCTGTATGAGTCCCACACGCAACAGAGGGCCTGACTTTAAGTCAAAAACCTGCTGCGCATGCGCTTTGATCAGCTCATCTACCCTCGCTGTTTGCTCAGCCTGAGAGATATGGCTTAACTCTATTATCGGCAGCTTAATTTTTTGGGATTGAGCAATCACCTGCATCGGTTGACCCTCCACAAGGGTGAAGGTTGTGCGCAGCGTTTCATGTCGCTCTGTGATGGCATTAAAACTTTTCTCTAAGGCCGCTACATTAACGCGCCCTGTGAGTCGTGTAGGAAATGCAAGATTATATAGACACTTTTCTGGCTGTAATCGTTCCATAAACCACATCCGCTGCTGCGCAAATGAAAGCGGGAGAAGAAATACATTTTCTTCTTGCTCCTCTTCTGTCGTCTCAAGCGAACTGTTTGAGGCTTTTTCTAGGGCCTTACTTTCTAGAGCCTTACTTTCTAGGGCTTTATAAGTATCCTGCATTTTGCTCTCCTGATAAAATCTGCTGGCTTATAGCCTGTTCCCGTGCTGAGAACTGGCGAATCGCAGGTTAACGCTCTCTCAACTGAGTGTGTTACGACTGTATAACCGACGCGAAACTGGCTTTATGCTGGTATCTTCTTTGTTTTTATCTTTATTTTGATCCTTAGGCTTGCATTTAGAAATCTCTTCTGACAAAGCAGAGACTGTAGGATGCTCAAAAATCTTAAACAGCGACAAATCGATATTAAAAGACTGTCGAATATGGGAAATCATTTGAGTTGCTAGCAGTGAATGTCCCCCTAGCTCAAAGAAATTATCATGTCTGCCAACGATATCTACACGCAGCAACGCTTGCCAAATTTCTACGAGCTTTTTCTCAGTAGAGGTCTGAGGAGAGGCGTCTTCTTGGCCTTGAGCTAGCTGTAAGTCCAGCAGTTTAAGCGCACTTTCATTCACCTGGCCATTGGCAAGACGCGGTATCTCATCTATTTTTAGAAAAGAGCAGCTGCTGACTGTCGAAAATCGATCGTGTAGCGTTAGCTGATCTAACTTGACGCTTAGCGATGACGCATCTGTAGCCGTTGGCTCAGGTTTGAGCGTGAAGAAAGCAGCCATCTTTTGCAGTGTCTCACATGCCGAGAGACACACCTGACGAATATTAGGTTTACGCCGATCAAGACCGACGACGTACTGCCCTGGCGGTAACGATAAGCATGCCTGTAGGGAGTGCCAGCCTTGGGCTTTAGAAAGCACATGAAACCCCATCTGTCGGGATATTTCGACTGTTGAGTCTGGTGCATCCTGACTCATGCCTGTCGCCTGCCACATGCTCCAGTTGATAGAGTATGTGTTGGGATGACCATGGGTGCGTTGATAGTGACAAAGATAATCAAGAAAGCTGCTGGCAGCGGCATAGGCTCCAAAGGTTGCCCCCCCAAATAAGGCATTAACAGAGGAAAATCCAACAAAGAGTGCGTCTGGTCTGTTAGCGAGTAGCTGCTGAGCTAAAACGTAGGATCCATAGACTTTGGCTTTCCACATCCATTCAACAGTTTCGAGCGTTTCTGTGGCCATCACATGCTTATCCGCCTCCTGCCAGTGTTTACCCAGATTCCCCTCACTGGCAAGATGTAAAACCCCATCTAAAGGCTGTTGCCAGTGTTGTTCCGCTTCGGTAACGATGGCTTCTAAGGCCTTCAGATTACAAATATCCGCCGAGCGATAAACTACATCTTTCGTTAAAGATTTAAGGCTCTGTAAACGACGAATTTTATCGGCAAACGCGGTTTCATTTTCGAGATGGTGCGGCCACTCGTGGTGAGGGGGTAGCTCGGTCCGCCCCACTAGAATTAACTTGGCTGGGCCATGCTGTAGGATGTCGCGGGTAAGGGCGATCGCCACGCCACCCAAGCCGCCCGTGAGCAAATACACGCCGCCTGTTTTTAGAGCAATCGGCTGATGGGATACGCTTTGCCATTTAATCGGTGTTAGCGCCGCTACCCACCGTTGGCCCTGACGATAGGCGATCTCAGTGTCCACTAGTGGCTGAGTCAGCTCATCCACTATCCAATCAGCCTGTTGCATACTCGCAACAGAATTAGGTAAGTCGACATGCTGGCAACCAAGCCATGGTAGCTCAAGCGGAAGCGTATGAAGAAATCCTGGTAAGGTGCCATGGGTGCAAACTGTCTTTTCCTCAGACTGTATCGCCTGGAGATTCGCGCTCACTGCTATTAGACGTGTAGGCGAGGGTGTCTCATTGTCTTGAGCCAACGCTTGAATCAGAAACAGCAGGCTGCAGGTGCCATGATATTGAGCCTCCTGAAGCAACTCACGGGAACTAAAGGCGTCTGGATGAGTGTGATAGGCTCCCAGGTACAAAATTGTAGCAATCTCGCATCCCGCACTGCGCAGAGCCTCGACTAGTCGATGATAATGCTGGGGCTGTTGTAGATTAAGTTCGTAGTGGCAAGAGCTAAGCTGTTTAAAGTGTGGCGCTGCCGAGACCTTAATATAAGCAATCTCTTTCTGGTCAAATCGCTGACAGAGATATGCGCCCAGGCCAAGGGTGTCCATAAACACTAGGATGGAGCCACTAAGCACAAACTCCTCTACCACCGAGCGAGACTGTTTTGGCAGCCAGTGGCGCTGATAGAACCAATCAGGTAGCGTATTATCGTTTGTGCTTAGAAGGTCAATTTTCTTGAGCGTAGCGTCAAAGTCGCCGCTTTCAAACTTTTGCCTTAAAGCCGTTCGCTGAATCTTGCCAATCGCGGTTTTGGGAATATCAGCTTTATGAAGGGGAACCAAATAGGACGGATTAACCGCCATTTTGGTCACCAGCGCTTGGCGAATGTCTTGGAGCTGTTGGTACAAACTAGCCGCAGGAACAGTAGAGTGAAAGAAAATAGCAGAGTGGAAGAAAATCGCTAGCTGATCGGTCTGACTATGGCGATCGCGTACCACACAAGCAGCCGTGAACGAAACATCAACGCCAGCGACCGTTTCAACAATGGCTTCTAGCTCATGACTATGAAAGTTGACACCGTTGATGATGATGACATCCTTCTTCCGCCCTGTTAGCGTCAACTGCCCGTTTTGCAAAAAGCCAAGATCACCCGTATCGAACCATCCCTCATCAGAAAGAACAGATTGAGTTAATTCAGGTTGACCATAATAGCCCAAGGTGACCATCGGCCCTTTGACTTGAAGTCGTCCGATCGTGGTTTCTGGCAAAACCTGCTGATCATCATTGACAATTCGCATTGTCAGGCCTGGTATTGGCGCACCCACCTCAACAAAGGTCTGATCATCAGTCGTTGAAGCTAACGAGAAACAGTCAGAATAAGATGCCACCGATGACGTTTCCGACATGCCCCAGGCCGGATGCATCACCTCTTGAGCAAGGCCGTAGGGCTGCAACCGCTCTAAAAAGCGGCGAGCGGTTGCAGCGACAATAGATTCTCCCCCATTTAGAATAAATTTCAGACAGGAGAGCTCCCAACGCCTGCCTTCTATTGCTTGCGTCTGTTGATTAATTAACCCAAAGGCAAAGCTCGGTGCCCAGGTACTCGTCACGCGGTATTGATGAATCCAATCAATCCACCGTAAGGGATTTTGTAAAACATCTTGAGTGGCCGCATGGAGCTGGTGAGTACCCGCATAGAGATCTCGCAAATGGAACATCACAATTCCACCTACGTGGTCTAGTGGAAACCAATTTAGAGAGATATCATCCCTAGAAAACTGAGTGTGTGCTAAATCAGCAGCGCAGTGAGCCACTAGACTACGATGGCTGTGCATAACCGCTTTGGGTGTACCTGTGCTCCCTGAGGTCAACAGCATAAGCGCAAGATCGTCTGGCTGACAGTCATGCCAGTTCATATCTGGCGCTGCTTGAGTGAGCTGTTCAACCGTAGATATTTGCAGACCCGCCATGGGCACCAGCGCCGGGAGGTTTTGCAATGACGGCTCAAGGGCGGCAGCAGTCATGATTAAAGGCTGGTCAAATAGCTTCCAGGCATGATAGAGCTTGTCAATCGTGCTATTGGCCTGCTGATAGCTTGGTGCAATTCCGACAGGAACGGGCACAATCCCCCCTAGAATACAGCCCCACAACGCAGGAATGAGCTGGCGATTGTTCTCTAGCTGAAAAATAACGATATCTCCAGGATTTAGCCCTGATGCTTTTAGCCCCCCTAAAATACACTGCGCTTCTTCCAGCAGATCTGGATATGATTGCAGAAGACTGTCACTTTCAGTGTGCAGGTAAACGATACCGTTATCGGGTGCCTGCTGTGATGTTCGCTTTAGAACTTCTGATAAGACTGTGGGCGCTTCATCCGCCAAAGAGAGCGATTTACCATGAGTAATAGCTAGCGATACTTGAGAGAGATTCGATGACGCTTCAAATGGAGATGTCGTGCCAGAATCCTGCTGCTCAAAATGCTGTAGCGCTTTCCACCCAGGCAGCAAGTCTGACATATGCAAAGGTTGCATATTAGGGTGGTGATCTTTTAGAACAACGACCGCTTGATCAACATTGGATATCTCCTGTAGCCGCTTTTGCCATTGATTTTGTAGTTCAGCGTCAATTACCTCTAGCTGTGCTAGGGCCGCTTCATCAATCTGCCCTTTGTTGTTTAGGGGAATGCAAGAAACAGAAACATAGGACGTAGGTAATGCTATTCGGGGAAGCTTTGACGCTAAAAAGGTTGAATATTTCTCAGCGATGCCTTCAGAGACAGCCTGCCTTGATGGCACAACATATGCCACCAGTTCCTGGTGACGAGTGGTCGCTTGCCCGTCGGATTGTTTACTGGCCTGTTTCAAGATAACTGCACAGTCTTCGATATCTGGCCTGTTCAAGAGGAGAGTTTCAATCTGGCTGAGAGCGATCTGATCGCCACGGTGCCAAACGTGCCGCTGTTTTGTTTGACATAACTCAAGAGTTCGTTCATCGATCCAGCGCCCAACATCGCCAGTTCTTAATAATGGCGTGTCAGGCAATAGAGTGTCAGGCGTTGGCAGCGCGTTAGAAGTTGGCAGCATGCCTTGGCTGAGGTTCGTCACGTTAACAAGGTCACTGTTGCCTTCTCCATATCTGTCACTGAGGATAAATTCTGGATCCGCAAAATAAATATCCCCCCAAATACCCATCGGGACTGGCTGCAAACTGCTATCTAAGACATAAATCCCTTGGGTTGTTGGATGACCAATGGGGTAACACTCGCTCTCTGACTCCAGTTTTTCTGCCTGCAACGCGATCGGAATAGAGATGCCTGGTGGCTGGTAAAAATAGGCAAAATCACAGTTTAACCGTTGATAAAATTCATGGACTGTATCACGGTGTAGAACCTCACCGCTGCATAGAACATAACGCAAGCATTCAAGACCAGAGGTGATGCCTTCGGATACTAGTTTGGAGACATCGGACGGTAGTAAGTGAGCCACGCTAACCTGGCTAGCACTCATCCACTGTCGGAGGCTGACGCTGGTCAATGACTCACTAAAACAATCGCGTCCAAACACAACGCAGCTCCCCTGGCTGAGGGGCCAGAGGATATCGCGGATGACAGCATGACCGACAAAGGGAGACGCGCAAAGTACTCGGTCTGAATCGACTAAGTTAACTGTCTGCTGTAGCCACGCTAAAAGCTGATTAATGTTCCTATGGCTGATGGTCACTGGGTGACCAGTGTCGTTGAGGATGGCGGCTGGCTGCTCAGGAGAAACGGGCTGAACTGATGACGCTGCTTTGGGGTCTAGCTTGACGTCAGATCCATGACTATTTAGGCAGATGACGTTGGCAAAACCACCTTTGGAAAGGTCTGACTCAAAGCGCCTGCTGGTGACAACAGCGCTCACCTGCTGCTTCTGGAGTATCGATGTGGTGTAGGCCACAGAGTTCTCTGGGTTGGTAAGCATGTAAGCGACTCCCGTCTGCAATGCCCCCAACAGGCCAACTATCAGATCAATGCCCGGCTTCAAGTAGATTCCTAAAACATCGTCCTTACCCAGCTCCAGCGTCTGAAGGGTATCGGAAAGTTGATCAACTTGATGTTGAAGCTGTTGATAGGTAATCTGTTCATTTTCTAAAACGGCGGCGATCGCATCTGGCGTTTCCTTAACCTGTCGGATAAAGCGCTGAGAAAAACAATCAACCGTAAACGACTGAAACCGCTCACCTGATTTGAGTCGCTCTTTCCGTTCAGATGGCGTCAGCAAATTCAACCTAGAGACCTGCTGAGATGGCCGCTCAACAATATCTGTGAGCAGTGCTCGAAAATGACCTAACAGCTTTGTGACGGTTGTATCATCAAATAAATCCGTACTGTATTCAATAAAAATAGTCAAGCTCTCAGGACTTTCCCAGACGTATACCATCAAGTCAAACCGAGCAAACTCACCGTTGACTGACAGAGGCTTAGCAGTCATCTCAGCAAACGCTAAAGAGGCTTGTGAAGCCTGCTCAAAAGCAAATAGGACTTGAAACAGCGGCTGATAGCTTGCGTTTCGTTCAGGTTTGATTTCCTCAATTAGCTTGTCGAACGGTAAATCCTGGTGGTTGTAAGCGCCCAGGGTTGTTTCACGGACCTGCTTTAGCAGCTCTCGAAACGAAAGCTGCTCCGATAGCTTAGTCCGCAGTGCCAACGTATTCACGAAGAAGCCAATCAATCCCTCTATCTCAGTTCGATTTCTATTGGCAATGGGCGTTCCGACTGTAACATCTTCTTGCCCAGAGTATCGATAAAGTAAAACATTAAGGGCGGTCAGCATCACCATAAATAGGGTGCTACTCTCCTGCTTTGCAATCGCTCGTATCTGCTGAGCTAGCGATGAGGGCAGCGCCAAGGACTGGGTTGCCCCTCGATAGGAGGGATGCTGCCTTCTCGGCCGAGCGACCATTAGCTCTAACGGCGGCAAGTCTCCCGCCAGCTTATCTTGCCAATAGGTTAACTGCTTTGTCAGGGTTTCTCCCTGCATCCACTTTTGCTGCCATACGGCAAAATCTGCATACTGCAACGACAGATCAGTGAGTGAAGCGGTTTCTCCCCTGACTGAGGCAGAATAGAGGGTCGCTAGTTCTTGCAGTAAGACATCTAGAGACCAGCCATCAAAGATAATATGATGAGCATTCAGACATAAAATATGCTCAGATTCGCTAAAGCGTAGCAGCGTTGCTTTAAATAATGGACCTTTTTCAAGGTCAAACTGATGTCTCGTTTCTTTTTGAACAAAGGCTTTGATGACGGCTGCTTTCTCTTGAACTACCCTCTTTTGATCAGCGCTCTCTTGATTAGCGCTCTCTTGAACTGCGCTCTCTTGAACTGCGCTTTTTTGATCAAATAGCTCGCGCTGATCGATTTGAAACAGTGAGAGCTGATGATTGTTTACCTGCTGAATGGGCTGATCTTGGCGCGTTGTAAACGTCGTTCTAAGGATTTCATGGCGCTGAACAATCTGATTGAGGCACTGCTCTAACAAGGGGACGTCAAGGCTTCCCTGTAGCTCTACAAAGTTAGGTAAGTTATAAAAAGACGTACCGGGATTGAGCTGTTCTAAAAACCATATGCGCCGTTGGGAAAATGAAAGAACGGCTTTGTCAGCAGACTGGCGGCGAGGGATGCTATCAGTACTGGCTGCGGCTATTCCCTTTTCTTTAAGCAGCTTTTCTAGCAGTGCCTGCTTCTGACTAGAGAGCTTAAATCGATTACTCATCTTAAATGTTCCTCCATCGCCAGCGATGCGGTTTTTGTTGTCAGTAATGCTTCGGCATCTTGCTCTGAAAGGGTGGTCAGACTCAGCAGTAAACTAGCAGTTTGTTCTACCCTGAGGCGTTCTGTCGGATCTTGCGCAATAACAGATATCTGTTGATCAATGGTCGGAGATTCAAATATCTGCTGCAAAGATAGCTCAACTTGAAGTGTCTCTCGAATGGCGGAAACGACCCTTGTGGCCAAGAGCGAATGCCCCCCTAAATCAAAGAAGAAATCATCCTTGATACCCACAGCGTCGACCTCTAAAACATCTTCCCAAATTCCCGCTAGTACCTGTTCTAAGTCTGTGCTTGGCACAATCAACTCTCGGCGACTATTTTGTTCAATGGCGTCGAGCGACGGCAGCTGTTTTCGGTCCACCTTGCCATTCGCTGTTAACGGCAGCGAATCTAGTGGTATAAACAGGCCCGGAACCATGTGAGTAGGCACCTTTGCTTTGATAAAATTATGCAGTTGCTCGCTGGCAGGTGCATCCGTATCTGAATGGGTCACAAAGTAGGCGACTAGCTGTTGCCGCTCATGCTCACTGCTGGCAACATCAACAATTGCCGCTTCAATACCGGGATATTGTACAAGCGCAGCTTCAATTTCTCCTGGCTCAATCCGATGGCCACGAATCTTAATTTGAAAATCAACTCGCCCTAAAAACTCAATGTTGCCGTTCGGATGGTAACAGCCTAAGTCTCCTGTGGCATATAGACGTTCTTGAGTGCGGGGGTGAATAATAAATTTTGCGGCTGTTTTTTGAGGTGCTTGCCAATATCCTTTGGCTACTTGGGTGCCTGCACAATACATTTGGCCGGGCACCCAGTCTGGACAGTCATCTAGCGCTTCGTTGAGAATGTAGTAGCGAGCATTTGCCATGGGCTTTCCGTATGGAATGCTGCGCCATGACTGTGCTAAAGACTCTGTTGTTAAATGACCGATGTTCCAAATGGTTGTTTCTGTTGGGCCGCCAATACTGAGAATCTGCACATTTGGCAGAAACGCTTTGACGCGTTTGGGTAGGGAGACGGGTAACCAGTCGCCGCCTAAAATTATATGCCGTAGGGGAGGACGCGATAACGTTGGATGCGATTCTACATGCTCTACCCACATTTGCATCATTTGAGGAACAGAATTCCACAGGGTGATTTGATGTTGATTGAGCAGATCTGACCAGTGGGCTGGGTCTCTAGATGCATTGGGATTGGGCAAAACGATGGTGCCACCAGCGGCCAACAGACCAAAGATGTCATAGACTGATAAATCGTGGTGGAGGGCAGTTAGAGAGAGGATGCGATCGTCATGAGCAACCGACCACCGCCGATTGGTATGAACAACACAGTTAACAACGTTGCGATGGGAAATCATGACCCCTTTGGGTGCGCCCGTCGTGCCGGATGTGTAAATCACATACGCCAAGTCATCCAGCGTTTGCTCCACAGGTAATAAAGCCTTCGCCGCATCATCGCCGAGCTGATCTGTGTCGAGACAAATCTGCGGTATGTGTTCAGGAAAAGACTGTTGTTCTTTGACCCATGATTGCGTCAAAATTACTGTCGCTTGACTGTTGTCAAGCAGATAAAGCAGTCGCTCTTTGGGCGTCGTTGGGTCAATTGGCACATAGGCGGCTCCTGAGATAAGTGTTCCTAGAACCGCAACAATTTGCTCCCAACCCTTCTCCATAATAATGGCGATGAGTGTTTGGTTATGATCACGCAGCGATTTCGGCGGCTCCTTTGTTAGCTGCTTTAGTGTTAGCTGCTTTAGAGACTGTCCTAGCTGATTTGCAGCCAGCGACAGCTCCTGATAAGTCAACGTCCGATGCGTATCGATGATGGCTGGCGCGTTGGGATAGCGAGCAACAGACGCTGCAACCAGCTCATGTAAGCACTGGTCGGGCGTTGGGGTAGCGGTATTGTTAACAACAGCGCGCTGCGGCTGCTGGTGTGTGGGGATCAAACGTTGTCGGTTGCTTGCCTGCCACGCCCAGTCGGGGGCTGCCAAATTATTCAACAGTTGGCAGTAGGCATTAAACATCGTATCCATCATGCCAGATGGGAAAAGATCTTCGACAATATCCCAATTAAAATCTAGGCTGCCATCCACTTCCTCAATATGCTGGTTGTCTAACCACACTTGAGGCGTTTGGCTCAACATGTCAACGAGATTTCCTAGTGATCCCAATGATCCTTTTGTTTGACTATCACCTGTTTGACTATCATTCTCTTGAACAACACTTTGGGGCGCTGTTGTAAAGACAATGGGGAAGTTTATGCTGCCAGCGTCCAACTTTTGAATTCTGCTAATTTCCCGTAACACCCTAACACCGCTGACATATTGTTGATCGAGATCTTGCCAAAGCTGACGCTGTAAGCGCTGCGCTCGGATCTCGAACGATTCATTGCCTGAATTATCTACCTCCAATAATGAAAATGAAGCAAATTCGCCAATAATTTCATTGACTTGAGGATGTAACGGTAAGCGATTAAAGCGGGGGACATTAATGGTGAATCGAGGAGATTTACTCCACAGGGTTAAAACCTCGGCGTAAGCAGCTAGCAAAAGCCCTGTTGTCGTTAATCCTTTTTGTCCGGCTACAGCCTTTAGCCGCTGCCATTTAGCCGCTGAGAGTTGTGATTGAAACCTCTTAAATTCGGGTTCTTTGAGCGCTGATGGACTGATGGCTAAAGGCAGTTCTGGTGCTGGCGGCAAAGTGATAATTTTTTGTTGCCAATACGCTAATGAACGCTTGAACAGCTCTGAGCGTTCTGACTCAATGATGGACATCACATAGTCACGGAATGAAAGCTCAAGCGCGGGTAAAGATGCCTGAGGATTTTCATATAGCTGAACCAAGTCACGGAACAGTATTTGGAAGCTTCCTCCATCAATACACCAACCATCTAGGCTCAGGTACAACATGGTTTTGGTGGCGTCAACTTGGGCGGCCACAATTTCAAACTGAGGCCAACTTTCTAATGATTTGACAGTGTGGGAGAGGCGATCGCGTAGCGCCTTCAGTTTAGAATCGGTTTGCTCAGAAGATAGTGACTGAAAATCATGAACCTCGATTAGATAAGGTGGGGGAGTTTCCAGTACCTGCTGCTGACCATCTGGCAGAACAACAGCCCTTAACATATCATGCTGCTCAAGCAGCCGCTGCCAGGCTTGATTAAACCGATCAGGATCGAAATTTGTACTCTCAATCTCACAGTAGAGATGGATGGCTACGTTTCCCATCTCAAAAAAATTATTTCTGCCTAGCCAATAAGCCTGCTGCATTTCATTGAGCGGAAATGGCTGATATCGCTGCTCCGGCTTTGGAACGATTTGAGGTAACGTTTGAGCGAGTTGTTGAGGGGATATCTCACGGCTTACTTCCGGCTTCAAGACTTTAGCTTTACCTTTCAGCATTTTGTCAAGCAATGCTTGCTTGGCGGTTGAAAGCTGGGATACTTTATCTTCCGTAGATTGAGTCATATCGTTTGTCATGTAAAACTAAACGCAACGGGAGCGAGGTCTTAAAAATTAACTCTGACGACGTTAAGCTAGCTTGGCTAGCAGCTTTTGAGCATCTGCTTCTGACATTTTTTCCATGGCCTCGAAGAGAGCCTGCTGAATAACAAGCGCAAACTCTGCAACAGTTGGAGCGTCGATTAACTGCTGTAGCGACAGCTCCACCAAAAATATTTCAGTAATTTTTGTCAGCAGTTGGGTGGCTAACAAGGAATGTCCTCCCAACTCAAAAAAGTTGTCGTAAATCCCAATTTTTTGAATGCCGATCAGATTTTGCCAAATATCAACTAGCTCCGTTTCCATCTCACTGCTGGGCGCGGCGTAGTCACTTTTAAGCAAAGGCCTTGAATGAAGGGGCTTAGGCATACTCACCGATTTAGAGGCGGCATCCTTACCTGAGATTGAATTGCCTGAGACTGAATTGCCTGAGTTTGAGCCGAGCTGAGCTTCAATCCAGTATCGCTGGCGCTCAAATGGATAGGTGGGCAACGGCAAACGACTCGGCTGCGCTGGGCCGTGGAAGGCTGACCAGTTGATAGAAACGCCCGTTGCCCAGAGCTGTCCTGCTGTCTTGAGCAAAAATGAAACGTCAGGCTGATAGTCCTTGGGCGGATGTAGAGAGCTCAGCACAGTTTTTTCTGACGCTGTAGCATGCTGCTTGGTCAGCGTACTGAGCGTTCTACCGGGCCCGACCTCTAAGAGTACTTGCTTCTTTTTCTGCAAGACGGTTGATATTCCCTCGGAGAAGCGTACGGTACGACGCAAGTGATTCGCCCAATACAGAGGACTGGTGGCCTCGGCATCTGTGATCCAAGTCCCGGTTGTGGTGGAAATAAATGGAATTGTCGGAGGCTGTAGTTTAAGGGTCTGGAGCTGGGTCGCTAACGGGTCAACAACAGCGTTCATCATGGCTGAATGAAACGCATGGGACGTATGCAGGCGAGTTGTTTTTATCTCCCGTTGTTTCAGGGTCTCTATCAGCTGATCAATCACCTCGGTTGGACCTGAAACAACGCACAGATCGTGCGTATTAATGGCGGCCAGTGATACTGCGTCATTCAGCATGGGCTCCAAGGATTGAGCAGACATCGATACCGCTACCATTGAGCCAGTGGGCTGCTGCTGCATCAGTGCAGCGCGAATGGCAACGATGCGCAGCGTGTCCTCAAGAGACATGACTCCAGACAGGCAAGCGGCCACATACTCACCTAAACTGTGGCCAATCATTGCCGCTGGCACAACGCCCCACGCCATCCACAGCTTAGCCAGGGCATACTCTATGACAAATAGAGCGGGTTGAGCCATCGCAGTTTGCGTTAGCTGCTGTGATGCGGTATCGGGAGAGCTCACCTCACCGGGATAGAGAATCTGCCGAATATCTCGCTTCAAAGTGGGCTGGAGCAGTTGCGCGCAGCGATCTACCGTGTTGCGAAAGCTCGGTTCTGCTTGGTAAAGATCTTGAGCCATGTTGAGATGCTGAGACCCTTGGCCTGGGAACATAAAAACAACACCGGGCTCCCCCGCTTCAGCGTAATGGGTGATTGACTGTTGCGCCGAGGGATTATCAAGGGATTGAATGGTTTGCTTGACGGTCTCACATACCAAACAGCGACGGTGTTCAAAGCGAGTGCGGCCAACTTGAAGCGTATAGGCAACATCTGCGAGATTGGCCTGGGAATGCGTTTGGAGGTAGTGAGCCAGATTTTGTGTCATGGCTTCGAGGGCTACTCTCGACTTGGCGGACAAGAGGATAAGCTGGTGAGACCGGGATGATGAGGCTGTCGGTAACGGGGCAGGCGGCTCTTCAATGACTAAATGAACATTGGTGCCGCCGATGCCAAAAGAACTGACGCCTGCCCGACGAGGTGTGTCTTGGGTAGGCCAGGGCGTCAGCTGAGTGTTAACAAAGAAGGGACTGTTCTCAAAGTCAATTTCAGGGTTGGGCTGCTCATAGTGGAGACTGGGGGGTAAGCGCTGATGTTTGAGGGCCAGGGATGCTTTGATCAGACTCGTCACACCTGAGGCAGCATCCATATGACCGACATTGGTTTTGACAGAACCGATGGCGCAGAAGCCAGTTTTGTCGGTGTACTGCCGGAAGACATTGGTAAGTGCTTTGATTTCAATCGGGTCGCCGAGCGCTGTGCCAGTGCCATGGGTTTCGATATAGCTGATGGTCTCTGGTGTTATATCTGCTAGGGCAAAGGCTTCGGCGATCGCGTCCATTTGACCTTCTACACTGGGCGCGGTATAGCCAACTTTAACAGACCCATCATTATTAACGGCTGAACTCTTGATAACGGCGTAAATGTAATCTCGATCAGCGATCGCACTTTCCAATCGCTTGAGAACAACAACAGAGACGCCATTCCCGTCAATTGTTCCCTGTGCCTTAGCATCAAATGCTCGACAGTGACCATCTGGAGACAAAATCGAATCCTTCTGATAAAAATATCCGCTCTCGTGCGGCACATTGATAGCACTTCCCCCTGCTAACACCAGGTCACTTTCACCTGTCAACAGACTTTGACAAGCTAGGTGTACCGCCACTAGAGACGTAGAGCAAGCCGTCTGAACGTTAACGCTCGGCCCCTTAAGATTAAGCTCATAGGAAATTCGTGTTGCCAAAAAATCATGCTGATTCTGCATTAATGTGGCTGTAAACTGTCCTTGCTTAGATCGATCAAGATTTGGAAGTAGATTAAATAAAAAGTAAGTATTAACGCTGGCCCCTGCAAAAACACCGATTTTTCCTGGATACGTTTGCGTGTTGTAGCCAGCTTGTTCAATCGCTTCCCAGGCACATTCTAAAAGGAGACGATGTTGTGGATCGCTCAGTTCCGCTTCTCTAGGCGTAAATCCAAAGAAGTTAGCGTCAAACATATCGATATCTTTAACGACAGTGGCTGCTTTCACATAGTTTGGATTTTCTAGAAATGTTGGATTAACGCCCGCTTTGATCAATTCTTTATCTTGAAAGAAGTGAACGGATTCCACTCCCTTCTGCAAGTTATCCCAAAATTTATCCACATTGTGTGCGCCCGGAAATCGTCCCGACATACCGATAATAGCCACGGAATTCGCATCATTTAATTCATTTAATTCATCAAAACTTGTCATTGTTTCATTCTCACAATTCACTCTCAAAATATCTCGAACTTACACGCTTATCACTTATTACTCTTGTATTCCTATGCTGATAAATTGAAGAATCTTTTCGACTAGGGCCTCATTTGACTAGTTCTTCATTCTACTGGCGTCTCTATGGATAAAAACGCAGCTCTATAGCATAATCACTGGTCTAATTACTGGTCTAATCACTGGCTTAATCACCGTGCAGTCTCGATCTCCGATGCAGTCTCATCTGGCTTTTTAATAACTTCTTTCTGTTGCTTGCCTTCTGATGTCTCTCTCGCTTGGCTTCACGGTTGGCTTCACTATTGGGCTGTAATTTGTCGAGCTGCGACTTGCTCAGATAGTTAGCCAGTAAGCGAATGGTTGGATACTGAAATATATCAACAACTGACAAACTTTTGTCGGTCAGCTTTTGAGTTTTACTAATAACCTGAAGAGTAAGGATAGAATTACCTCCCAGCTCGAAGAAGTTTTGATTGATGGCTATTTTTTCGATTGCCAGCGCTTCTTGCCATATTTTAGCAATTGCCTCTTCAATCTCTCCAGAAGGTGCAATGTAACTGTTCGACGCTTGTTTTATTGTTTGAGGATGTCGCTCACTTAAAAACTTTTCATCTGTTAGACGATTCGAGAGAAATGCAGACGAATCAACCCTGACAAAATCACACTGAATTTCTTTTGGAAAGATATCAAAGATCTTTAACCGTTGCAAATAAGCAGGTGATAAGTCACTGTTGCTGGCATAAAATGCAGCCAATGCTTGCAGCGGTTTGCATTTAAGTTGACAGGCCGCTTGGATATTAGGCTTACGTCTATCGAGCCCTACAATGTACTGGGCTGGTGTAGAAGACAAACAGGCCTGTAGAGAGCGCCATCCTTGAGATTTAGAAAGCCGATAATATCCAAGCTGTTGGGACATCTTGATTGTTGATTCAGGCGCGTCCTCACTCATGCCAATATCCTGCCACATACTCCAGTTGATGGAATAGGTATTGAGCTGTCCGTGAGTGCGCTGATAGTGACAAAAATGATCTAAAAAGCTGTTAGCGGCTGCATAAGCACTGAAAGTCGCACCGCCAAACAACGCATTTACTGAAGAAAATCCTACAAAAAGAGTCTTAGGTCTGCGTGACAAAAGCTGTTGAGCTAACGCACACGTGCCGTAGACCTTAGCTTTCCATATTCTCTCAACCGTCTCAAGGGTTTCTGTTGCTAGCCAGCGCTCATCCACTGACTGCCAATGTTCACCTAAATTCCCTTCACCCGCCAAGTGAAAGATACCGTCAAGCGGCTGCTGCCAAAGATGTTCAGCCTCGCTCACTAGCTGCTCTAATGCCTGGGCATCACAGACATCAGCAGCATGATAGCTTACCTTGTTAGAGATCTTCTCAAGGAGCTGTAGCTGACGAATCTTGTCGGCCACTAAGGTATCTTTACCTTGATGATGTCTCCATTCATCACGAGGAGGCAGCGCCGTCCGTCCCACTAAAATTAGTTTGACTTGCTTATGCTGGTAAAGATTGCGCGCCAAAACAGTGGCAATGCCACCCAATCCTCCCGTGATGAGGTAGAGCCCGCCTGTTTTCAGATTGATCGGCTGACGCGGCTGCTCTTGCCAGCTAATTGATGTTAGCGCCGCCACCCATCGCTGATGTTGTCGATAGGCAATCTCCGTATCAGCAGCACAAGGCTGTGCTAATTCACGAAGGATGAAATCGGCCTGTTGAGTACTCGCAGTCGAGCGAGATAAATCGATATGCTGACAGCTGAGCCATGATAGTTCGAGGGGAACCGTTTTGAGCAAGCCTGTTAAAGCACCATGAACACAGCAGGTTTGCTCATCAGCGTGAACCGCCTGAAGATTGGCTGTTACGACCATCAACCGAGTGGCTAGGTGAGGATCACGACCTTGTGCAAGCGCCTGAATGAGAAACAGTAAGCTGTGAGTTCCCTGGAATTGGGCCATTCGTAATGTCTCAGGAGACGCCATAGCATCAGAATCACTCTGATAGCTTCCCAAGTGCAGCACAGTGGCAATATCGACTTGATTGGCGTGTAAATCGCTGATTAACTGATGATAGTGCTGAGATTGCTGCGGGTCAATTTCATAATGCTTGGGACTCTGTTTCTTAAACGACAGGGCTTGAGAGACTTTAATATAGGAGACTTTAATGTATGAGACGGTTGCTCGATCAAGCTGCTCACATAAACGCTCTCCTAGACCCGCCTCATCCATAAAAATCAGAACAGGTGTGTTTAGCGTTATCTGGCTGTTGTGACGCAGATTCCGGGGCGACCAGTGGCGCTGATAAAACCAATCGGGCAACGTGTTGTCATTAGCGCTAAGCACGTCAATTCGCTGAGTGATTGGATCAAACTCACCTGATTCAAATCGCTTTTGCAATTGGGTTCGCTGAATTTTACCAATTGTTGTTTTAGGAATATCAGCTTTGCTTAGGGGAACTAAGTAGGTCGGACTAACACCCATCTGGGTCCCTAGCGTTTGCCGAATTTCCTGTAGCTGATTGAGTAACGCTTGAGGTTCTATCACCTTTGTATGGAAAAACACCGCTAGCTGGTCCGTTTGGCTCTCCTGCGATCGCACCGCGCAGGCAGCCGTAAAGGAAGTCTCTACCCCAGGTACTGCTTCTACCACCGTCTCTATCTCATGATTTTGGAAGTTGATCCCGTTGATAATAATGAGATCTTTCTGACGTCCGGTGAGCGTCAGCTTGCCTTGGCGCAAAAACCCCAAGTCGCCCGTGTCAAACCAACCTGCCTCAGATAAAACCTCACGCGTTAATTCAGGCTGGCCGTAGTATCCAGAGGTAACCATGTCTCCTTTAACCTGCAATCGACCAATGGTGTTGGCCGCAACCACCTGATTGTCAGCGTCTACAATCCTCATCGTGAGCCCTCGAATAGCGCTGCCAACTTCGACAAAGGTTTGCTCATCGGTCGTTGATTCTAGCGAGAAGCGGTCTGAATAGACCACCGCAGACGAGGTTTCTGACATGCCCCATGCGGGGCGCATGGCTGTCGGTGAGAGCCCATAGGGACGGAGCAATTCGAGAAAGCGACGGGCCGTCTTCGCTACAATGGCTTCACCAGCGTTGAGAATAAACCGTACAGACGAAAGATCCCAACTTTTATCCGCCAGTGTGGCAGCGTTGCCATTGTCTAAATCATTTACTAGGTCTAAGTCATTCACTAAGTCATTCACTAAGCCGTAGGCAAAATTAGGTGCCCAAGTGACGGTGACGTGGTATCGATGTAGCCAGTCAATCCATACCAGTGGGTTTTGAAGCACGCGCTGAATAGGGGCATGAATCTGTTGACACCCGAGATAGATATCGCGTAAGTGAAACATCACAATGCCACCTACATGATCAAGGGGTAACCAGTTGAGCGTCACCTCCGCGTCTGAAAACTGAGTGTGGGCTTGGTCTCCAGCGCAGTGACTCAGCAAGCTACGATGGCTATGCATAACGGCCTTTGGTTTGCCTGTGCTGCCAGAGGTTAACAGCAGCAGGGCCAAATCATTGCGCTGACTAGGGTGCCAGTGCGGATCTGGGTCTAAGTGCAATAGCTGCTCTATCCTCGCTAGGCGCAAATCATGGATGCCCCCTAGGTTTGGTAAGGCTTCTAGCGCTGGTGCTAGGCGCTCTGATGTGAGTATCACGGGTTGTTGAAACAGTTGCCAGGCGTGGTAAAGCTTATCAATTGCACTGTTGGACTCACTATAAGTGGGTGCAACTGAGAGCGGTACGGGAACAAACCCCCCGAGGAGACATCCCCAAAACGCTGTAATAAACTGTTGATTATCATCGAGCTGAAAAATGACTTTATCATTGGGTTTTAAGCCCAGAGCACGCAGTCCAGCCAAACTCCGCTGGGCATCTTGTAGCAGCTCTGAATAGGACTGAGCAACCTCACGATCTTCTGCTTCAAGATAAAGAATTCCTCCATGAGTTGACTGTCTAGTTGATTGCTGTACGGCTCGCCGTAGAACATCCGGTAGCGTTTCTGCCATGAGATTTTCTGGATCCAGCGGGCCGCCATCACTCACAGATAACGCGCGCTCCGAACGTGCTGCTATTTGTTCACGAGTGGCTGATTCGTCTGATTCAATCTGAATATCCTGATTCGATGGCACCATTACCCGCCAATCAGATACTCGCCAATCAGGCAGCACCTCTGAAAGATGTAATGGGGGAATATCGGGGGAAAGAACATTTTGTTTGACAACTCTCACATGCTCTATCTGCGACTTGGCTTGGAGGCTATTTTGACAATGCTGCACTATTTCATCATCAATGATGGCAAACTGCGTTAGAGCCTGCCTATCCACTTGCCCTTGAGCATTGATTGGCAAGGCCGACAGCAGCTGCCATGTCGATGGCAATAGCCAGCGAGATAGATAGCTTTGTAGCTGCATGTCTACTTGTTCATAGTTGGCTAAACCTGTAGGGACAACGTAGGCGACAAGCCGCTGCTCGTTACTCACGGTTGCTCGGACTAGAACAGTACAGTCTTTAATCTCAGGTAATGCCAGTAGGCCGATTTCAACAGCCTCTAGACTGAAATAATTTCCTTGATACCAGAATCCTCGCTGCTCATGACCCCAACTTTCTAACATGCCATCTTGCGCACTACTATCTTGCGCGCTACTGGGTAGCCACCGTGCCAAGAGGCCTGTTGCTGTGAGCTGTTCTCTTTCAGGCACGTTAGGTACTTTTTGCAATGGTGTAGGGGCACTGTTTGTTTTTAGACTGTGTGTCTTTAGAAAAAGCTTTCCTACAATGCCAATTGGCGCTAGATTTAATCGATTATCTAGCACGTAGATATCTCTGTAAGCTGGTTGCCCAATCGGTACAAATTTTTTAGAAGACTTATCTTTAGAAGACTTATCTTTAGAAGAGTCTTCGTGACAGGCTTGTACCGTCAGCTCACCAAATATTTGAGGGACTTGGTGCAGGTAGTATAGGGGAATCTTATAAGATTGACAAAACTGGTTGGCAACAGCAGATAGCAGGGGTTCCCCACCACACCATGCTAACCGTAATGAGGGCGCTTGAAAGGGCGCTTTCGAGTGATGATCCGTATGGCCTAAAAATAACGAAAGTGTGGACGGGTGAAAGTTGATGACGCTGACATTATGCTTAGCAATAAGTTCCGGAATTTCTGAAGTCGAAGAGGCCTGATCTGTTGCGATGATGAGCTTCGCACCCTGACTCAAGGGCAGCATTACCTCTCGCACGATACAGTCTAATGAGCTGCTTCCCTGATATAAAAAGATATCTTGGTCAGATATGGAAAACGTTTGCTGCAACCATGCCAGTCTTTGAGCTAAGTCAGAGTACGTTATCTGAGTAGATTGTTCACCGCAATAGTAGCAGCAGCATATCTCTTTTGATGACGCGCTAGCGGCAAAATTATCGCTAGGATGTTGCTGAACCGTTTGCCAAACACTCTTTAGATCGATGACTCGATGCTGCTGCTCAGGAAGACTCGCTTTCAACGACTGCTCAGTTATGATCACTTTAGGCTGACTCTGATCAAGCTTAAGTTTGAGTAATTCAGAGGGTTCTGCTGGCCCCAGCGGTAAATAAATGCCGCCTGCTTTAAGGGTCGCTAAAGTCCCGATAAGCCAGTCAGTGGAGGGCGACAGGTAAATCCCCACGACGTCTCCCAGATTGACTCCAGATGCTTGTAGATAGCAGGCTAGTTGGTTAACTTGAGCGTTCAACTGTTGATAGGTGATTGACTGTTCACGCTCAATCACAGCAGTAGCTTGGGGATTTTGTTGAACTTGCTGCTCAAAGGTGCTAATCCATCCTGTTTCTGTGAGACTCTCTGTAGAACTCTCAGGGGCAAGATTGCTAGAGGCCGAATTGCTAGAGCTTGAGGGTTGCCACGCTACCAATAGCTGCTGTTGCTCAGCGGGCGACAATAAGGATAGGTTCAATATCTTTTCAGACGGGTTGGCCACAATACTTTCTAAGAGGCGCTCGAAGTGCTTTTGTAAGCGCTTAATCGTGGCCGATTCAAAAATATCAGTACTGTATTCAAAAAAGAGTGTTAGACGACCGTCGACTTCCCATATCAATAAAATTAAGTCAAAGCGAGCAGAGCCACTGTCTACCGCAATGGGTTTTAAGGTAATGTTTGCTAGCTCCATTGTGCTCATAGGAACATTTTGGAGACCGAAGAAAACCTGAACAATGGGCTGATAGCTTAAGTTACGCTCGGGCTGTAGCTCATCTACAATCTTTTCAAAAGGCAAATCTTGATGTTCATAGGCGGCAGCGGTCGTCTCTCGTACGCGCTTGAGCAGGGTTTGAAAATTGGGATTGCCGCTGAGGTCTGTTCTCATAATCAGCGTGTTTACAAAAAAGCCGATTAGACCTTCAATTTCGGCTCTGTTCCGGTTGGCGACGGGCGTTCCCACTAAAATATCGTCCTGACCGCTGTAGCGATACAACAATGTGTTGAATGCAGCTAGCAGCAGCATGTAGAGCGTACAGCCTTCTGCTTGAGCTAAGGCTTTTAGCTGCTGGGTGAGCGATTGGGATAGCGCTAAGGAATGAGTATTGCCCTGATAGGTCTGGACGGTCGGTCGGGGGTTATCGGTGGGCAACGCCAGGAAAAAATCGCTGCCGGATAGCTGATTCTTCCAATACTTTAGCTGCTTGGCGGTAAGCGCTTCGGCTAACTGTTGCTGCTGCCAAATGGCAAAATCAGCGTACTGGATTGGTAATGCCGATAGCGAAATCGGTTGCCCACTATAAATTGAGGCGTAAATTTGGCCTAGTTCTTGAATAAAAATGCCGATGGACCAGCCATCAAAAACGATGTGATGGACGTTAAACAGCAGCCGATATTCATCTGTATCAAGCTGTAATAACAGAATACGTATTAGGGGGCACTGGGATAAGTTGAATGGCGTTTGAATCTCAGTTTGAACGAGTCCTTCTAGCTTTGAGGTGCGATCGCCTACCGAGAACTCACGTAAATCCACAACAGTCGGTGAAACCTTCAAAGTAGGCAAGACGATTTGACTTGGCTCTCCATCAATCGATGTAAAGTATGAGCGCAGCACCTCATGGCGTTTCACCATGTGATTAATGCTTTGTTCTAGAACATTAATATCAACATTACCTTTGAGATCATAGGAGAAGGGAACATTGTAGTAAGGGCTGTCAGGATGTAGCTGGTCTAAAAACCACATGCGCTGCTGGGCAAACGATTGGACAACCGTAGTCTGCTGCGGATGGCGACATGGAATAGTATCTGCTTTAAATGCACCTTGTTTCCACTTTGCCAGCAGCGCCTGTTTCGCCGGTGATAAACCTGGTTGATTTGATGAACGATTTTTACTTAGCATTTCCCTGATACTCTAGCTGGAATCAACATTAAAACTGAGCGATTAAAAATCGGTTTGCGCTTAAAGGAGGTGTCATATAGCCGATGTCCTGATGCATTGGGACATTGGCGCAGAAGAGCTGCTTGTTTGATAAGGGTCGTAGCCTCTAGTTAGTGTCTTAGACCATCAAATGAGTCTAACCCTCAAAACATTGACAAGCGCTTCTTGGCCTCTTCATCGGACATCTGTTCAAGGTTCTGAAGCAGCGCTGCTTCAACGGCAACAGCCAGCTTTGCAATATTTGAATGGTCAAAAAGCAGCTGCTGGAGAGGAAACTCAACTGGAAAATTCTGACGAATTTGAGACAGTAGTTGGACCGCCAGCAAAGAGTCTCCACCCAGGTCAAAAAAGTTATCGTTCACACCAATCGTCTCTATGCCTAGAACACGCTGCCAGATAGCAGAGAGTCTCTTCTCAATTTCACTCTCTGGGGCCATATAGTCAGTATCGAGAGACGGCCTTGCATGGAGTAAGCAACCTGCCTTAGAAGACGTCTGTGCTACATTTTCGGTTTGATTAAGTCGACTCTGTTTTAATCGTACCGACAAATCGCCTGTAGAAACAACTAGTTGAGGCCCAACTTTGAGCGTCATCGCTCTTTCCAACGCAATTAACCACTCCTCTGCCGACATCTCAAACTCTGCCAGTTTAGAACCCAAGCCTCTTGTTTTTTGTTCAGAGATTTTTTGGTCAGAGAGTGGTGGGTTAGGGGCCGCGTCTAGCCGCCATCCATCCCAGTTGATACTTGTGAAAGGCACCGATCCTGACGGATACTGATGCCGTGATACAGCATCTACAAAGGCATTCGTCGCCACATGAGAGGCCATGCCAATCCCACCAACAATGACCGAAAGTGATGACGATAACACACAAAAATCAAGCGTCTGGTCTTGAAGAGCACGCTGTAAAATCATCAGCCCCTGACCCTTTTGTTGAAAATAACGCTCATAGTCATCTTGAGCGATTGCTTGAATTGGTTTAAAGGGCTCGTCTTCACTCATTGCTGAGGTGTAAAATACCCCATTTAAACTGCCTAGCTGGGAGGACACTTGTTGAATCCCTGCACGCAGACTCTCTGCATTATGTAAGTTGACCCTAACAACTAGAAGCTCTGACGCAATTTGCTTAAGTGCCTGAAGACGAACAATTTCTTGGCTGGTGACATCAGCAGCAGGATGGATTTTCAGCCAACTTTGCCACTCATCGGCGTCAGGAAAATCAGTTGGCTCAATGATTGCCAGCTTTGCCTGCCAATTTTTTGCTAAATGGATGGCTAGATGGTTAACAATGCCTTGCAGACCCGTTGTGATTAAATAAGTCCCTTCTGGTCGTATCCTCACTGAAGATGCCTCATTCTCCGCAGACTTAATGGGCTCAGCGGGATCGACGGGCTCAAATGTCTGTATCCAACGACGCTGACCCCGATAGGCAATAGACTCACCTGTTGCTTCTACCTCAAGCTCAGCACTGAGGTTACAGACAATGTCTGCCAACGAGACTTGAGGATTAGAACGCTCAATGTCAATGTGATAACAGCTGATATTTGCGTGCTCCTGTGAAATCACCTTGATTAGGCCCGCAGAGAGTGACTGCCCAGGCTCAACTTTCTCTAGCCCAGTGATGGATTGAACAGCGTCAGTCACAAGCGCCATCTTCATATCATCCGCCCATCGAGATGACATTGCTTGTGTCATAAACAACAGGCTATAAAATCCCTGTACTCGCTGACGCTCTGCTGAGTCAGCTGGTGCCAAATTCCATAAATGAACAATCGTGTTTGGCACTGTTTGATTTGAGATGAGGTCGTCAAAAACCTGACCATAATCAGGCTTGGATGACGGATTGATACTGTAGCGAAACGCCTCAATTTTTGAGAAGGTTGACCCTATCTCGATGGTAATAACCGCTTTACCTTGTCGTGAGTATTCGTCTACTAAACAATGGCTGAATTTAGACCCATCTACAAAGACGAGTAGCGTATCGCGTTTAGTCTCTTCTCTGGTTGTTTCATCTCGTCTCGTTTCTTTTCTTTCTGCTGGTGAAAGATTCAGGGTAAAAGATTGTTTCCATACAGGAATATAAAACCAATCGGCAATATCTTTCTGTTTTTTGCTGGGGGCCGCAGAGAGGCGATCACCTTTAATATTTTGCCTGATATTTTGCCCTGCGCTGAATGCTTGTGGCGCTGACGAGGCTTGAGCGAGAGGGGTCTGTGCGACGATTAAATGCTCGTAGAGCGATGCGGACGCCGGGATTGTCTCGACGTCAGAGAAGCCCGTTTGTATCAGCCAGTCTTGCCATTGCTGCCGGGTAATAAAGGGATGACCTCCCCGTTTATCAATGTCCTCAAACTCAGGCAGCAAGGCTCCAAACGGGATTTCAAAGCTCAAAATCTCTGGCGTGGTTGGCTCAATTAACAGGAGTATCCCGCCCGGTGCTAGCAATGATTGAACATGAGTGAGGGTTGTGGTTAAGTCTCGCGTGGCATGCAGTACATTGCCTGCAATGATGATATCGAAGCTGGCTAAATTCAACCCTTGGCTCTCAGGCGTTTTCTCAATATCTAAAACACGGTACTCAACAAACTGATAGTCACTAAATCGTTGCTGGGCTTGTTTCACAAACAAAGCGCCGATATCAGTAAAGACATAGCTAGTTTGCTCTGGAGAGAACGCAGGCAGCAATGCCCGAGTGTATGTACCCGTCCCGCCACCTATCTCTAACACTCGAAGATTCACCGTCTTGGGTATGGTGCGCACTATCTGTTTAAGACAAGCGAGGGTAACATTACTGAGATATTGGGTTGAATTGTCTCTATAAATAGAGGCGAGTACGTCTAAACTGCCACCTGGAAACAACAGCTCTAGTAAATTAGTTTCACCCGTTAGCACCGTTGGCAAGCACTCGCCCGTTCGTTGAATCAAGTCAATAAACTCGGCCGCTTCCTCCCATTGGGACCGTAGCTGGGAAACAAGCTGATTGATAGACTCAACCGAGTGAAAGTCCACCGCTCTTACAAGGTTATTTTCCCTGTCGTCTAGTCCTGAAGACACCTCCTTTTCAACAGACACAGCGTGCATTAATCTACCCAAGAATTGACCATATTGAGGTAAGACGCCAGCTTTAGCCACGACCTCTTCAAGAGAAAACGGCTGTGACCCATCAACTGAAATGCTCAAACAGTCTAAAGCACGCTTGATATAAGCGATACAGAGCCGATCAATACTTTGAATCTTTTGACGATAGCTGGGATGCTCAAACGCTTGAAGGCCAACTTGAGACTGAAGCTGACCGGCTACCAAGACAGACGACAACAGCTGTGTGGGTTGAACAGATTGCGTTAGCGATTGAGGCTCTATCCAGTAGCGTTGCCGTTCAAAGGGATAACTGGGTAAAGAGAGACGATGGCGATACTCATTTTTGTAAACGCCAGACCAGCCGATACTGACCCCTGTTGCCCACAAATTGCCCAACGTCGTTAGCAGGTGCTTGGCTTCCGATTGATTCGACTGAGGGTGGCAAAGCGAAGCGAAGATGGCCTGTTGCTCACCATCGCTAGCCTGCCGCTTTGCTAATCGCGTTAGCGTAACTCCTGGCCCGACCTCCAATAAAGCTAACGCTCTTTCCTCGTGCGCAAGGCACTCAAGTCCCTCAGAAAAACGGACCGTGTGGCGCAGGTGATTGGCCCAGTACTCTGAGCTGGTGGCCTCATCATCAGTGATCCAAGTTCCGGTTACCGTGGAGATGAAGGGAATAGTTGGAGGCTGTAGCTGAACAGAGCGCAGCAATGGCATCAGCGCCTCTGCAACAGGTGCCATCATGCCTGAGTGAAACGCATGAGAGGTATGCAATCGAGTGGTATCAATCTGCTGTTGTTCTAGTGTTTCTATGAGCTGATCAATCGCCGCCGTAGGACCCGACACGACGCACAGCTCAGGGGCATTAATCGCGGCTAAAAAGAGAGGCGCGTCAATCATCGGCTCCAATTTCTGGGGAGATATGGCCACCGCCACCATTGAACCTGTGGGCTGCTGCTGCATCAACGCGGCTCGAGCTGTCACCAGTCGCAGCGCATCGTCTAAAGACATCACGCCCGCCAAGCAGGCTACTACATACTCTCCTAAGCTATGGCCAACCATAGCCTCGGGCCGTATGCCCCAGTCCATCCACAGCTGGGCTAAAGCATACTCAATTACAAACAGCGCGGGCTGAGCCATGGCTGTTTGTTTTAACTGTTGAGCGGCTGCTTTGGGCGTCAGACGATGATCGGGATACAACATCTGTCTGATATCGAGCTTTAGACTAGATTGAAGTTGTTGAGCACAATGATCTACCGTGTCGCGAAATCGCGGTTCTGTTTGATAGAGATCTCGCGCCATGTTTACATACTGAGATCCCTGACCAGGGAACATAAAAACAACGCCGAATTCACTTGCTTCGGAGCGATGAGTTGTAAGCTGTGATGAGGCCAAATTACTCAGGCCTTTAACAGCCTGACCGACCGCATTGCAAACGAGATAGCGACGATGTTCAAATCGAGTGCGACCGACCTGTAGCGTGTAGGCAACATCTGGAAGGCTAGCCTGAGAATTTTCCTGGAGGTAAGTCGCCAGGTTTTGAGTCATTGCATCAAGGGCAGTAGCCGATTTCGCGGATAACACAATCAGCTGAAAGGGACGGCGGGTAACAGACGCGGAGATTGGTGGCGGAGATTCTTCTAAAATCACATGGGCATTGGTGCCGCCAATGCCAAAAGAACTG
The DNA here is from genome assembly GCA_937911865.1 of uncultured Synechococcus sp. GTDB lineage: Bacteria > Cyanobacteriota > Cyanobacteriia > Phormidesmidales > Phormidesmidaceae > Phormidesmis. The sequence continues at coordinate 35,989 of CALDSK010000219.1, forward strand.
ACGCCTGCCCGTCGAGGGGTATCTTGTTCAGGCCAAGGGGTGAGCTGAGTATTGACAAAGAATGGACTGTTCTCGAAGTCAATTTTAGGATTGGGCTGCTCATAATGAAGGCTGGGCGGTAGGAGCTGATGTTTAAGCGCAAGGGATGTCTTAATTAATCCAGCGATGCCAGCTGCTACATCCATATGGCCGACATTTGTTTTTGCCGAACCGACAGCACAAAATTCTGTTTTATCAGTGTATTTTTGAAAGACGCTGGTGAGGGCAGACATCTCAATGGGGTCGCCAAGGGCCGTTCCTGTTCCGTGGGTTTCGATGTAGCTGATGGTCTCTGGCTTCACCTCAGCGAGTGCCAAAGCCATCCCTATAGCCTGAGCTTGGCCATCAATGCTGGGCGCTGTGTAGCCAACTTTATCAGAACCATCATTATTAATCGCTGTTGCTTTAATAACCGCATAGATATGGTCACCGTCGGCAGCGGCATCTTCCAGGCGTTTTAATACAACAATGCCTAACCCAGAACTTCCAACGGTTCCCTTTGCGCTGGCATCAAAAGCCCTACAGTGACCATCAGGAGAGCCAATGCCGCCCACTTGGTAAAGATAGCCTGCTCTGTGTGGCAGGTTAATGGCGACGCCGCCTGCCAGCGCCATATCACACTGATAATTCAATAGTCCCTGACAAGCAATATGGACCGCCACCAATGATGTTGAACAGGAGGTTTGAACATTGACGCTGGGCCCTTTGAGATTCAATTTATACGAAACGCGCGTTGGCAGAAAATCTTTATCGTTGCTAAGGCGAATATGATAGCGACCCACGAGATCCATTAATTCGCGATTACTCGATATATTGTTTAGCAAGTAGCTATTCATTGACGATCCGGCATAGATTCCGATTGAGCTTGTGCACGCGTAAGGATCATATCCCGCGTCTTCAATGGCTTCCCATGCGCTTTCTAGAAACAGGCGTTGCTGTGGATCGAGTAAGCTAGCTTCTCGCGGTGAATAATCAAAGAAAGCCGCATCAAAAAACTCTATGTCATCTAAAACACCTGCGGCTCTGACGTAATCGTGATTATGGAACAGCGTAGATTCAATGCCGCTTGCCTCTAATTCTTGATCTGTAAATGATGAGATAGATTCAACTTTATCGGCAATGTTTTGCCAAAAGTCCTGGGGAGTCTTAGCCCCAGGGAATCTACCAGACATACCTACAATTGCAATGCCTTCCAAAGCGCTCTCAATAGAAGAAGATGTCGTAACCATAGCTAGATTAAATAAGCCTTCCTCAGGCAAATTATGTTGACGGTGGAGAAAAAGTTGCTAAAAGGATGCTTGAATGCGCTTAGAACTCTGACCTAACGCCTGCTGATGTTTCTCCGATCTTTCTTGTAGGAGCGCCCTTGATCCTACGTTGGAGAAGTTTTTGGCGCTTGATCGACGCTTTCTGCTTTGCGGCCAGAGACTGCAAATCTGTACTATTTGACGGATGCTGATCGTCGTATAAGTGGTGAACAAGAGAATGAATGGTTGGGTATTTAAACAAGGTCATAAATGCGACCTCTTTATCCAAGCTTGACTGCACTTGATTTTGAACCTGAGCAAGCAGTAGGGAGTGGCCTCCTAGATCAAAAAAGTTTTCATTCACACCGACTTTTTCAATTCCTAGAGCCGTCTGCCAGATATCCGCTAAGGCTCTCTCCATTTTATTGGTGGGTGCGATGCGTAAACCGCTTTGGACAATACCCTGTTTTTTCGGTTCTGGTAGCGCCTTTCGGTTCACTTTTCCATTTGCTGTTAGGGGTATTTTTTCTACTGTTACAAAGGTGCTTGGCACCATATACTCGGGTAGCGCCTGTTGAAGATATTGTCTTAACTCGTCTGTTGCTGTTGCTGCGGTTGGCTTAAAAAATACAACATATGCAACCAGGTACTTTTTAACCTTATCTTCTCGGAGTAAAACAATGCTTTCTTTCACTGTTGGAAACTGAATCAATTTAGCTTCAATTTCTCTCAGCTCAATTCGATATCCGTTGAGCTTGACCTGAAAATCTATGCGACCGAGGTATTCAATTGTGCCATCTGGCAGATAACGAGCCAAATCTCCTGTTTTATAAAGCCGCTCTCTAGGCGCATCGCTAAATGGATTAGCGATAAATTTAGCCGCATTTAACTCATCTCGGTTAAGGTATCCTCGTGCTAACCCAGCACCGCCAATATGCAACTCTCCTGGTACTCCAATGGGTACAGGCTGCAACTGAGCATCTAATAGGTAAATTTGAGTGTTAGCAATCGGCCGACCGATTGGAACACTTGATAGATTAGGGGCGGGCGGGCAGTGCCAGTGGGTAACGTCAATGGCCGCTTCGGTCGGCCCGTATAGGTTGTGCAAGTTAGCCGATAGACGCGTAAAAAACTGTGCTTGAAGCGTTGGGGGTAACGCTTCTCCACTACAGATAACGTGTTTGAGGCTGGTGCATTTTTCCACCCCCGGTGCATCCAAAAATACCTGGAGCATTGAGGGGACAAAGTGTAAAACAGTGATCTGTTCTTTCGCGATCAGCTGGATCAAATAAGTGCTATCTTTGTGGCCTTCAGGACGAGCAATCACCAAGCGAGCGCCGATGAATAGCGGCCAGAAAAATTCCCAAACTGAGACATCAAAACTGAATGGTGTCTTCTGTAAAACGGAATCTGCCTGATTGATTTGATAGGCATCTTGCATCCAGAACAAACGATTACAGATGCCTGAATGGATATTAACAACACCTTTGGGTTGGCCTGTTGATCCAGAGGTGTAGATTACATAGGCTGCATCGTCTGGCTTAACTCGCTTGGATAAAGCGGACATCGCATTAGCTGTGGGCTGTGGCAGCCTGTCAAAAAGACGACGCTCAATGCAGACGAGCTGAGCAACGTTTTGAGCAACGTTGTCAGGCACTCTAGGGCGCAAATGAGGCTGCGTGAGTAGCACCGACAATTGAGCATCCGATGAGATGAAACTCAATCTTTCTGAAGGATAGGTGGGATCTAGCGGGACGTAGGCTCCACCTGCTTTAAGGATGCCGAGTAGGGCGATTACCATTTCTAGCGATCGCGCCATTAAAACCCCGACTAAAGCATTTGGTTTCACCCCTAGCGTTTCTAAGTAGGCCGCTAGTTGATTCGACCGCTGATCGAGTTCTCGATAAGTTAGCTGCTGACCTTCAAACGTAATGGCGACTGCCTCAGGCGATCGCGCTACCTGCTGTTCAAACAGATGATGCAAACATTGATGTTTGGGATAGTCAACCTGGGTCTGATTCCACTCTACCAGCATCTGATGCTGCTCTCTATCTGTTAGTAGTGGTAATTCACAAATAGGCTTTTGGGGGTGCCGAATAAGTCCTTCTAACAACGTTTGAAAATGACCGATTAGACGGCCAATAGTACTCTTGTCAAACAAATCAGTGCTGTATTCAAACCAGCCTGAAGTCCCGTTCTCTGAAGACGAAACTAATTCTAATAGCAGATCAAACTTAGAGACTCCACTATCGCTTACTCTAGGCGTAAACGTTAGATCAGCAACCTTGGTCGCAGCAAGTGGTGCATTTTGCATGACGAACATGATTTGAAACAGCGGATTGTAGCTAGAATCTCGCTGGGGCTGTAGCGCTTGGACGACTTGGTCAAACGGAACGTCTTGATTTGCTTCCGCCTCTAGAACAACTTGGCGGACCTGATGAAGCAGTTGTTGAAAGCTTAGAGTGTCGTCAAAATCTGTGCGCAAGACAACAGTGTTGATGAAAGGACCCATGAGATTTTGAAGTTCACTTCGCTTTCGATTAGCAAACGGTGTGCCCACTAACAGATCGGAAGCGCCAGTATATCGGTAAAGCAAACTCTTAAACGCAGCCAGTAAAGCCATAAACAGAGTCACTCCCTCTGCCTGACTGAGGCGTTCTAGGGCATCGTGAAGCGAACGAGAAAGTTTAAATGTCTGTATTGCTCCTCGGAAACTTGGCTCTGATGGTCGTAGGCGATCGCCAGGTAGATTTAACAGCGGTAAAGCCCCTGAAAGCTGATTTTCCCAATATGCCAGCTGTGACTCCAGCTTCGAGCTCTGCTGCTTTTGCCAGATTGCATAATCAGCATATTGAATAGCCAAGTCAGGCAAACCAGACGGAATTCCGCTTAAAGCCGCTTCGTAAATCTTTTGAAGCTCCGACAATAATATGCTGAAAGACCAGCCGTCAAACACAATGTGATGAACGCTTAGTAATAGCAGAGACCTCGTCGGAGCGAGCCGTAGTAGACAAGCGCGCAGCAGTGGCCCTTTGCTCAAATCAAATCCCTGCTGGCCATATTCCAGCAGCCTGCGTTCCACGATTTTTTCTTGCTCAACTGGCCCCAAATCTTGCAAATCAACAACGGGCAAAGAAAAAGAGACGTCTGAAAGAACAACTTGAGCAGGCTTACCTTCAACCGTTGAGAAGGTTGTTCGCAGAATTTCATGACGATGAATGATCTGAGTCAAACTCTGCTGAAAAATATCTACGTTTAGCTCTCCTACAATCTCGAGAGGATAGGACAAGCTATAGGATGGGCTGCCAGGATTTATTTTTTCTAGCAGCCAAAATTGCTGCTGAGCGGCCGACAGTGGCAGTTGCTCATTACTTTTTCGGACCGTAATTGGTCGATCTAAAGCCTCGAATAAACCCTCTTTTTCCAGCAATACCTTGAGTAGAGCTTGCCGATTAGAAGACGTCTTAAAGCGTTGATGAGAGAACTGAATCATAGCAATATCACTTTTATAAATTGGTTAAGTCACGGCTGAGAGCGCATGGGCAATCTCACTATCTGAGAGCTTTGCCACATTGAGTAACAACTGAGCCGTTTTCTCAAGTCTCGCCTTCGCGCCAGGCAAAGTGAGCATAGCGTCCGCCTGTTGAGCGACCGTTGGCGCTTCAAAAAAGAGCCTAAGCGATATCTCTATCTGGAAAGTTTCGCGCATGGCAGTTGCCACTTGGATGGCTAATAGAGAATTACCGCTTAAATCTAAAAAGAAGTCATCGTAAACGCCAACTGTTTCTAGATCAGCAATGTCTGCCCAGATGCCAGCCACCACGGTCTCGACTGGCGTTCGAGGTGCAACGAACTTCGGAGAGGCAGAAGATTCTAAGTTCGGTTCAGGCAGCTGTCGTCGATTCACCTTCCCGTTTGCAGTCAGAGGAAAAGCATCCATCTGGATGAAAACAAGAGGAATCATGTAGTGCGGCAGGCGTTCTTTCAACCACTGCCGCAGGTGTTCTCGAGACGGCTCTATGCCTGATGTCAGTCTGTAGTATGCGACTAACTGCTGTTCTCCATTCACGTCAGAGAAAACGCTGATAATGGTGGTCTTAATATCAGGGTGCTGCATTAACGCAGCTTCAATCTCTCCCGATTCAATTCGATAGCCGCGAATCTTGAGCTGAAAATCGACCCGCCCTAAAAATTCAATATTTCCATCTGGTAAATATCGTCCTAAATCTCCGGTCCGATATAATCTCTCTCCCGTCTTGGGATGCAGGACAAAACTTGAGGCTGTTTTTTGCTCATTTTGCCAATACCCTTGGGCCAGCCCCATTCCGCCAATATACATCTGCCCCGGAACCCATACCGGACAAGGCTCCAATGCATGATTTAGCACATGAAACTGTTGGTTAACCATTGGCTTCCCATAGGGGATACTCTTCCATGCTGGATTGACGGTTTGAATGGGATATAAAATTGACCAGATTGACGCCTCTGTTGCACCACCCAGGCTAATAACATCCATGTCGTTACCGATCGCCTGGATGCGCTCTGGCAGCGTCAGAGGTAACCAGTCTCCACTTAAGAGCGCAAGTCGCAAAGACTGAGGTAAGCTTGCCGACTGCTGATTGACATAGTCAACTAAAACCTGCATTAGCGCTGGCACAGTGTTCCAGATACTCACCTTTTCTCTTTGAATAAGTTCTATCCAATGGTTTGGATCTCGATCTCGTCTATCGTCTGGTATGACAATAGTGCCCCCCGCAGCTAGGGTGCCAAAAACATCGTACACAGATAAATCGAAGCTCAAAGCTGAGATGGCTAGGACTCGATCAGTGGGAGAAACCTGAAACCGATTGTTAATATCTAGAACAGTATTGACCGCGCCAAGGTGATTAATCATCACCCCTTTCGGCGTACCTGTTGTCCCGGAGGTATAAATCACATATGCTAAGTCTTCGGGCCGCTGGCGTCCCATTCCGATGGACAGATCGTCAGGCTTAGTAGTGTCTACATCAATAGCGTCGACCTCAGTATTGTTCACTTCAGTATTGTTCGCCTCAGTGTCCACATCAGGTTGAACAGAAATACAGGGTAAGTGAGTTTGTTCTTGCACTGCCGAGACCAGATGAGCCTGAGTTAAGACCAAACTTGCCTGGGTGTCAGAGAGCAAGTACTGTAAACGACTGGAGGGAAGATCGGGGTCAATGGGAACGTAGGCACCGCCCGATATCAAAACGCCTAAAATACCGACGACCTGTTCCCATCCTTTGTTCATCACAACCGGAACTAGGTGATTGGGCCGAACGCCTAACCGGGTTAACTGTTGGGCCAAGCGACTAGCCGCAGCATGCAGCTGACCATAGGTGATTCGACAATCTCCAGACACAACGGCAATGCTGTTGGGGTGCTGCTTAGCGCTAGCGACAAATAGATCATGTAGCCTCACATTCTGTATGGGTGACGCTGTATTGTTGATCTTTGCACGGCGCTCTAGCTGCTTGGCGGGCACTAATTTTTGTACGCCCGTCTCTAGCCACATGGCTTCGCCTTGAGCAAGCTGCATTAGCAGATCGACGTAGGCCGTAAACATCGTTTCAATCATGCCGCTGGGGAAGAGCGCCTCAACAACATCCCAGTTGAGCACTAGCGTCTCATCCGTTTCTTCAAAGTAGATATTGTCAATGTGAACCTGGGGCGTCTGTGTCAGTGCTTCGGTGATGGTCCCTAGTGAACCTAATGATGTCCCTTCAACAGAAGACGCCTCTCGACTAGCCTCTCGATTGGCCGCTTGAGGCGCGGTCGTGAACACCACTGGAAATGAAACTGCTTTTGTCTCCACGTTGCGAAACTTAGCTATTTCTCTTAGAACCCGGATGCCACTGACATACTGGTGTTCTAAATCCTGCCACAGCTGCCGCTGTAGCCGATGGGCACGATTTGCAAAAGAATCAGGCGTTGAATGATCTACCTCCAAAAGCGTGAAGGATGCGAATTCGCCAATAATCTCATTAACCTGAGCGTGTAGAGGAACGCGATTAAACCGAGGCACATTAATTGCAAAGCGTGGCGTCTTACTCCATCGTGTCAAAACTTCCGCATAGGCCGTCATTAGCACGATTGTCGGCGTTAGCTTTAAACGCTGTCCGCTTGATTTAACTTGTCGCCACACCTCAGGTGAAATCCGCTGAGAATATCTTTTAAACCGGGGCCTCTCCACCGTTTTAGGATTGATGGCTAGCGGTAGATCTGGCGCAGGTGGCAAGCTGGTCACCCTCTCTGCCCAGTACTTCAAAGATGCTGCAAATGCTGAAGATGTCTCTAACTTCTGTACTGCTAAGACATAGTCTCGAAATGAAAGGTTGAGGGGAGGTAATATTAAGGATGGATCTTCGTAAAGGGCAACGAGTTCTTTGAACAACACTTGATAACTGCGGCCATCAAAACACCAGCCGTCGAAACTAAGATATAAGCGAGTGAGCTGCTCGTCTATCTGTAAAGCCTGTATTTCAAATTGAGGCCACTGCTCAACAGGTTTAACGAGATGAGAGAGATGGCTACGGGTAGAATCCAATTGTTGCTGCACAATGTCTTTATCCTGATCTCGCAAGTCAGTCACCTGAACTTGCCATTTAGGAACGTCTGTTAAAATCTGCTGTTGTCCATTAGGTAAAACGACTGCTCGCAGCATGTCATGTCTCTTAACCAGCTGATTCCAAGCCTCGTTAAACCGATCAATCTCAAAATCAGTGCTGTTCACCTCAAAATATAGATGAATAGCAACATTGCCTAACTCAAAAAAGCTGCTTCTGCCTAACCAGTAGGCTCGCTGCATATCATTGAGAGAAAAAGGACTATAGCGATTTTCAACATCAGGAACGATAGGAGAGAGACTGCTTTGCTGATTATCGCCGCCTTGAGACAACCCTTTCTCTATTTTTTTGCTCAAACCACTAATCGTGGGAGAATCTAGCAGGCTTGAGATGGGCAAATCAACCTGGAAAGTGATATTGATATCTGTAAAAATTTGGGTGGCCAGTAGTGAATGGCCGCCTAGCTCAAAAAAGTCGTCATGGATGCCTACTCGGTCTAAACCAAGCGCCTCAAGCCAAATTTTTGCTAGTTCAATTTCAACCTTGGTTTGAGGTGAACTGAATGGTGTATCTAAATAAGGGCGAACCTGCTCAGGTTTCGGTAGAACGCGGCGATTGACCTTACCATTTGATGTCATGGGTAAGGCGTCCATATTAACAAAAGCGGATGGCACCATATATGGCGGTAAACGTTCGGCAGAAAAAGCCCTTAAATGAGTGGTTGAGCAATGACAGACTAGGTACGCAACTAAGCGTTTATTTCCAGGCGTATCTTCTCGAACAATGACGACAACATCTTGAACATCTGGGTGTTGAGACAATGTCTCTTTAACTTCTTTTAACTCAATGCGAAACCCCCGAATCTTAACCTGATGGTCGGTTCGTCCTAAATATTCGATATTCCCATCTGGCAAATAGCACGCCATATCTCCCGTCTTGTAGAGCCGCAATGAAGCGTTAGATGACGCGCAACGGCCCTCTCTTAGCCAACTGGGTAGACGAATAAACGCGTTTTGAGTTAATTCTGGACGATTGAGATATCCTCTTGCCAATCCGTCTCCGCCAAAGTAAAGCTCTCCTGGAACGCCAACTGGAACAGGGTTTTGCTGTAGATCTAAGATGTATGCCTGAGAATTTGAGATGACTTTACCGATCGGAATACTTTTGGTCTCTTCTGGAACTGATTCAATCGGATACCAGCACGAAAAAGTCGTATTTTCTGTTGGACCGTAAATATTCGCCAAATTTTGCGGCGGACCCGCTTCTATCACAGCTTTGATCCACGTCGGATCCATCACCTCTCCGCCAACAAACAGATATTTCACTGAGTTGAAGGCCTCAGGCACTTCACAAGCTATTTGGTTAAACATTGCTGTCGTCAAGAATACTATGCTTAGCTGCTTGTTCAATATCTCTGAAGAAAATTTTGGGGGTGATAGCAAGGTATCTTTAGCAACGGCATACAGGCTGGCACCATTGAGTAACGCACCCCAAATCTCAAACGTAGCCGCATCAAATGAAAAGTTCGATGCCTGAGCAACGCGGTCATTAGCCGTAATCTCGACGTAGTTCGTATTGACAACTAGACGGGCGATCGCTCTGTGAATAACAGCTACACCTTTGGGTTTACCCGTAGACCCAGATGTATAGATAACGTAGGCTAGACTGTCTGCTGTGCCAGTGACCTCAAGATTTTCAGAATTTTTCTGAGCAATCGTATTCCAATCTGAATCCACATAAACTGCATTTGCTCTCGACGTCGGAAGTTTCTCGCGCAGCGACTCCTTAGTCAGAATAACTGGAACTTGAGCATCCTCTATGAGGAGCATCAACCGCTCTTGGGGATAAGTGATATCTAACGGAAGATAAGCACCCCCTGCTTTGATAATCGCTAAAAGTGCAACAATAGCTTCCACAGATTGCTCAAGATATATCCCGACCAAAGTCTCTGAGCGCACATTCAATGTACGAAGGTGGCGGGCTAATTGATTCGCTCGCTGATTGAGTTCTCCGTATGTAATGTGCCGATCTCCATAAACGAGTGCTAAGCGTTTGGGCGATCGCCTAGCCTGCATTTCAAATAGCCGATGAACACATAAGTCACGAGGGTAGTCCTGCTGGGTCTGATTCCAGTTAAATACAATCTTCTGCTGCTCATTAGCAGATATCCAAGATATATCGGCGATCGTGCCATTATGAACAACCATACCCTCAACCACTGCTTTTAGCTGCTCAAGCAACAATGTAACCGCCGAAGAGTCAAACTTTAAGCTATCGAAGACTACGTTCAGCGTAATTTTCTCACCTGAATAAGCTGTGATCTTTATGGGAATATCGACCGCCTTAGCGCTTTGACACAGCTTCTGTAAAAATTCTGAAGAGGGTCTCGAAGCGCTGTCACAAGCCTCATGGTCACAAGACTCCTTTAGATATCGTAGATCTAATATGCTTTCGCAGGAGACTGACTCTTTTTGGGACTCTTTTGGGGACTGCTCGTCAATAGATTCAACCTGATTAGCACAATTATGTAATTGTAAAATCTCAACTAGTCGCGAACGTAACTCAGAGAGCCAAGCAGCGCAAAGGCGATCAGCCTCAACCTCAACCTTGACAGGGACAAAACTATCTGACGACCCATCGACTGGAGATGCTTTAATCTCCGAGACGCTCTTTGAGGCAAATATTCCGAAATAAACACTAGAATCGTAACTGTAGCGACTAAGTATAATCGCCCAGGCTCCTATCAGCAGAGTTTCTAAGGTCAACGCTTGCTTACTTAAAGCAGACTGCTTTATTGGCTGTGAGAGTTGAACACTTATCTCTTGAAACCTCGGCTCCTCAGTCTCTTCTACATCCGTCTGGGAAGAACTATTTGAAGAGAAAACAGTAAAATAGTTGGGCAATGAAACAGTCTCTGACCCATATCTATTTTCGGATGGAACCTCTTCTATGATGGAACTATTTTTCGATAAATCATGATTCTCGCGATAACCGTTCATTTGTTAGCCTAAACTCCAAAATCTATTGCAAAAATCAAAATTACTCTGCCTATATCTCACGCTAAATGCTCTAAATTGAGTTTTTAATAAGCTTTTTAGCTGTTCTACATCAATCTGAAGACAATATCGAAATCCGAAATGAACTATCTCTGAAATTCTATACGTGACTAATTCGCCTAGCTGGCTTTTAAGCTAAATACTTGAGCTAACTACCTGAATCAACAGCGATATAAAAAGAGTAAACATAATAAGCGTGAAAAACAGCATCTATAATCTTCGAACTAATGCGTATATCTCATCTACACATATTTCTCATGTCGCCGCGCGTTCTCTACCTAGCTAGCAATGACTACCCCACCGCTGACTAATAGTTTGACTAATACTAATAGTCTGAACCATGGAACGTGTGCTAATTAAACATAAACTGCTTCACCTTAACTCCACCAGATATAGGAAAATTCCTTTATCTAGCCCCTAAAATCAATACAGCTATGCCTGCAATGCCCTGGTGGGCTTTGCCTCAAAGCGCTAGCGAATGTACAGACGATGTAACTTTGCCGAAGCAACCACTCTGCCGTGAATCAGCGAAGATCGTGAATCAGCAAAAACTACATAACAACTTGTGGCAGCTGTCTCAGAAAACATTAGCTCACCAGACATTGGCTCACCAGACGCTGGTTTACCAGACGTTGGCTCACTATGAGAATATTGTGAATGTCAAGTCTCGAAAAAATTGATAGCTATCTTTCCAACAGCTATCTCTTCAACAGCTATCTTTAAGTAGTCATCTCTAGAATTTGATCCCAAAGATCTGAAGAAAACTTCTGTGAAGACTAAACTGATGACCTCGTTTACAACAAGCCTATGTAGAAAATACTTAACGACTGAGAAGAATTTATTAGTAACGATTCTCATTAAGATACTTATATCTTAGCCTATTGTGTAGCTTTTACCTTTCTACGTTTACTTAACATTTGAGCATCGTTGATATATCGAAAACCTTACGGCTCTCCGCTATATAATGCGTAACTCACTTACTATCCTGCTGTAGTGCCAGTACGATAGTTGACGACTTTCCGTGATAGTACGCAATTTTGACATCCATATCAACAAATAAAACCAAAGATCACTAAAACTCTTATGAATAGAGACTTGTTGGTGATCTTTCCAAAAACTATACAAAAGCTTTTCACAACCATGATTTAAGCGGTTATTTCCGTGGTTTCTCAACAGCTCTGTCGATAGCCGAATGTCAATAGGCATCTCTATTGACATTCGGAGTTGAAAATAATTCTTGTTATCAGTACTATGACCGTAGCAATAACATTTATAAGTTGTTCTCTAATTATTATGTGATTTTGGTGGACTGGAAATCTACTTTGCTTTCTAGATTTGTTTAATTAGGTAGCTATTCACAGATAAAGTTGTTGCTGAAAGTTTGTTCCTGAAAGTATAGTCGGTTTTTACGGCTTCTCGATGTATCCGCTTAAATAAGCTCCAGTGCGGGGATGGCGGTTTTCCTCTCCCTGTTTTATTTAGACGAAAAAGTCTCAGTGCATGTGGGCGCAGTTGTTTAATTGATTAGGAGATTGGAATGGCAGCAGGAACTTTTAATCGGCTGTTTAGCTTGGCTTCTGCATACAAGTTTAGATTTTTTTGGGCTAGTGTTACAGCCTTGCTGAGCTCTATCTCAGCGGTTGTTCCATTTATATTGATATATCTGTTATTGCTGGAGCTACTGGATAGTTACGATACCAGCTCATCATTTGATCAGAGCTATGTCCTTAAGCTGGCTGTAGGAAGCTTGATTGCAATTGTCTTTAAGTTTGGCATGATGGGTGTTTCGACAGCGCTTTCTCACATTGCGGCATACAACGTTTTATATGATCTGCGAATTCAGCTGGCTCAAAAGTTGGGTAGTTTATCACAGGGTTATTTTAATGAGCGTAATACTGGGCAAATTAAAAAGGTTCTAAATGAAGATGTTGAAAACGTAGAACTGTTTTTGGCTCACAGCATTCCAGATATTTTATCTTCCGCCTTTCTGATTATTATCGTTGCGGTCTACCTTTTGATCATTGACTGGCGCTTAGCGCTGGCAACGCTATCGGTCATTCCTATCGCGTTGTCTGTACAAGCCGTTTTCATACAAGGCTTACAGCCTATTATGAAAGATTTTTATGATCAAGAAGAACGTTTGAATTCAGCCTTAGTAGAGTATGTTCAAGGCATGGCTACGATCAAGATCTTCAATAAATCTGTTGAATCTTTTTCAAAATACAGTGATGCTGTTGAAAGCTTTCAGATGTTTTGTAATGCTTTTATCCGAAAGCTAGGGCTGACTTGGAGTCTATATGGTGTTCTGATTAAGGCCAACCTGATTGTCATTATTCCTCTAGGGGCTTTTCTATATTGGTTAGACAGTATTACGCTGCCAACTTACATTCTATTTTTGCTGCTGGGGCCGGGGATTTCTATACAGTTCGTGAAGCTGACTCAACAGCTTGGCAGTTTGATGGGGGTTGCGGAAGGCGGCAAGCGAATTGGTGCCATTATGGATGAGCCCTCGCTTCAGGAAGGTTCGACCGCTCAATCTCCTAAAGATTTTTCTGTCGAATTGCGCGATGTTTCTTTTTCCTACGAGGATAAGCAAGTACTAGATGGAATCGATTTACGGATACCGCCGGGAAGCATGACCGCACTTGTCGGCCCTTCAGGTGCTGGGAAGACAACGATTGGTCGTCTCATCCCCCGATTTTGGGATGTTGATAGTGGTTCTATTTCCCTTGGAGGCATTGATGTTCGAGATATGAGAATCGAGTCTCTTATGTCTCACGTCTCTTTTGTTTTCCAAGATACAGTTTTGTTTAATGACACTATGTATGAGAACATTAGGCTGGGTAGTCCAGATGCGTCGCCAGACGATGTTATTGAAGTGGCAAGGATAGCGCATTGTCACGAATTTATTTCAGCCTTACCTCGTGGGTATCAAACTGTTGTTGGAGAACGCGGTAGCACATTAAGCGGTGGCGAGAAGCAGCGAATTTCTATTGCTAGGGCCATTCTTAAAGATGCGCCCGTTATCATTTTGGATGAAGCAACTTCTGCAATAGATCCTGAGAAAGAAGTGTTGATCCAAGATGCGTTGAGTAGGTTAGTTCAAAATAAAACACTTTTAGTGATTGCACATCGCTTATCAACGATTGTTGATGCTGATGAAATTGTGGTGCTTGATGCAGGGAAAGTGGTTGCTAAAGGCGCACATGAGGACTTATTGCAATCCAGTCGTCTGTATAGCAACATGTGGAGAGCTCATCTGGCTACTCAAAGCTGGACGGTATAGAGGGTGCTAAAGATACCTCCAATGAGTACCTATTCAAGACCAGTATGGGTATTAATTTGTTAATGAATGTCACATGCTCAATATAGACGCATTGGTTGTGTAAGGAGTATCAGTATGCTTGGCAAGATTCTTAATTTAAAGCTTTCTAGCGCGGAAAAAAAGCGATTAAGAAAAGGAACTATCATTAAATTTTTTGAGGGCTCCTTACTGAGTGCTCCTCTGATATTTGTTTTCTTGGTTTTGAACGATTTATTTGATGACTCTTTATCGCTTTTAAAAGTGGTTCTGTTAACTGCTGCGTTGATTATTTGTTTGTTTCTACAGGGCGCTTTAAACTACTGGGCGATGATGATTAATTATCCTAATGCCTATAGTCTCATGAAACAGCTAAGACTACAGTTGGGAAATCATATACGCTTATTGCCAATGTGGTTTTTCTCGAGGCGAAAAACTGGCGATCTGGGTACGATCGTTACTCAAGATATTAAGAACATAGAGCCTGTTCCTTCTTTCCTATATTCGGAAGTGATTGGCATTATTACAACGCTGATTGTTTCTAGCATTTTGCCGTTTGCTTTGAACTGGCGCTTGGGACTGGCTATTTTGATCGGTCTACCCTTATCTATCCCCATCTTTTTGTGGACTGATCGGCTCTATAAACAGTGTAATCTCTCGAAGCAGAAGGCTTTGGTAGAGGTCAATTCACGAATTATTGAGTATGTGCAAGGAATCAGTGTGATTCGTGCATTCAATCAAACCGGAGCCCGTTTTAGTAAGTTAGAAAATGCTTTAGAGACTTACAGGAAAACGAATATAGATGAGGTGGTTAAGCTGGCAGCTCCGATTATGTTTTTTTCTGGGGTGCTAGAGTTAGGTGCTTGCTTAATCTTACTGATTGGCCCATACGTGTTGTTTAATGGTCAAGTTACATTACCCGTATTGATTTATTTCTTGGTTTTGAGTTTGGCTATTTATTCTCCATTTCAAGGTATGGCCGACTTAATTGCTCAAATTAGGACAACGCAGACATCTCTGGGTCGAGTTAGAGAGGTGATGACAACACAGCCTCTTCAAGAATCTTATGCTGACCAGTCTTTTACTGGTTTTGACATTGAGTTTCACAATGTCTCTTTTCAGTACGAAGATAAAAGGGTTTTACATGATGTGAATTTTAAGGTTCGTGAGCGTAGCATTACGGCACTAGTTGGACCGTCTGGTTCTGGCAAAACTACAATTACTAATTTAATTGCGCGCTTTTGGGATGTTGATGATGGTTCGATTTTGATCGGGGGCGTAAATATTAAAGATGTGAAAACTGAATATCTTCTTGCCAATATTAGTATTGTTTTTCAAGATGTCTATCTATTTAACGATACAATTTTAAATAATATTAGGCTTGGGGCTCCTGATGCTACGTTTGATCAGGTTGTAGAGGCTGCTCGATTAGCCCGCTGCCATAATTTTATCGAAGCGCTATCAGAGGGTTACAACACCATTGTTGGAGAAGGTGGTTCAACGCTATCGGGTGGACAAAAACAGCGGATTTCTATTGCTCGAGCCATTTTGAAAGATACTCCCATTATTTTGCTTGACGAAGCAACTGCCGCACTCGATCCGGAAAACGAGAGCCTGATTCAGCAAGCCATCGATGAGCTGGTTTCAACCAAAACGCTCATTATTATTGCTCATCGGCTGTCTACAATTAAGGCTGCTGACCAAATTTTAGTGTTAGATCAAGGCAGAGTTGTTGAACATGGTAAGCATAATGATCTGTTAGCGCTCAATGGTCTGTACAAGCGTTTGTGGTCTTATCGTCAGCGGGCTAAGAACTGGAAGCTGTCTTCAAACAAAAGGGTTATCCGTAAGACTGGGAGGCTAGGCAGTGGAATTAGTTGAAACGTTTAATATGGCGTTGAATACGCTAACTACAAATAAGTTTCGCAGTACTTTGACTATGTTGGGTATTGTCATTGGAAATGCCTCAGTGATTGCGATGGTAGGGATTGGACAGGGTGGCCAAAGATTAGCAGAAGCAGAGTTTCTAAAGCTGGGGTCTAATTTGCTGTTTGTTAATCCTGGGAGCCCTGAAGTGCAAGACCAACCCGTGAATTTGCCTGAAACTCTTGTGCTGTCTGATGCGATCGCTATTAAGAATCAGGTTCCCACCATCAAGGCAGTTGCGCCTGAAATCAACGTCAGAGAGCTAGTTAGCTATCGTAATAAGAACACTAATACTTTAGTGACAGGAACAACGCCTGAGTCAACTTTTGTCAGAAATTTTAGAATTGCTAAAGGGCGATTTTTAAGCCAATTAGACATTGAACGAAATAATCAAGTGATTGTTTTGGGCGCTGATTTATCAAGTCAGCTGTTTGGCAATCATGATCCGATTGGAGAGAAAATCCGAGTTAAGCAAGTTTCATTTACTGTGGTTGGGGTCATGTCTTCCAAAGGCTCTTTCCTCGGCAACAACTTAGATGACGCTGTGTTTATTCCAATCTCTGTTATGTCAACTCGAATTTCGGGTCAGACATCTCCCCATGGTATTGAGCTATCTACTATTTGGCTTTCTGCTAAAGATAAAAAGAGCGTCCCGATAGCCAAATTTCAGATCACAAATCTGCTGAGACTACGGCACCGTATCACTCAGGAAGATGACTTTACTGTGGAAACGTTGGACGAGGTTTTAGGGGTTGTTGATGCAATCACCGGGGGACTGGCACTGATGATGGTAGTAATCGCTGGCATTTCTCTTATTGTAGGCGGTACTGGCATTATGAATATGCTCTTAGTTTCAGTTAATGAACGCACCAATGAAATAGGTCTTCGTAAAGCCATTGGCGCGACTCAGACAGATATACTGACTCAATTTTTAATAGAGGCTATTATTCTGTCTGTCATTGGGGGTACGGCTGGTATTCTTGTTGGCGTTCTAGGTGTGGGTCTCATCGGTGTAGCAACGCCTCTAAAGGCTGGGGTCTCGATGATAGCAGTGCTTGTTTCTGTTAGCGTTTCGGGGACAATAGGACTTGTGTTTGGCGTCATTCCTGCAAAACAAGCTGCTAAGCTTGACCCAATTGTTGCATTGCGCAATTGAGTTCTAATTTTTATAGCTGTCTAAAATAAAATTCGTAAAGTGTTTACTTGTAGCCACATAAACCTAATGAGGATGAATTCGTTATGTTTGAGGCTCTTTACCAACGCTGCATGAACAGGATCAAATGAAAACAGAAGACAAGAAGCCTTCGACGGAGATTCTTAATCAAACGGAAATCCTTAATCAATCTGTCACAGATTCATTACCTGGCTTGATTGATAAACCAAAGCACGGGAGAAAGCATAGAAGAAAGCGATGGCTAATGATTGGTGCGCTGGTCTTTGCTACAACCACAGCAGCAGTTGTCTATGTTGTGAATCGAAATCTTACTGAGCAAAACCAGACGGATATTGAGGCATTAATAGAAGAGGTCCGGGAGCAGTCTATTAATCTTCGAGTCAGTGCTTCTGGCGTTATTCAATCTGTACAAAGCGTAAATATTAGTCCTAAGGTTGCTGGACGAGTTGATAGTTTGTTTGTGGAGCAAGGCGATTTTGTCAGCGAAGGCCAGTTAATTGCTCAGATGGAGAATACTGATGTAAAAGTCCAAGTCCGAGAGGCAAAGGCAAATTTAGTCAGGGCAGAGGCTCGTCTAGACGAGCTGAGGGCTGGTAACCGCCGTCAAGATATTGCTGCGGCTGAGGCTGAAGTCTCAAGTAAGGTTGCACAATTAGTAGAGGGTGAGGCTGCTTTATCACTGGCTGATCAGCAGGTTGAACGTAATCAGCTTTTGGTTGAGAAAGGTGCAATTTCACAAGATGAGTTTGATTTTATCAAGACTGAACAGGATAGAGCTAGGGCGAATGTTCAACAGTTAGAAGCGGCTGTCGTAGAGGCGAATCAGCAGCTTGAGATTCAGCAAGATGGCAGTCGTCCAGAGAGTATTGCAGCGGCTGAAGCGGATGTAGCCGCTGCGACAGCACAGCTTGAACTTAACGAAACGCTGCTTGAAGACTCTTTTTTACGGGCTCCTTTCTCAGGCGAGATTAGCCAGAGATATGCAACAGAAGGAACGTTTGTTACACCCACGACGTCTGTTTCTAATGAAATTTCTTCAACATCTGCTTCTATCGTTGCTCTAGCCCAGGGGACTGAGGTCCTTGCTCAGGTTACAGAGGCTGATGTTCGTCAGATCAAACCTAACCAGGAGGTTAAGGTCGTTGCGGATGCTCTTCCGGATGAAGTGTTTACAGGACGTGTTCTTCTCATTGCTCCTGTGGCTATTAAACAGCGCGATGTTACCTTGTTTGAGGTCCGCGTGTCTCTTATGGAGAATGAATTATTAAAATCTGGTATGAATGTGGATTTAGAGTTTATTGGTGACCAAATTGAAAAAGCCATAGTTGTTTCTACCGTTGCTATTGTGAATCAAGATGGTGAAAGCGGGGTTTTAGTCTCTAATGAAGACAATCAGCCGGAATTTCGTCCTGTAGAAGTGGGTACTGCGGTCGATGATAAGATTCAGATTTTAGAAGGTATTTCAGAGGGAGAACGAATATTCGTCGGCCTGCCTCCGGGACAAGTGCTTGAAGATATCCAGTAAAATATCCAGTAAAAAGGGAGTGGGTCAAACAAAGGTTCCCTATCCGTCCTACTGTCGCTCTGCGCAGCGCTTAACGATTACAGCAAACCACATCTCCTATTAAAAGACTCAAGCGACTAATGGCCGTTCCACTCATTCAGTTTTTCAACATCTCCAAAGTTTACGGCACTGGAAATACCGAAGTGAAAGCACTATGGAACGTAGACATGCAAATCGACTGCGGCGAATATTGTTCTATTATGGGTCCATCTGGCTCCGGCAAATCAACTGCAATGAATATGATTGGCTGCCTGGATCAACCAACAGATGGAGAATATCGCTTTGATGGACAAAACGTTGCCAAGCTCGACGAAAACGAACTCGCCATCATTCGCAATCAAAAAATTGGCTTCGTCTTTCAACAGTTTCACTTACTCTCTCATCTGAGTGCCCTTGAGAATGTAGAACAGCCTATGATGTATGCGGGCGTAAAAAGCAAAGAGAGAAAAGAACGCGCCGCCGAAGTGCTTGACCAAGTAGGTTTGGGTAATCGATTAAATAACAGACCCAATCAATTATCGGGTGGACAGCAGCAAAGAGTGGCAATCGCGCGCGCGATCGTTAATAATCCCCTGCTTCTCCTTGCGGACGAACCCACTGGCGCACTAGATACCCAAACTACCCGAGACGTCATTGACATCTTCTTTGACCTAAACCAAAGCGGCATCACTGTCGTTATGATCACCCACGAACCAGAAGTCGCCAGACTTACAAACCGGGTCGTGTGGTTCAGAGATGGCGAAGCCCTTAACCACAGTCTCTGGTAAGTAGGGCTCTGTTGGGCAGTGTTGCAAGTGCGCCGAGCAAAGCTCGGCTTTGTTAGCTAGGCGAAAGTTAACCGTCAGGTGTGAGTAGCAGCAAGTGCGTATTCGCATGACTTTGGCAATAGTGATATCGGGGTGGTTCAAAAAAGGGACGTGGTTCAAAAATAGTGCCTTCGAGGTAACACTTTCAACCGAAGTTTGACTATCTTTTACAATGGGCTCGTCAGTCTCTATTAAGTCAACGCTCAAGCTCCCTGGAAGCGCCTGAAGCCCAACAACTTTAGCCCAGTGTGGGTGAGACTGGCCTGTCATTAATTCCAGAGGGCTCTTCCTCTTCCCTACTCTTTCAGAAACCTGAGATCGCAGAAAACGGCGATGATTGAGAAAGAGTTGAAGTAAATTCAGATAAGCGTCATCCAACCGCCGCCGCAGGACAAAGTGATTTCGCAACCGTGAGTTCAGATTCTCTACCAACGAACTGGCTCTCGGGTTTTGTTTGAGCACCTGACTCACTGCCCGCATCAGGTCGTAGAACTCGTCTGACAGCTGACTGTGCAGGCGGTTCCAATGCGCCCAATAAGCATTGGAAGTCGTCTGTTTTCTGTACAGTAGGCACACATCACGGACCGCCGATAGAGAAATCTTAAAGTGGTTCGCAATTTTGATTAGCTTGTGGTCCAAAACGCCTGCAAAAGCAAGCAGCTGATCCTGTTGATTCTCTAGTACTTTTCTCAGCGCACGAATCTTAGGATACGACTTACACTCTCGCTGTCGGAGTTCTGAAACGATAAAATCAAACAGCTCTTCACGGATGGCGAGCGACGGTCCAGCGGGTTCAAACACATCGTGAGAGAGCCACTGCAAGAGAGTTTTGATATCCCTTGATAGAGAGACAAGCGCTTGCTTTTTACGCTTGGCATGCATCAACCGAACGGTCAGACGTCGAGTCATGCGATGGGCTAACTTCGCTCTATTACGTTGTTGCTTTAACTCAGTACACCGTGAGATCGCACCTCTAGCCTTTCTATCGAGATGATTAGACAGTTGTCTGAATTGATGTCGAACATGAAAGATATCGCCGTAACAGGACGTTTCAGGAATAACTGCTTTTTGACCTGACCTGAGACCAACACCGCCGTCGGTAATAGCTAACTAGTTGACCGAGGCAATTACAACCATAAACCACCTTAACTCCAGCAGTATCAACACCTTCAAAAGGTCATCGCATGGAAGAATAGCTGAGTGAAAAACAGTTACTCTATACTCTCAATTAGCCTCAGGAAAGGAGATTCAAGGCTTACTTCACCTTAGTTCATATCTTTACCCCAAAACGTACCTCAAACAGCCACATTTCCGTATTCAAAAGTATAAAACGATACTAAAAATAGAGGTTTAGACACTTAGACATAAACTTTCTTCACAAAGCTTGAAAACCTTACGTAGAAAGAGATACATAGAGTATTTAGGAAGCTGGTGATCCGACTCGAACGGACGACCGGCTGATTACAAATCA
>CALDSK010000220.1 GCA_937911865.1 uncultured Synechococcus sp.
CCTTAAACTTTTGCTGTAAAAATCCTCCCAATGGGCGAAGCAAGGCGTACAGGCTCGCTGTATGATTCCGCAGTTACAAATAAGACAACCATAGGTAACAGGTATATTATGCCATCCAAAAAGATGAGTCCTAATGAGCAGGCCTTCCTAGAGAAAGTGATGAAACGCTCTAGCATTCCTGACATTTACGACGCACGCGACATTACCATTGTCGTTCTTCGCTCATTACGAGACCTAATGAGTACTGACGCCTCCGAGCGCACCGCAGAAGAGTTCGATGATGAGAAAATCGCCAAGCTCTGGCAAGACGACAATCCAATTGTTTCAGCCCTTTCCAAGCTTCGTCCGCCGTTAAAGATCGACACGGAAACCTTTTTACGCCGCATCAAGCAAGAGGGCGGCGTCCCCAAAAATGTCTCTCCCGAGAGCGCGGTCATTGCCGTCTTTTCTGCTATTCGAGAAGAGCTGTCTCCCGAGCGCATCAGCGAAATTTCAGGCTTTTTGCCCGACGGGCTAAAAGTAATGTGGGACCAAATCTAAACTAGCATTTGGCTTGTTTTGCTATAGCTGATTCGCCATAGCAGCACCCAGATATTAGGTCAGATCAAATACAGCCGCTTGGTAACTTTATTCACCGAGCGGCTGTATTTATTTTGAGTACGGCTGGAGTGACGCTTTAATCTATGCCTTCGCCACTTAGCTCTGTACATCTCCAATAGGTGAAACCTTTGCTGCACATAGAGCTAAGTGGTCAGCAGTCGCCGAATGTATCCGGCGGCGGCTATATGTTCAGAAATAGAGGTCTAAGCCCTCAGAATTTGACGCTTCGTAAACGAAAATAGATATAAAGTCATGAAGAAATATTCAAAAATTAGCGCTAGAATTCAGGCGTTATGGGAAACGAGACTGTCCCACTATCTCATCTGTGGAAAGGTTAGTGTTCGAAAATTTGCTGCCCGCACTCAACAATCACAATCTGCCGTATCCTGACACCATTCACCCTATCGTGGTGCATTTTGTCATCGCTATGGTGCTGTTTGGGGTCGTTTGCGACGCCATTGGCTATTTCACCAAAAACACACGCCTGTTTGAGGTGGGCTGGTGGAATATGGTGTTCGCTACAATCTCCATTTTTATCGCCATCATTTTTGGCCAGGTAGAAGCTGGACTGGCCACACCCTACGCCGCCGCTGCTAGCGACTTGAACCTGCATACGCTGCTCGGCTGGTCACTGTCTGCAATTCTGGCGGCGATCACTGGCTGGCGATACATCATTCGCCTCAAGTCACCCGACTCGCTACCAACCACTTACTTAGGCTTTAACTTCGCACTGACCGCACTGGTGTTATTTCAGGTCTATCTGGGTGACAAGCTGGTTTGGGTGTATGGATTACACACCGAAGCAGTGGTCGAAGCAGCCCGAGGAGGGTTGCTTCAATGACAGCTTTATTAGCGCTAGAAAGCACCCTAGAAAGTAACGGACTGCCCTACGCGATCCCCATTCACCCTAACTTGGTGCATTTGACGTTGGGGCTGTTTATTGTAGCGATCGCATTCGACATTGTCGCCGCTCTGTACCCGCTCGAAAAGCCCATCTTCAAATTCCTCGCGATCCCCGTTACCAGCGCCGGGCTGTACGACGTCGGCTGGTTCAACATGGTCGCAGCCGCGATTGTCACCTTCTTTACCGTCGCTGCGGGCTTCTACGAAATCATTCTGGCGCAGCCCCCCCAAGACATGATCAGTCCCTGGGGCTTGAACGCAACAGACACGATGGTGTGGCACGGCGTTGGCGGCGTTTTACTACTGGCACTAATAGTAGGAATGACCGTTTGGCGAGGCTTTCAACGCTACCTGTGGCGAGAAGACAGAGCCCGACAGGTCGAGTGGAGCTATTTGTTAGCCGGACTATTTATCTTTGTGCTGATGTTCGCCCAAGGAACGCTAGGGGCGCATTTAGGTGGAGACTTTGGAGTACACGTGACGGCAGATCGACTGATCCGTGCCGGGCTTGATCCCAATGACTTAAGCGCCAGTACGCGCCTCTCCAAAGCAGTCAACGCACCACCGATTGAAGGCAGCAGAGACATCGGACCGGAAGGGAGTTAAGCCGAACAATTTAGGGTCAAACCATAAGGCTAGGAAAGAAGTCAGAAGAAGGTCAGGAAAGAAGTCAGAAGAGAGCACCAAAAAGAAAATACCACTCACCCAAAAACCCGTGGCAACCAACGACCAAAGAACAACAGACCTCAACAAAGTGCTGAACCGTCGTCGGATTATTAACCTGACCGGATTAGCCATTGCCAACCTACTCATCAGCCTGTGGATGGGCCAACAGGCCTACAGCTGGCTACCCCCTCAAGCCTCCGCAGAATCTATCCTAATAGACAAGCTTTTCAGCTTTATGACAGCTGTCGGCACCTTCATCTTCAACGGTGTGGTCGGCACGTTGCTCTACTCCGTGCTGTTTCAAAGGGCAGCCAAATACGATCCTAGCGATGGCCCCCCAATTGAAGGCAATGTCAAGCTAGAAATTATCTGGACAGGCATACCCATTTTGCTAATTCTATGGATTGGTACGGTCAGCTACCAAACCTACGACCAAATGGGGATCTTGGGATCGATGACGCAAAAGACTATGGAGACGGTAGAAACCGTACCCGCAGAACCCACCCAGAAAGTTGCCACTAGCGTAGAAGAGAGCGCCACCTCAGCGCCCATTGAGGTGCACTCTCGGCAGTGGGCCTGGGAATTTCGCTACCCCAAAGAAGGCGTGAGCAGTACAGAGCTTCATCTACCGGTGAACCAAAGAGCCAAATTCAAACTGACCTCAGAGGATGTGATTCATGGCTTCTTTGTACCCGCCTTCCGAGTCAAGCAAGACATTATTCCTGGCAAAGAAATCGACTTCTCCTTTACACCCATCCGAGAAGGGCGCTATCGCCTGAGAGATTCTTTATACAGCGGGACCTACTTTGCAGCCAACCAAACCGACGTCGTGGTCGAATCAGAAGCCGCTTATCAGAAATGGCTACAGACGGCAGCCAAAACGACACCCACAGCAGCAGCAAACGTCGCTCAAACAGAATTCGCTCAGGCAGAAAAAACCTCCGTCAGTCTAGGTTGGGCGACCGTAAAACCTGCGCCTGCACCTATTGTGAACTATTCCAACCAACCCAATACCAGTCAGCCCACCCCTCAATTCGAGGAGGAACCCCATGAGTAACGCATCGGTAGAAACGCGCCCCAACTCACAGCTAGCGGCACCCGATCCTCAACAGCCAGAGCCAGGTGCCCCAGAAAACTGGCGTAGATTTTTCTCTTTTAGCACCGACCATAAGGTCATTGGCATTCAGTACATTGTCACCGCCTTTGTCTTCTTTTTGTTCGGCGGCTTGCTAGCGATGGTTATGCGCGGTGAGCTCATTACACCCGATGCAGATTTGGTCGATCGCACGGTGTATAACGGTTTGTTCACCATGCATGGCACCATCATGCTGTTTATGTGGACCTTCCCGATGCTGAACGGGCTCGCAAACTACCTCGTGCCGCTGATGATTGGCGCTCGGGATATGGCCTTTCCCAGGCTAAATGCGATCGCCTTCTGGCTAGTCCCCATCTTCGGCGTCATCCTGACCGCCAGCTTCTTTGTTCCCGGTGGCCCGTCTCAATCCGGCTGGTGGGCATACCCGCCCGTCAGCTTGCAAAACCCCACGGGCAACCTGATCAACGGTCAATCGCTCTGGCTAGTAGCCGTCGCACTCTCTGGCGTCTCTTCCATCATGGGCGCGGTAAACATTGTTACCACTATCTTTAGAATGCGGGCGCCTGGCATGGGCTGGTTCAAAATGCCTGCGTTCGTTTGGACCGTATTCTCTGCACAAATTATTCAGCTCATCGGTCTACCGGCACTCACCGCAGGCGCGGTTATGCTGTTGCTAGATCTCACCACAGGCACCAGCTTCTTTGACCCGGTCAAAGGCGGCGATCCGGTTCTGTACCAGCACTTCTTCTGGTTTTACTCTCACCCGGCGGTATACGTCATCGTCCTACCGATCTTCGGCGTCTTCTCAGAAATCTTTCCGGTCTATGCCCGCAAGCCTCTTTTCGGTTACAAAGTTGTTGTTGTTTCCTCTTTGCTAATTACCGTTCTCAGCCTGGTAGTTTGGGTACACCATATGTTTGCCAGTGGCACGCCCGGCTGGATGCGGATGCTGTTTATGTTCTCAACCATGGCCATCTCTATACCTACCGGTATTAAGGTATTTGCTTGGGTCGCAACAGTATGGGGCGGCAAACTGAGATTGACCTCAGCGATGCTCTTTGGCTTAGGAGGTCTCTCGACATTTCTCTTCGCGGGTATCACTGGCATCATGCTCTCGTCAGCCCCGTTCGACATTCACGTAAACAACACTTACTTTGTTGTCGGACACTTTCACTACGTCATCAACGGCGCAGTCGTCATGGGGTTTTACGCCGCCATCTACCACTGGTTCCCGAAGATGACAGGTCGCATGTATTACGAAGGTCTAGGCAAGCTGCACTTCGCCCTGACATTCATTGGCATCAACCTCATCTTTTTACCCATGCACCCACTAGGACTGATGGGCATGCCTCGGCGGGTAGCTTCTTACGACCCAGAGTTTGCGTTTTGGAACGTAATCGCTAGTCTAGGTGGCTTCTTATTGGGCGTTTCTACGCTGCCCTTTATCTTAAATATGCTCAGCTCTTGGACTCGGGGAGAGCAGGCAGGCGATAACCCATGGCGCGCTATTGGCTTAGAGTGGCTAGTTTCCTCACCACCACCGCACGAAAACTTTGAAGAGATTCCCATCATCGTATCACCGCCTTACGGCTACGGTAGCGACGAACCTTTAGTCTCTAACAATCCAAAGGGAACTTTTGAAGAATCTGCTGCCAGTACGCAAATCGCTAACCTTGCCGGAGAAGCCAACTAATGAGTAGCGTAAATGTAAATGTAAAGCCAGATCCAACACTCAACAGCCAAGCTGCGCACAGTCACGAGGAAGAAGACCATCGGATGTTTGGCTTCATCGTCTTCCTGCTGTCAGAAAGCGTTATCTTCTTCAGCTTTTTTGTTGGCTACATCGTCTACAAAACGAATGCAACGGACTGGCTACCTGCTGGATTTGAAGGATTAGAGATCAAAGAGCCACTGATTAATACGGTGGTGCTAGTCTCTAGCAGCTTTGTGATTTACTTCGCTGAGCGGTTTTTGCACAAAGAGAACCTTTGGGGGTTTCGGCTCTTTTGGCTGTTGACAATGGCAATGGGCAGCTTTTTCCTCTACGGACAGGCCGTAGAGTGGATGGGCCTACCGTTCGGCTTTAAAGACGGTGTCTTTGGCGGCACGTTTTACCTGCTCACAGGCTTTCACGGTCTCCACGTACTCACAGGCGTGCTGCTGCAAGGGCTGATGCTAGGCCGCTCTTTTTTGCCCAACAATTACGAAGAAGGCGAGTTTGGCGTAGAGGCAACTTCACTGTTTTGGCACTTCGTTGATGTCATCTGGATTGTGCTGTTTCTGTTGATCTATGTATGGAGATAAGCAGTCTGGCGATAAGCAGTCTGGCAATAAGCAGTCTGGAGATAAGCAGTCTGGAGATAGGCGGTACGGCGGTAAACGGTGTGGCAATAGGAGTTCTGGAAAAAGAGCATGATTATTGACGATCAGCACTACAACGTAATCATTGTTGGTTCTGGTGCAGGCGGCGGAACGTTAGCGCAAAAGCTAGCGCCGACCGGAAAGAAGGTTTTAGTTTTAGAAAGAGGCGATCGCATGCCTCTAGAAGAACAAAACCGCGCCGACGTAGACGTCTTTCAAAAAGGCCGCTACCGCTCACCCGAACAGTGGTACGACAGCGAAGGCGAACCCTTCTCACCCCAGATGAACTACGCCGTCGGCGGTAACACCAAAATCTACAATGCCACCCTCATGCGGATGCGCGAAAAAGACTTTGAAACCGTCACCTGGCAAGATGGCATCGCGCCCGAGTGGCCCATCAAATACGCAGACTGGGAGCCCTACTACACCGAAGCCGAACACCTTTATCAGGTTCACGGTGACGCCCAGAACGACCCAACCGAACCCACCCACAGTAAGCCCTACCCCTACGCCCCAGTAGAGCATCCGGCAGCTATGGCTCCCGTCGTCGGCCTTATCGCATCAGAAGGTCTGCATCCGACGCCACTGCCCATGAGCCGAACGCTACGAGACGACAATCCCACCGGAGACGCAGAAGTTTTTGGGATTGACCTAGCGCTGAAGCACGAGAATGTCACACTAAAAACCTCTGCAAAGGTCGTGGCGCTACATACAAACCCAAGCGGTACAGAAATCAAGGGCGTACAAACAGAATTCAAAGATAAAACGGTTCTATTCAAAGCGGACATTGTTGTTCTTGCCTGCGGCGCGGTCAACTCAGCCGCCCTCATGTTAGAGTCTGCCAACGAAAAGCATCCCAACGGTCTTGCCAATAGCTCCGACCAGCTAGGCCGAAACCTGATGAAGCACCTGATGACCGTCATCGTAGAGCGCGACGCGGGTAAAAACGACAGCAAATTTCCAGCTAGCATTAGCGTCAACGACTTCTACTGGAACGATCAGCAGGGCTACTACGACTACCCCATGGGCCACATCAAAAACAGCGGTGGCCTCCTACAAGATATTATCTTTGCGGAATCGCCACCTTTGCTCTCCGTTCTCGCCCGCTTCTTACCAGATGAAGGGCTCAATCGGCTAGCGACTAGCTCAATTGGCTGGTGGGCCCAAACTGGCGTGCTACCCAAGCCCAATAACCGTATCTACTGGCAAACAAAATCACGCTACGGCAGGCCCAAAAGAAAACTGCGCTACGAGTTCACACCCAACAACCTAGAAGCCCATGACCGCCTAGTATACCGCTGGATGGGCGTGCTCAAAGACATGGAAAAAACAGGCATGGGACTGCGACAAAGCACCGTTTACCCACGAGGAGAATCGCCTGTTCAAGTGGCTGGCTATCAGTGTGGCACGGCTCGTATGGGAACAGATCCCAAAACATCTGTTCTAGATATCAACTGCCGCACCCACGAGATTGACAATCTCTATGTCGTAGACAGCAGCTTTTTTCCTTCTTGCGCCAGCGTTAGCCCAGCACTAACCGTAATGGCCAATGCGTTAAGAGTAGGCAAACACCTGATAGACCGGATGCATTCCTAAATTTTTCTGTACAAGTAACTAAAGATATCCTCAAATTTTTCAGTCACAACATGAGACAAAAAGTAAGCAGCAAAGACCCAGCAGCAGAGACTCAGTAGATGCTCATCATCTACTATTCAGGCGCATCTGTTATTCAAGCCTGTAGAGAATTGTGGATAACAGTTAAAGAGTAGCTAGCGCTTTTCTCTATTTTTTTGTTTTAGGATGCTCTCTTACACTCTATCTTGAGCTTCATTGAAGCTGGGGGTGCCATAGTCAAACCACGACGGGCCGGACGAAGTGGGCGAGCATGTGGCAACATTAGCTCGAAATCAGTTAACAGGGTGGCAACGCTGATTTTGAGCTCCATCATTGCCAGGGCAGAGCCGATGCAGTAACGATGGCCGCCACCGAAAGGTAAAAATTCATAGGGCGCGAACTGGCGTTCGAGAAAACGTTCAGGGCGAAATTTTTGGGGCTCGGGGTAAATGTCCGGGCGCTGATGAATGATGTATGTGGCAGGCATAAGAGCCGTTCCGGCCTTGAAGTGGTAACCGGCAAGCGTCATGGGTTCGCGCAGAGCGCGAATAAAGGTAGTGGGCGTAATGGGGTAAATCCGCAGGGCTTCTTGGCAAACGGCGGTGAGGTAAGGGAGCTGTGTAATCGCTACGGGGTCAGGATCTGTGCCCAAAGTCTCTAACTCAGATCTGAGATTCTGTTGCACCTCGGGTAGATAGTGGACCCAGTACAGTACCCAAACGATGGCTGAGGCTGTGGTTTCATGGCCAGCCAATAAAAGTGTAACAATCTCATCGTGGAGTTCTTCATCGCTCATCGCACCGCCGCTGTCGTCTCGGGCCTGTAGCAGCAGGGTGAGAATGTCTGACTTTTCACCTGTTTTTTTATCTATTTTTTTATGAGGCTCAGGCACTGACTGTTTCAGCTGCTGGCGGCGATCGCGAATCTCAGCATAAATTAGTGATCGCACCTCTTCTCGCAGGCGAATAAACTTGCCCCAAGGGCTCCACGTCCACTCTTTTCGCAAACCTGGGAAAAACAAAAAGCTGGCCGTAATCGGATAGGCAAAAGAATCTAACAGCGTGCTCATCAGCTGCTGAAGCCGAATTAGCTGCTCACTTTGTTGATCGCCTGTTTGCTGACCAAAAACTGCCTGTAGAATGACGCTCAAGGTCAAATTTTGAACAGGCGGTCTAGCCACGATAGTTTGCCCAGGCTGCCAGTCAGCGCTAATATCGCGAGTAATATCGCCAATAAGCTGCCCATAAGCCCGCAGTTGCTCACCATGAAAAGGCGGCATCAGTAGCTTGCGCTGCCTTTTGTGAGGCGCACCATCTAGCAAGAGAATCGAGTGCTTGCCCACCATCGTCTCCAAGATGCCATTACCCTGCCCGGTCACCACTTTGTCATCGTCTAGTGCAAATATCTCTTTGACAACGGCTGGCTCACCGACATAAACCAGTGGGGTTGCGCTTTCACTACCAATTTGAAACATGGGGCCATAGCGCCGGACGCTGTCGTCCATGTATTTGGTCGGCTGCAAAATGAGACGAAGAATCCGTAGAACTCGCCTAAAGCCCTTAGCTTTAGGGCCATCAATGGGGCGAGAGGTTAAAGAACTGGCAGCATTAGTATCTATGGCTGGGCTGGGCATTGCGCTAAAGGGATGAGATGCGGACATCGATCTATCTAGAAAAGAAATCTAAGAAAGCAGTCTAAGAAAACAATCTAGAAAAGAAATCAGCTATAGCAAACGTCCTAATGCATTAGGACGTTTGCGCAGCAGCATTGCCTGTTTGCCAAGGGGTGCAACCTTTAGTGAGTGTCTCAAGCAATGCTTCGAAAGCTATAGCATTGCCTGTTTGCCAAGGGGTGCAACCTTTAGCGAGTATCTCAAGCAATGCTTCGGAAGCTATATTCAGGCTAACAAGAATTTGAAAATGAAGCCGAGGCCAGCACCGCCTAGCACCAGCCAGGCGGCATTAATTTTGTAGCGAAACACAGCGATCGCACTAACAAGCGCAATCAACAGAGTCGGGACATCTATCACAGCTGCGCGGGTCAAAATGTAGGTAACGCCAGCCATCAGGCCCAAAGAGGCCGCATTGACCCCGTCTAAAAAGGCACTTGCCCAGGGAGACTGTCGCAGCTTGGGAACCCACGGGTTGACGATGCCAACCAGGAGAAAAGCAGGGAGAAAAATGCCGATGGTGCCTGCGATCGCCCCCATATGCCCCGCGACCACGTACCCCACAAACGTCGCCGTCGTCAACACAGGCCCTGGCGTAATTTGCCCGATCGCCACCGCATCCAATAGCTGCTGCGAACTCAGCCATTGATAGCGCTCGACTAAGTCTCGTTGTAAAAAAGCAAGTAGCACATAGCCACTGCCGTACAAAATTGAGCCGATTTTGAGAAAGAACAGAAATACGCTGACCCAGCCAACCGAGACAGCTGTCGCCGCAGGCGCGCTCACCTGTGCGAGCGGGCCTGAAGCAGTTCCTGTAACAGACAAACCAGAAATGGGAAGAAAGAACAGACCAGCAGTCGTCCCTCGATTGGACATATTCTTGATCAAGGCAACCAGAACACCAGCAACCAAGAGCATCAAAATTTCGTTAGCGCCGAGCAAGTAAGCCGCGATCGCACCCACGCCCGCTATTGTCGTCGGCCTATCCTTCGCCGCCTTCTTACCCAGCTTCCACAGCGCCTTTAGCACCACTGCAATAATCACCGGCTTCACACCGTACAGCAGCCACTCCACCTGCGGCACCGTTTCGTATCGCACGTATATCGCGGCTAGCAGCCACATCATCGTCAGTGCCGGAAAAATAAAACAGCTGCCCGCCACAAACAGCCCCTTCCACCCAGCCCGTTCATAGCCCAGATGAATGGCCAATTCGGTCGAGTTGGGCCCCGGCAGCAAGTTTGTAACGCCCATCAAATCCAACAGCTGCTCTCGGGTCATCCATTGCCGGCGCTTGACCACCTCGTCATCCATCATGGCAACGTGGGCAGCAGGTCCACCAAACGCCACTGTGCCTAAACGAAAAAAAACAGTCGCCAGCTCACGCAGCCGACCGCGCTGTTCCGCGGGCGAAAGCGTTGAGTAAGAAGCCTGTAGAGTATCCGGCTGATCGTCTGGCTTGAGTTCTGGCGACGGCATCGTCATCTCATTGCTTCCTAAAAATTTGCAAACGAATAAGCAGCGGACTAAGACGTGACTCAAAGCCAAGAAGCGAAACAGCAGGCTCTACTCAAAGCGTCTTGTATTAGTAGGCATACTGCATTGATATTAAGTCTCTATTAATAAGTCTCTATTAAATAGATATTTAGATAAATCTGGCTTAATCCCTAGATAAAAACAGTCTATCCAAGGACTAGCCTTTTGTTCATGAGACGAGATAAGCTTAAGACAAGGATAGATTTTTTCCAATGGATATCTCTATTTTAATAGCTTTGACTAAATAGGCTTTGCAGGCACTTTGAGGCTAAAGGCTTTGGTGTCATGCTGTTAGAGGCTAAAGTTCTTGCGCAGTTTTATCGGGAGGTAGTCACTATGGGCAACATCTGGCTTGAGACAGGCTGGTTGATTCCGCTGTATCCATTGATGGGAGTGCTGTTGAGCATACCTTGGTCGCCAGCATTTATTAAAAAGACGGGACCTCGCCCAGCAGGCTATGTCAATGTGTTGGCAACGCTGGTGGCACTGATCCATTCAGTCGTAGCGCTGTATTACCTCTGGGGTCAGCCACCAATTCAGTGGAATTTTCTCTGGTTTCAGGTGGCTGGACTGGCAATAGAGCTGCCGTTTACCTTCTCGGGGCTGTCGTTAGGGGCCACCACGCTGATCATCGTATTAAATTTGCTGGTACAGCTCTACTCGATTGGCTACCTCGAAATGGACTGGGGCTGGGCCAGGTTCTTTGGTCTACTGGCTCTGTTTGTGGGGGGTATGGTGATGCTGGTCATGACAGACTCATTGCTCTTCAGCTACGTCCTATTAGAAATTTTGACGTTAGGTACCTACCTGCTGGTGGGCTTTTGGTTTAATCAGTCGCTGGTGGTTACCGGGGCACGCGATGCATTTTTGACCAAGCGAGTGGGCGACTTAATTCTGTTGATGGCGGTGATCGCGCTGTATCCACTAGCCGGCACGTGGAACTTTAGTGAGCTGGCAGTTTGGGCTCAAACAGCCGAGCTATCGCCGACAACAGCCACTTTGTTGGGTCTAGCTTTGGTTGTTGGGCCAATGGGCAAGTGCGCTCAGTTCCCGCTGCACCTGTGGCTAGATGAAGCCATGGAAGGTCCCCTGCCCAGTACGATTTTGCGAAACTCTGTGGTGGTCTCTGTAGGGGCTTGGGTACTCATTAAGCTGACGCCTGTGCTGGCTTTGTCACCGGTAGGCCAGGATGTGGCAATCGTGCTTGGCGGACTCACGGCAATTGGTGCGGCGCTCATTTCAGCTGCGCAGGTAGATATCAAGCGAGTGCTGTCTTACCTTTCTAGCTCGTATTTGGGGCTTGTGTTTATTGCTGTTGGTGCTCAGCAGGTAGGGGCGGCGTACTTTTTGCTGCTGACCTTAGGTGTGGCCATGGCAACTATTGTGGCCAGTGCGGGCTCTGTCGTACTTACCTGCGTCACTCAAGATTTGACCCAGCTGGGAGGGCTGTGGTCTCGCCGTCCAATTACCGGCTTCTCTTTTTTAATCGGGGCCTGTGCGCTTGTTGGGCTCCCTCCGCTAGGTAGCTTTTGGTCAATTCGCACTCTCTTGAACGGGCTTTGGTATGCGGGCGACTATCGGCTCGTGGTTGTGCTACTCGCTACGAATGCGATTACCGCCTTTAGTTTGATGCGGATGTTTGGCCTAATGTTTGCGGGGCCGACGCAGCTGATGACCGCTCGTGCGCCGGAGCCGATTTGGTTAGTGGTGCTGCCGATGATGGCTTTGGCCGCTATGGCTGTGCATACGCCCATTATTTTGCACCAGTTGGCGCTGCTGCCCATTGGTGCAATCGGGACGATGGGAATATTGCTGCTGCTCTCTAGCTTGATAGGCGGGGTTAGTGGTGTGCTTTTGTATGGAATGCGCGTGAAGGAAAGCCCTGAGAAGATTCTTCCGAGCTGGTTGGTGAGCTTACTTGCTAATGACTTTTACACGCCCAGAATTTATAAAAATACGATCGTGCTAGCGGTGGCTACACTGGCGGGCATCGGCAACTGGCTCGATCGCTACGTGGTAGACGGGGCGGTGAATCTGGTAGGCCTAATTTCGGTGGCCGGTGGCGAGACACTAAAATACAACAATTCAGGTCGTCCGCAGTTCTACGTTTTAACCATTGCAACTTTCGTTGCCATTCTTGGTGTGTTTATGAGCTGGGTTGCTCTCACAGCATAGCTTCTATCACCATCTCGTCTAAAGCAATCCCACTTAAAAAGAGGAACATAACAAAGAACCCATCATGCTGAGCTTGCTAATCTGTTTGCCGGTTATCGGCAGCGCACTATTGTTTGCACTCCCTGAAAAGTATGTTCGACTGGGGGCTCTAACGGTCTCAGGACTATCACTGCTGTGGACGGCCTGGCTGTTCACTCAGTACGACATGACCGACTTAGGCTTTCAGTTTACTGAACACCTCACCTGGCTACCTGCGTTAGGGCTCAACTACACCCTGGGTTTGGATGGCTTGGGTCTGCTAATGGTAGGGCTCAATGCATTTCTAGGTTGGATTGCGATCTACACGACGGCTGCTGACGTTGAGCGACCTAAGCTCTTTTATGCGCTGATGCTGATCGTCAGTGGTGCGGTCGCGGGGGCATTTCTAGCCCAAAATTTCCTATTGTTCTTTTTCTTTTACGAAGTCGAACTGGTACCGCTTTATCTGTTGATTTCGATTTGGGGCGGTGAAAAACGTGGCTATGCGGCAACTAAGTTTTTGCTCTATACGGCACTCTCTGGAGCGCTCATTTTAGCCGGTGCGTTAGGCATGGTTTGGCTGGGCGAAGCCGCTAACTTTGACTATGAAACGCTGACTCAGATCGATCTGTCGGTTTCGTATCAGGTCTTGTTGCTAGTACCATTGCTGTTCGGTTTTGGGATCAAAATTCCTTTAATTCCCCTGCACACCTGGTTGCCTGATACCTATGTGGAATCTTCCACGCCCGTGGCAATTTTGCTCGGTGGTGTGTTGGCAAAGTTAGGCACTTACGGACTGTTGCGTTTTGGCTTTAGTCTGCTGTCCGATGGTTGGCAGGTTCTAGCACCAGGGCTCGCTGTATGGGGATCGATTACGGTAATTTACGGGGCGTTGGTGGCGATCGCACAGCAAGACATCAAGCGCATGGTCGCCTACAGCTCCATCGGTCATATGGGCTTCATCCTCTTGGGCGCAGCCGCAGGGAATACCCTGAGCCTGTCCGGCAGTATCGCTCAGATGGCTTCTCACGGCGTCATTCTGGCCATTCTGTTCGCACTGGTCGGTATCATTGAGAAAAAGGTGGGCACTCGCGAGCTCTCTGCCCTCAACGGGCTAATGAATCCAATTCGCGGATTGCCGGTTATCAGCGCGCTGTTAGTGATGGGTGGTATGGCTAGCGCTGGTATTCCGGGTCTAATTAACTTTGCGGCAGAATTCATCGTCTTTCAAGGCAGCTTTCGCCAGTTCCCTGCGCAAACGCTCATTTGTGTTATTGGCACCGGTTTGACAGCCGTCTACTTCGTAATTTTGCTCAACCGTACCTGCTTTGGCCGGCTCGACAATGAGCGAGCCTATTTTCCCAAGGTAACGATCGGCGAGAAAATGCCAGCCTATGTTTTGGCTGTAGTCATCGTTGTTTTAGGCTTGCAGCCTGGCTGGCTACTACGCTGGGGTGAGCCAACCGCTGTAAGAATCATTATTCCTACAACGAAGGTAGAAGCAGCGACCGAGCAACCTGCGATCGCCTCATTGTCGCCTGAAGTTCTCCTCCAATAATTCTTCGACGCCCTCTCTTTCCCCTGTTTCTCTCTCTTTCTTTCTCCCCCATCTCCTGCTCCTTCCTCAACCCATGACAGCCACTCTCATCAAACCAACACTCCCGCCCTCCACTCATCCCTTCGCCGACATCATTCACCGGCTAGAAGCGGGCGGATCTATGCTGCCCGATACCCCTGAAAACCTAAAGCAAATCATCGGCATCTACAAGGCATACGCGGTCCCGATGGATTTTTACTGGCGAGACCTGCTCTACATTGGAGAGCAAGTATTCCTCAACCCGCTCCCATTCTTCAAGTACTTCATCTCCAAAGAGTATCTACAGCGCCCAAACGACTACGCTTGCGCTAACTGTTCACCCCTAATTTTGCGAGGTGAAGCTGTCGTACACCCGGAGCTAATGTACTTCATTGAAAAAGGTGAAGCGGGCCGGAAGCTGCCAAAGATTATGCATCATCTTTGGCATGGACGCGTCAACATGGAGTTCGCCGAAGCCTGTATGCGTTCGATGTTTTGGCACAAAGACATCAATCCTCGCTTTAACGACTATCTATACACAGATACCTACAAAGCAGCCGCTGACAAAGCTATTCGGGCCTACTTCAAGCGCAATCCAGTCATGATGGGGCTCTACAAGCTCTTTCCTGAGATGTTTTTAGAGAAAGTGCGAGAGCTGTCATACTACGCCAACCTGGGTCTGTTTTGGGAGGTGATGGCACCGGTCTTCTTCGAGATGTCCGACATTTACGATGAAGGAGGTTTTGCGGGCGTTCCAGATGCAATGGACTTTTTGGTCAATGGCATTTTCGCGGTTGCCGGTCGTCCTATTTATCACCACGCCTATATCAATGGCGAATGTTTTGAAATCATCCCCAAATCTGCTGGGTTTACCTGGCTATACGAAGCGGCATTGCCCTATGTAGAAGCGATCTTCTACCGCACCGCACCGTTTCGGGGAACCAAGTCTTACAACGCTCAGGCGAAGCAAGTCCCCGCCGAACAACAAAACTTCCACTACGGTATCCTTTACGCCGATCTCTTTCCCGTGGGTAGCGCAGGCATTCCGCCCACCCTACTCATGCAAGACATGACCCACTTCCTGCCTGATTATCTACTCGAAACGTATCAAGAACATGGCCGCGGCGAAGACGACCTCCTCAACCAGGTCGGCGTCACCTTCCAACGCTCTATGTACAACGTCACTTCCGCCGTCATTCAGGCCCTCCGCTGCGCTCTGCTATATCCCCTAGACGACACTAATCCTGAGCACCTGAAAGCCAACCGTGAATTTTTTGAACAGAATCTCGATCGATTTACGCGTCCTGAAGCCAGGCTAAAGGAAATTCAAAAGCAAAAGTACAGATAAAAGTACAGATAAAAGAGAAACTTTTTTCTCGACATTCTTTTGAAGTTTTCGCGCCGACATCAATACTAATCCCAGTACTCATCTCAATAAATTCAGCCCAATAAAAATGCCTAATATCGTCGAAATTGCGTCGTCCTCCGATAATTTCTCTACACTTACCGCAGCGGTGAAAGCAGCCAACCTGGTCGAAGCCCTGTGCAGCGAGGGTCCTTTCACCGTTTTCGCACCAATTGACGAAGCTTTTGCTAAACTTCCGCCCGGCACCGTACAAACCCTTGTAGAGAATCCGCCCCAGCTTGCTCGCATTCTGAAATATCACGTCGTTTCCGGGGCCCACAAATCTGCGGATTTAGGCAAAATGGAAACCGTTATTTCACTAGAAAGCTCACCGATTCCTATCCGCGTTGAGCCCATTTTTGAAGTCAAAAACGCGACCGTTCTTACCGCCGATCTTGAAGCCAGCAACGGCATTATCCACGTTATTGACACCGTTATCTTGATGGGTTAACTGATTTGGGTACGCTGAGCCTGGTTTCGATTCAATACCATGGCCCTGTCACCTCTTCCTACCCAAAAGCCTGCTAATCTATCGGGTCAAGCTGTTTATCAGCGCCTTTCTGACAATATTCAGCAGGTTGTCAAAGGCCAGCCTGCGGCAATCAGAAAACTACTCGCGGCCTTCGCTAGCGGCGGCCATGTCCTGCTAGAAGATCATCCCGGTACGGGTAAAACAACGCTGGCCAAAGCGCTGGCATTTTCTGTTGATGTTGCCTTCAAGCGCATTCAGTTCACGCCTGACTTGCTGCCGTCTGATATTCTTGGCGTTTCGATTCTAGACCCTGAAAATCGAACCTTTCACTTTCACGAAGGTCCGATCTTTGCCAATATTGTTCTTGCGGATGAAATCAACCGCGCATCGCCGCGTACCCAGTCAGCCTTATTAGAGGCAAAGGCCGAATCACAGGTCAGCGTTGACGGAACGCTTAATCAGCTCAAAGACCCCTTCTTTGTGATCGCTACCCAAAATCCAGTCGATGCGCGCGGCACCTACCCCTTACCCGAAGCGCAAATGGATCGCTTTGCTCTCCAGTTTCGGCTGGGCTATATCTCGGCTGAAACTGAGGTCGAGATTTTGTCTCATCAAATTGAAACCCATCCCATTGAGACGGTTAGCCCTTGCGTTACAAGAGAAGACATTTTCGGGCTAAAGCAACAGGTCAAACAGATTCGCGTTAGCCCAGAGCTGAAACGCTATGTTGTTGATATTGTCAATGCGACCCGTCAGGCAGAAGGGGTGCAGCTAGGGGCAAGCCCAAGAGGGTCTATTGCACTGATGAAAGTCGCGCAGGCGCTGGCATTGTTCGATGGATACGACTTTGTCACGCCCGATCATATTCAAGAGATTGCCGTACCGGTACTCGCACATCGACTGGTAATGGAAGCGCAGTCTCGATTCTCGGGTCACACCGCTGAGCAGGTAGTGACCGACAGTTTGAAATCGCTGCCCGTTCCGGCTTAGCACGAGCACAGGCAAAAGAGGGGCAAAAAAGTGATGAATCGCGCTATCTATCGACTGCTGCGGCTCAACCATAGGGTGAGGCTATGGTTGAGCCGACAGCTCACGCCGAGCGGCTTGTGGCTGCTGGCCGGGCTATTTGTTTTTGGACTCATTGGGCTCGATATCAAGCGCAGTATTTCCTACCAAATCTTTGTCTTTTTGCTAGCGATATTAGTTGTCAGCATTGTTCTTAGCCGATTGGGTCGCTATCGATTTAGCGCCGTTCGCAGGCTGCCTCGCTTTGGGACAGTGGGCACGCCGCTGCAGTACCGAGTGGTAATTGATAATCGAAGCCGCAGGCCACAGCAAGGCGTGAGCCTAGTTGAATCGTTTGAGAATGCGCTGCCTAACTTTCGCACGTTTCAAAATATTGTGAGGCAGAGTAGACAGGCAAAAAATAGTCGAAGCGAATGGTTTCGGCTGCTGGCACTTAGAAAATGGACCTTTGCCCCCGCAGTGCCGCTCCCTTCACTAGCAGCTCAAGGAGAAACCGAAGTCATCGGTGAGATTATTCCGCTGCGACGGGGACTGTTGAGATTTCAGCGGCTCACACTTGCCTGCCCCGATCCGCTTGGGCTAGTCAACCGCTGCATCTCTATTGATCGTCCACAGTCTGTTCTAATACTGCCCCAACGCTATGAACTGCCAGCCCTTCGGCTACCCGGCTCGCGGCGCAATCAGGCAGATAGTTTGGCGCTAGCCGCTTCGGTAGGCGACTCAGAAGAGTTTCGAGCGCTAAGAGAATATCGACCAGGAGACTCACCTCGCAAAATTCATTGGAAAAGCTGGGCAAAGCTGGGTAAGCCTGTCATTCGAGAAGAGCAGGAAGAATATTCTGTTCGTCATGCATTAATTTTAGATACGTTTCAAGCAGAGGATTATAGCGAAGTGATGGAAGAGGCGATCGCAATCGCAGCCTCTCTCGCTTACACTGTCCAAACCCAAGAATCCTTGCTAGACATGGTGTTCGTTAACGATCAGGCACATTGCTTTACCGTCGGCCGCGGGCTTGGCCAAAGCGAGTATCTGCTAGAACTGTTGGCTTCTGTGGTGCCCTGTCAGGATAAGGGGTTTGAGACGCTGCTGCCGCTGGTGCGATCGCGTCTTTCCTTACTCAGTGGCTGCATCTGCATTTTTCTCACGTGGAATCGCGATCGCCAAACCCTCATAGAACAGCTTCAGGCCGCAGGCATTCCGGTTCTAGTACTGATCATCGCGCCAGAAAAAGGCTTGGCCACACCCCCAGACCACAGCTGCCTACAAGACGCTGACAGCAGCCTGCACGTTTTAACCGTGAACAACATTCAGGCGGGGCTACTGGCGTTATGACACCTACTGGCAAAAGATTAGGAAGATTAGGATTAGGAAAACTGCGATTAGGAAAACTGGGAGCCATAGACAGTGCTAGCCTCTGTAGCTTAGCGATCGCACTTTGGGGCTATCAAACCAGCCTGTTCTTCGTCGCCCTGCCCATCATTCTCATTCTCGAAGCCCGGCACGTTATCCAACAGCGCTGGCAAATTTCTCTTTCAGATCTCAAAGAAGCTGGCAAGCTCTGCGCCGCGCTGCTGGCGATTCTGCTTGTCATTATTGTTACCGTCAAGAAATCTGTTTTTATCTACACGCTGCTGCAATGGCTGCCTGTCGCCGGGCTCCCCTTGCTGATCGCTCAAACCTATGGTCTCGGCGTCCAAACACTACTCACAGAACAGTTTCAAAAAGGCAACTACATTAGCCAAGCTAGCCACCGTTCTAGCCTGCGTCAGCACAGCCCGTTCAATCTGCATCACCTCTACTTCGGTGTTTGCATCGCTGCCAGTAGCGCTACTGACAGCGACCATTTTGTTTTTTATATTGGCGCAACGACTCTAACAGGACTGCTTCTATGGCCACTGCGCCCCGCTCGCTCTGAGCCAGCGCTCTGGCTACTGCTCTTTTGCCTGTCCGCAGGGCTCGGCTTTGCCGGACATCGACAGCTGGCACACTTTCAACAGCAGCTGGAAGCGCAGGTAATCGCCATGATTGGCAATATGGCCAGCGGCGCAGTCAATCCTGACGGCAACAGTACCCGAATGGGATCGGTCGGTAGGCTCAAGCTTTCTAATAGCATTGCATTCCGAGTTAAGGCAGACCAAGCGCTGCCGGATACGTTCCCAGTTCTCCTTCAAGAAGCTACCTACAACCAATACAAACTCTCTACGTGGACCGCGGAAAATTCTCTCTTTAGCGACGTCCCCCCCGGCAGCGATGACGGGGAGTGGATTCTCGGACCCGCTACCGAGCAAGATGTCACCCTTACCATCTCCACTGACCTAGAGCGCGGCGACGGCATTCTAACCTTGCCTCGTGGGACTTCCAGGCTTCAGCAACTGCCTGTCGAAGAAATGCAGCGAAATCAGTTTGGTGCGGTGCAGGTCAACGCCAAAGGCAGCGCTGCTTACCAGGTGCAGTTCTCTCGTGGGACAGGCTCGTTGGACGCTAGACCCACATCAGCAGATCTTCAGGTGCCTAACGTCGATAAAGCGGCGGTCGAAAGCGTGTTTGATCAACTATCGCTCACAGGAAAATCTGAGCGTGAAATCGTCAGCCTTATCGCTGCCTACTTTCAAGACTTTCAATACTCTCTAGACCTGATCAAGCCAGACCCGGCGGTCTCGGCAGTCTCTGACTTCTTACTCAACACTCAGACCGGCCACTGCGAGTACTTTGCCTCTGCGACTGCGCTGCTGCTACGCGAAGCGGGCATTCCGGCTCGCTATGCCGTGGGCTATTCAGCGCACGAATTCAGTTCGCTGGAGGGGCAATACATCGTTCGCAGCCGCGACGCCCACGCCTGGACCCTGTTCTACCTTGATGGCCGCTGGCAAACGCTAGATACCACCCCGCCCGACTGGACTGCCCAAGAAAAAGCAATGACCTCGCCTCTCCAAGTCATCTCTGACTTTTTTGCCTTTCTAGGATTTCAGGCAAGCTACCGGATTCGTCAGCTGGGCGAACTCGGTTTAAAAGAGGTGCTGATGATTGTCATTCCTCTCTTTTGCTACTTGCTATGGCGCTCAGTACAGGTGTTTCAGGGCCAGCAAACCAACAGCACAGCCAATACTAATCAGTTAAAACAACAGAAACCAAACGGGCTAGACTCAGAGTTCTACCAGATTGAGAAAACGCTGAGTGAGCAGGGGCTAGAGAGACTAAGAACAGAATCTTTCTTACAGTGGGGCGATCGCATTCAAGCAGCCCT
Organism: uncultured Synechococcus sp.; assembly: GCA_937911865.1. GTDB lineage: Bacteria > Cyanobacteriota > Cyanobacteriia > Phormidesmidales > Phormidesmidaceae > Phormidesmis. Next base: position 20,359 of record CALDSK010000220.1, read on the forward strand.
ATCACCCTCACAACAATCAACATTCAAACCGGCACTCATCCTGCACTATCGCTATCGATTTGACCCACAAGGGCTCACGGCAACAGAACGGCAGCAGCTTCAATCCCTCAGCCAGCAGTGGCTAGTAGAGCATTCGAAGAAAAATGCAGAAGAACAGAATCATTAAGCATTCATATCTTTCAACGCGCGTTCTGCTGACAAATAGCGTTCCCGGTGGTCTTGAGACAACATCTTAGAAAGGATGTCAGCCATATCAGGCGTCATAGACGGCAGCAGCTGCAGCGGCGAAGCGCTAGAAAGCAGAATATTGGTTAGCACCTCAGGCGTTTTACCCGTCAGCATTTGTAGCGCAATCATCCCCACCGCGTAGATATCGCTACTCAGCACCGCCTCGCCGATGCGCTGCTCAATGGGCATATAAACATGCTCGTAGTCAAACGGCTTGTATTTCTCAGGCGATCGCCCGCTCAAATAAACGGACAGCCGCTGACTCAAGCCCAAATTTAACAGCTGTAATCGACCATCGCTTGAACAGCGCCACAGGTGGCCAGGCTGCAGTGAAGAATGCACAATTTGCTGAGCGTGAAAAGGCACTAGCGCCTCTAGCATGTCTCTGATCGATTGCAGCACCATCTTCGGCTCTGCCTGTTGTCCCTCCGATAAGCTATCTAGCAGAAGCTGACCTTCTGTGTATGCCTGAAACCAGCCAAACGTACCTTCTTGCTTAAAAAAGCTCAAGACCTCTGCAATGTGATCGTGACGAGAGATGGCTTTAAGACGCGATCGCTCCACCGCCAGCTCAGCTCTAAAGTCTTCTAGGACCGAATCATCTTCAATGCCAGGAGAAAATACTTCTACCAAACATAGATCAGCCGTCGAAACGTCAGGATGTTTGACAAGCTCGACGTGGCTCAGCGGCGAGCGAGCGAACGTGTGGTGCAAAGGATAAGATTTGGCAGGGAAAGAAAAATTAGCCGATGTTCGCCTGGCCGATTGGGCGGTCTGGGCTGGTGCCGACAGATCGGGTACCTGCTGAAAAGAGGCTGGCGGAGAAGAAGCTGGCGGAGAAGAGACTGGCGGAGAGGAAACTGGCGAAGAAAAGGCCGATTGAGAGGATGCAGCAAATTGGCTAGGGAAGGTTCGAGCAGGCACTGACTGAGCAGGCACTGACTGAGCAGATACTACTTGAGAAGAAACTGGTGGTTGAGAAGAGGCTGGCGGAGCAGAGTCTACCTCTGTCGCGTCGTCGGGCTGTGCGCTAGATATCTGCTGACGGGTCGCTTGCAGGGTTTCTAGCTGCGAGCGAATTCTAGCCATCACAATGGCTAGATTGATTGGCTTAGTCACATAGTCATTAGCCCCTATATCAAAAGCTTGAACAATCTGGTCATCGCTGTCATTGGCAGTCATGATGATTGCAGGCAGTGCCGTTTTAGCGTAGGTAGAACGTAGCTGCCGAAGGGTTTCCAGATTGCCAGTTGCTGGCACCACAATATCTAAAAGGACTAGATCAACCGAAAAATCTCTAAGAACTGCGATCGCAGTAGGCGTATCACTAGCCTCAATCACGCTATAGCCTTTACGCTGCAAGTGAGCGCTCAAAATCTGGCGGTTGATCTCATTGTCGTTTACGACTAGCAGCGTAAACGGACTGCTAGGCTGAATCGGTTCAGGCGCGGCTAGCGTGGGCGATTGGCCATTGGAAGACAGGTCATTAGAAGAGACGCCATTAGAAGAAAGATTATCCTGAAGTGGGGAAAAATTAGCCGCTCTCGCAACAGAGACCGACGGGGCTGCTCCGTTTGAGGATTGAGCCTTTGACTGTGCTGAACCAGCGGCTGATACATCGGTTGCTATATCCGCTGTAAAAGAACGAATCGTTTTCAGCAGCTGCTTAAACTCAACCGGCTTGGTGGCATAGTCATCGCAGCCTGCGGCCAGTGCTTTATCGCGATCGCCCACCATCGCATGAGCAGTTAGCGCAATGATTGGAATCGACTGCGTTTGCTCGTCTGCTTTCAACCGCCGGGTGGTTTCCCAACCGTCTAACACTGGAATACTCATATCCATCAAAATCAGGCTCGGGTTTTCTGCCTTGGCCTTCGTAATGCCAGCAGCACCGTCCGTTGCCACCACCACCTCATAGCCCTGCCGCAGCAAACGACGGCTAAGCATATCTTGATTTAGCGGATTATCTTCAACCAGTAAGATTTTGATCATGCTGCCAACAGTTAAACACCCAAACAGTTACAGACCTAAACAGTTACAGACCTAGACAGTCACAGACCCAAATCAGTGAACTGCGTCCTCAAACCGCTACACACTCACAGGGGAGTCTGCCAAACTCTCTATATCTTCAACGACATCAGGCATACCTAGCTCAGCTGCAGAATAAATGCCCTGGACACTATCACCTAACCTTTGCCGATCCTCCGGTGAGAGCATACCGCCCTCACCCACCAGAATAATCGGCATTCTCGCAGCGCCTTCGGCTTGACGCAGCTTCAAAATTAAATCGCAGTTGTTTTGCCTTGCCAGTGACATATCAACCACTGTCAAGTCCGGTAGCCGATGAGACAAACAGGCCAGCGCTTGCTCAAGGCTATGCACAGTCTGAACGTCAAACGGATTGCGCCGCAGCGTCTGAGTAATGTGGTCGCACATCTCACCTTCTAGAGCGACCACCAAAACAGAGACAGCGCCTGAGTCTCCCAATCCTGCCATTCCAGCCGGTTCTGCTATCCCCATCGCGTTTGTCGTTCCAACAGAGCCTGCCGAGCCTAGCAGCTGAGGAAAGCGTAGAGTAAAGGTGGAGCCCTGACCATAGACGCTCTCTACCGCAATTGTGCCGCCCATCAAATTGACAAACTCTTGCGTGATTGTCAGACCTAAACCAGTGCCTCCATGACGACGCGTCGTCGAAGCATCCGCCTGCACAAAGGCCTCAAAGACCTTGTTCAAGTGTTCTGGCTTCATGCCGATGCCTGTATCTTGCACCGAAAATTGAACAAACTGTCCCCTGTGCGTTTTTATCGGTTTTACCTCGAACGTAATTCGTCCTTGATCGGTAAATTTGTTGGCATTGCTCAGCACGTTGAGCAAGCACTGTCGCAATTTATCGGCATCTGTCTCCATATGCCGAGGAACAGTCACTGTACCCAGCACTAGCGTATTACCCTTGTTTTCAGCAGCTGGCTGGATCATTGATAAAACATCTTGGGTAAGCTGCATCACATCGACCTGGCTCAGCTTCAGGTCCATTTGTCCCGCTTCTACCTTAGAAAGATCTAGCACCGCGTTAATTAAGCTCAAGAGATGACGGCCCGAGTGCTGAATCTTGAGTAAATCTGGCACAAAGGCAAATTGACCAGAGAGTTCAGCGTCTTCTTCAAGCATTTCGCTATAGCCAATAATGCTGTTGAGCGGCGTTCGCAGCTCGTGACTCATATTGGCCAAAAAGTCGCTTTTGGCATGGGTCGCGGCTTCAGCAGCTTCCTTCGCCTGGGCTAGGTCGGCAGTTCGCTCTTGAACCCGCATCTCTAGTCTTTGATTGGTCTGCGCCAGCGTCTCAAAAGAGTCTCGCACCTGCTGCGCCATTTGGTTAAAGGTCTGCGCCAGCACGCCAATCTCATCTTCGCCTTCGACCGGAATGCTGTAGTTCAAATTTCCCTGCTCAATCTGTAAGGCACCGTCCGTAATCGCCAGTACAGGCCGGGTGATTCGGCGAGAGACCCAATACACGCCAGCCAGCAGCAAAGCGCTTGAGAGTAGTCCAACCAGGGCAATGTTTCTAGCGAGCGATCTAGCCGGGAAAAAGGCTTCTCGCTGATCGATCTCAGCGAGAAGCGCTACGTTTTCGGTTTCTAGCCACCGGTAAACCCCCAAAACGGGCGTTCCCGCATAGTTCTCGTAGAGCCCGGAACCATCTTCACCGCTGGTTGCCGCATCAATCCCTAAGCTGCTCACGCCGCTAGAGACGCGATCGCCGTCCTCCACTTCTGAAGCAATAAAGGTGTTCTTACGTTCCAAGCGCCCAATCAGATAGGTCTCGGCGCTTTCTCCCAGTCCGGTTTTTTCTCGAATCAGCTCGTCCACTTCTGCTAGGTCCAGCGTGACAGAGAGAACCGCAATCCGCTGATTTGCAGCATTTAAAATGGGCGTTGCGAAGGTGACTGTCGCTTCATTCGTAATAGGGGAGCTGTAAAAAGTAGGTCTAATATCCGTTTCATTCGCCGTAAAATAGGTAGTCGTTGACCCTAACGGCTGATACTTGTTACGCAACTGCTCGTTCGTCGAAAAAAGAACAATTCCGCCCTCACTCAAAATAGAAATTTCTTGCAGGCTAGGCTTGGTTCGACTAATTTTTTCAAAGACACGTGCGGTTTTGTTGTAGGTGGTTTGCCGCATCGCCGGGGTGATGCTTTCATCCGAAGCGCTTTGGGCCACCAGCAGCTTTGCTTGGTCGTGAACTTCGGCCAAACTGGCCAGCAAAAGAATGTCCTGATACTGAGTTTGTAGCCATTTGCCAATCTGAGCATTCTTAAGTGAGCTGGCAACCTCAAGACGATCGAAAACAGACTGCTTTAAAGACTCTCTAGCAGAAAAATAGCTGGTCGTAGAGATAGTGGCAACCGTCGCAATCGATAGCAAAGAGAAGGGCAAAATGAGTTTGTTTAACAAACTTTTTTTAGCGATTTTCACGAGAGGCTACCATCCTGGGGAGAAAAAGGAGAACGAAAAAGTGAGCTTGGAAAAAAGATCAACGAGTCAGCGCAGCAGCGACTATGAGCAGCGATTACAAAAGGAGGCCAGTCGCACTACTGCCACTCATCAAAGATACGTGTGATATCTGCGATCGCCTGATTAGCCCCTTGCTCTACCGAAACGGTTCCTAGGGCAATGTCGCGCATAGCCTGACCCCACACATTCTGTGCGGCCACCTCACCGTAGGCAGGATTCAAAACCTGATAGGCCGGTCGGGTATTTTCTAGCTGCTCTACGGCAACCGAAATATGCTTGTCCTTCGGGTCTTTCCAGAAGGGCTGCTCAAACAGCTCAGGCATAGTGGGCAGATATCTTCCCTGGGCCCCTTCAGTGTAAGCGGCCAAATTACTGGGCTGGGCCAGGTAGGTCAAAAATGACCGAGCGGTCGCCTGGCGAGGAGAATCAGCGAATATCACAGCCTGCTTAATTTCAATAACAAAACGCATAGGATCGCCGTTTGGCTTACTGGGCCATTTGATAGTTGAGAGCCTGTCATAGTAAATATCCGCGTCGTTACGCTGAGAGCCCGGACCAGAGAGCGTATGGTTTACCGTCATCAGGCTGTTGCGGCTTAGCAGCGATACGTTGTTGCCCGTATTGTCCCAGTCAGTTGCGTCGGGGGGAACCGCACCAATTTGATAAAACTGAGCGTAGTCTGTCATTGCCGCTACCAGCCGCTGACGGACCGTCTCATCCCCTAGCTGAAGCTGACCTGCGCTGTTGAGTATCTGCACATTATACGCTTCTAGAAATTGCTCAAAATTGTTGTAGGTGTCCAGGCTTAAAGACATTGGCATGCCAACGCTGTAAGTATCTGCTAACGCACCTTCAATCTTGGGCTGAGCCGCCAGCCAGAACTGCCAAAAATCAGCCCAGCTCAGCGGAATCGTATCCCGCCGCTCGCCGACTACATTCACCAGCATGTCTTCCCAGTAGTGAATGTGAATAGCTGATTGCATTAAAGGCACCGCATAGTAGCTGCGATCGCCCAATATCTTATTCTGATAGCTCACCCCAGCCAGCGCATTTTCGCTGTAGCTGCCGACCTGCGAAAGCACAACCTCTGAGACATCTGCCAGCAGATTGTCCCAGGCCAGCTTAGGAATAATGGTCAAATCGGCTGAACCAGAATACAAAATATCCGGCAAACCGCCGCTTACTAAAGCCTGCTCGACTTCTCTTAAAATGTCTTGTTGCGGAATTACGCTCAGATCAACGGCCAAGCCGCTGCCTTCTTCCCACGCAGCAATAATCTGCTTTAGCGCGTCAATTTCTTCTGGATAAAAGCCCTCTTGCCACCAAATTGTCAGACGCTCGCCAGCACTATTCGCAACCTCGCTTGAAGTAGATGAACGACGGTTACAGCCTGCCATCACCATGCTCGCCAAAAAGTAGCCGGATAAATGGGTAAACGTCCGTCTTTTCATACCTTGTAGACCTAGATTAACGATTCAGTTACGCCGCTAGCCGCCGTCGGAGACGCACAAGCCTAGCCTTGTGTATCTATAGTCTTTCGATGTGCTTTTTAATTCCCCACGTTTAAAGTGAGTACGGAAAGCCTTTATTCATCTTTAAAATGTTATGGTGACTTTCCGTAATCTTTCTGAATGAGTGCGGTAGCTACTGTATGAATATGGCGCTTCGCTTCTATGTTTTTATGCCTCAAAGGCAGCAACTATCTAGAAGCAGACCTACATAACAGTCAACACCCGTATACGACATACATAAGGTATTGACAGCTGGCATACATCTGATGCTTTTACTGACCAGAAGAGGCCGCATTAGAAGAGGCCTGCTGCAACATCGCATGAGCCATTTTGTACCAGCGTTTGCGGGTAAAGAATAGAAGTAAGCACAGCAGCGCAAACAGATTGCCAATAATCTCGCTCGGCTCTGGTACAGCAGCGCTAGGGGTTCCCGTAGCCTGTGTTCCGGTGGGATAGGTCATGCCCTGAGGCAGTTCTACAGCCACGTTTTCGCGGTAGCTGTTACCGGGCTTTACTCGCCTCTCTTCGCTGACAGCCACAAAAGCCGTGTACTTAGAGAGCAGGCTGTAGTCTAAAGCGGTCTTAGTTACGGCCGCGATCGCTTCAGGCACCTCACGTCCATACGTGTCATTCATCAGGGCTTTAATGCGCGATCGCCCCCACTGCTGAGCGATCGCCCCATTGCCAGTGATCTGGCCATTGATCTGCTCAAAGCCTACATCCAGCACCTCTCGGTACGGCGCACCGCCCGCTACCGTACCCGTGACTACCAGCTGGCCACTTTGCTGGTCAACCTTGCGACCGTGCAGCACTAGCGGCTGACTCGCGAAAAGATCTGGCAGCGCCTGCGGATATATCTCTGGCGCGTCGCCCTCACCGACCCAATTTACTTCTATGTTAGTGACAACTGGGTTATTAATCTCCCTAAAAAATTTCTCCGATACGGCGATCGCATCATCGCTCGGCGGCACGATCGTGACCGTTCCTCTGCCGACTTCAGCGAGTCGATCCATCACAAATCGATTGGTTGAGAAGCCTACACCAAAGCTATAGAGCCGGTTACCGGGCTGTAGGCGATCGCGCACCGAGCCAACAATCTCTTCATCGTTGCCAATCAGCCCATCGCTGAGCAATACAATGCTGCGCAAACGACCGGCTTCAGGCTCTGGAAACGCCAGCACCGTATCAATTCCCTCCATCAAGTAGGTACCACCGTTCGCCTGTAACTTGTCGATATAGCGGAGTGCCTGCGCCCGGTTCTCTCTGGTATTGGCCAACGGCTGCTGAGATAGCTTTCGCGACTCATCGCCAAAGTCAATTACCGTGAAGGTGTCTTCGGGGTTTAATCCATTAATAAACTGACGCATCAGCTCTTTAGACTGAGCAATCGGCTCACCCGACTGAGAGCCCGACGTATCGACTAAGAAGACAACGTCTTTTGGCACAATCTGTTCTGGTGCGTACTCGACAGCGGGAATCAGATAGGTGCTGAAGTGACCGCCCTGCTCGTTCGACTGGGTCAATACGGTTGCCTGAGTATCTGTGCCCGTTACCTGATAGCGCAGCAGCAGGTCTTTGTTAGGAATAGTGTCGCCGTTGGCGAGTCGTACGCGCGTCACAGAACCAGACTGCTGGCTAGAGATATCGTGAGAAGGCGATCGCACCTCAGCAATCTCTACGCCAGCGTCAATTTCCACCGTCACGTCAATGTCCTGCCCAGAACGGCCTTCCGCAAGATAGGCCGGATTCACGCTGTCCGCCCGTCCAGCTGCCGGTCCAGCTGCCGATCCAGCTACCGATCCAGACAATAATCCAGGCTCAAACCGCGGTGCTACCACCATCGGAAAGACAAACTCGTAGTCGCCCCCGACAAACTCCAGACTGTTGCTGTAGCGAATTACCACCTCAATCGTTTCGCCGGGCCTGATGTTCGCCAGAGACTGCGTGAATAGGTTAGCCTTCTCCTGTTCTAAAAGCCCCGCAGTTTGACCGGCTTCTTTGGCGTCTTCATAAATCTGCTGTGCTTCTTGCCTTTCTTTAATCAGGCCGCGAACGATGCGATCGCCAATCCGAATCTCCATATCGTCTACTGCCGCCTCATCTGGCAGCGGAAACTTATACACCGCCTCCAATGACCGGTCGTAAGGATTGGTGAAGGTCTGCGTTACCTCTACCCGAGACAGATTTCCCGCAATCCTGGCGTCTACTGACGTATGCTCTAAGGGAAATGCCCGCTGCGTGCCGTCTGCGGCGGTGCTGAATAGGCCACCCGGTTCAAATTCTTTAGTCCGAGGTAGGCTGCCAGCGACAGAATGGGTACCGTACAGTCCAGTTCTACTAGCATAACTAGGTGACAGCTGACGGGCAACCGGCGATACCAGCGCCCTCATACCCGCTAGCGCCACGACGCCTACCCCCGCTAGCGCTAAAGTTCTGCTTAGAGGTCTTTGCAGAGATCTTTGCAAAGATCTTTGCAGAGGCTTCTGTAAATCCTTCAGTACGGCATCAGCCGACGCATACCGTTTCTTAGTTGCTCCGGCCAGCATTTTGTCGAGCACTTTACCCAGCCGGTCGCTCACAGGCTTTTTTAGAAAGTGCCGCCAGGCCCAAACATTTTCGCCACTGTCGAACAAATCGAACGGCGGGACCTGTGTCATCAGGTGAATGCAAGTCACGCCCAGGCTATAAATATCGCTGGCGAATACCGCTTTACCTCTCACCTGCTCTGGCGCGGTGTAAGCAGCCGAACCGATAACAGTCCCCGTTTTACCTAGCGTAGTTTCAGAAACCTGCTTGGACGCACCAAAATCCACTAGCACTGGCGGCTGATGCTCATCGCATCGAATAATATTTTCTGGCTTCACATCCCGATGAATGACCTGATGCTGTCCATGCACAAACTTCAGCAGCGGCAACATGTCTGCCAGCAGCTGACGAATTTGTTTTTCACTCCAAGGGCCATGCATCGCCAGATCCTGCGATAGGTTATGGCCCTGTACAAAATCTTGAACCAGATACTGGCCTGTCCCTTCCACCACATAATCCAGCAGCGCTGGAATTTGCGGGTGTACTCCGAGCGATGCTAGCCTTCGGGCCTCTTGCTCAAATAGCTCAACCGCCCGAGAGCGATTGGCACTGTTCGGATGCACCCAAAACTGTTTAATCGCACAGCGCGGCTGCAACGGATCAGACTCATCAATCCCCTTAAACGTGCGACCAAATCCACCCTGACCCATTAGCTGCACGGCTCGATAGCGATTTTTTAGCCGCAGCGATTCGCCACAGTTTGCACAGCTCAAAGCCTCCCTTTCGTTTTCTGGATGCGTACAGTCCGGGTTGAAGCAGTGGCTAACGGCTGTGGTCTGACGAAAGGTGGAAGCAAAAATCATGGCGAATCCAGGTCAGGAGTTAAGGGGGTGTAGCGATAACTACCACGATGACCACAGCGACCTTTTCGCCGTTTCCCAACAAAACAGCTAGGGTTGATGCGAAAGGCCACTAAATCCGACTAAATCCGACTTCTTATTCCGTATTTCTATCGCTGTCACGGTTAGCAACGATACGCAAACTTTCTGGGGTCCAAATAGCAGAGAATTCCTGTGCAATCGCCAAACGGTAATTTTGGTGGTACCAGCCCAAAACGGTCATCTCAACCGCATCAGAAGGCTTGAAGACTGTGCCTTTTGAGCCCACTGCCTTTGAAGGTAACTTAAAAAAGCTAGTACCGTACAGTCCAGTTTCTTGGCTACCCGGAACAACCGGCAAGTCGGCAATCGGCGTAAAGGGCCCAGTAATATCATCAGCAACATACCAGTACAGCGTAGAGTCGCCGACATTTTGCGGTCCAACTTGCGCTAGCCAGGCCGGATCAACAAAATCTTTGAAGCAAGAGAAGAAAAGGTGATAGCGACCCTGACAGAAAATCACCTGAGGCCTTTCTAAATGATAAAAAGGCCAAAGAGAATCATCTGTTTCACGGGTCAACTTTTGTTGAATACCGGGTCCAGCAGCGGGTGGCAGCAGTCGATATGGGCCTTCTAGTCGATTGGCAACAGCAACACCTAGACCCCCTTGATAGCGATTAATATGGGTCAACGAAGCGCAAAAGAACAAATAGTATTTCTGCGTTTCAACAGATTGAACAACATAAGGGTCTCGCCAGTGCAGATGATTGGACCACTGGCAGCGCCCAGCGTAGCTAACGCCTAAGGGCGCTTGAACATTAGCCGCTTGCGCAAAAGAGAGCAATGGCTGCTCGCTGCGCTGCCACTGAACGCCATCAGCCGAAGTCGCTAGGCCAATGGCTTCTTGAGCAATATCGGCTTCGCTGGCCGCCGAGTAAAACAGATAGTAGCGGCCCTCTGCTTTATACGTGCTGCCAGCAAACAGCCGCCCCGACTCCCAGCCCCGATGGGGCCCTTCTCGATCGCTGTTGCTAGGGACCGGTTCTAGCACGCGGCCTATGTGCTGCCAGTGCCGAAAGTCGTCAGAACGCGCGCCGCAAATCCAGCTAGTTTTCCACCAGGGGTCTTGATCGGTTCGCCCCCCCAAATAGAACAGATGGTAAGTGTCACCGTCCTTGAGTACCCAAGGGTCCCAACGAGGTGAGGTTTGAGGAGAAAACGTCTGAGGAGAAATAGAAGATGCAGCCATATACCTACCCGATACCTACCTGCGACAAGACGTAAAGCTTTGTATCTTTTTTCTCAGAAAAGCTGCAAAGGCAAGCCACGCTTTTGTTGTAAGCAGAGACTAAGCATTATGTTATACAAACAGCGACCGTAACGTTAGAAACTAGCTTCAGCTCACTCCCCCAGGCAACAAAAGTTCAAGGTTGACGACCATGTTTTTCTCTCGATGGCAGCCACGCTCAGCCGCCAGGATCACCCATCAGAAAATACTTTCAAGGCTATCTGTCGGGCTGTTGCTCGCACCGATTCTCTACAGCTGTGACACGGCTGCTAGCACCGACGCTTCAACAGATGTCCCAGTGCCCTCAGGCAGTAATACCGTCACCGTTTTGGGGGTTGTTGTCAGTGAGCAGCAAGCTAAATTAGAAGCCGCCTTTGCCCCGTTTGAAGAAGAAACTGGCATTGACGTCATCTACGAGGGAACAGACGCATTTACCACGCTGCTGCCCGTCAGAGTAGATTCGGGCGATGCGCCGGATATTGCGATGTTTCCGCAGCCGGGTTTAATGCGATCGCTCGCCGAAGAAGGCGCCCTTATTCCCGTGACCGAAGTCCTCAGCCAGGAAGAGCTAGCCACCTATTATCCCGATAGCTGGATCGATCTTTCTACCGTCAACGACGAGATTTATGGGATCTGGTACCGCTCAGCGCTTAAAAGTCTAGTGTGGTACAACCCCAAAGAGTTTGAAGCAGGCGGCTACCAGACGCCAGAGACCTGGGATGAGCTGATTGCGCTAAGTGATGAAATTGTCGCCGACGGCGGTAATCCCTGGTGCTTGGGGCTGGAGAGCGGCAATGCATCCGGGTGGCCCGGCACGGACTGGGTAGAAGACATTTTACTGCGCACCGCAGGACCCGAGTTTTACGACCAGTGGGTGCAGCATGAGGTGCCGTTTAACGCCCCTGAAGTCCAGGCGGCTTTTGACTATTTTGGTGAAATTGCTAAAACACCTAACTACCTGTATGGCGGACAAACCGGGGCGCTGAGCATTCCTTGGGGCGATTCTATTTCAGGGCTGTTTACCGCCAAAAGAGGAACCGACACGCCTGAATGCTACATGCAAAAGCAGGGAAACTTTATCAGCAGCTTTTTTCCAGTAGACGTTGTGGCGTGCGAAGACGTTGATTTTTTCCCGACTCCAATTATCAACCCGGAATACGAAAATGCGCTGCTGGTAGCAGGCGACATTTTTGCCATGCTCAACGACACCCCAGAGGCCCGGCAGCTGATGGCCTACTTAGCGACCCCAACCCCGCACGAGATTTGGGCCGAGCGCGGCGGCTTTCTCTCTGCTAATAAACAGGTGGATTTAAGCGTGTACCCTGACGAGCTTAGCCGCAAGCAGGCAGAGCTGTTGACAACCGCAGACGTCGTACAGTTTGATGCTTCTGATGCGATGCCAGGCTCGGTGGGCACAGGCACATTTTGGTCAGGCATGATGGACTTTGTGGCCGGCGCTACCACCGAAGAGGTCACCGATAAAATTGAGTTTTACTGGCCCGAAGAACGCGTCGTCAGTAGCGACGAAGCAGGAGGTGAATAATGGACAGCAACAATGTTTCTTTGATTTTTAAGGCGCTGCTGGCTATATTTCTAGGCTCTTTTGGGGTGATCGGCGTTTTCTATGCGCTGAATATTCTGGTTGAAAAAGCCTTCCCAGAGCGCGCTCGCATCAAGGTTTTGCCGTGGATTTATGTCGGTCCAGCGCTGCTGCTGCTGACGGTCTATCTGATTATTCCAACCCTGCGTACGGTCTACCTCAGCTTGTTTGGCCCCAGCTCAAATGAGTTCGTTGGCCTCAAAAACTACATTTTTGTCTTAACAGCGCCCGATACGCTCACCACATTTCGTAACAACCTGCTTTGGCTGGTGCTAGTCACGGGCATTAGCGTGTTTTTGGGCCTGATTATCGCTGTTTTGATCGATCGCGTTAAGTATGAGCAGGTCGCCAAATCGCTGATCTTTTTGCCGATGGCCATCTCTTTTGTGGGCGCGAGCGTTATCTGGCGATTTATCTATGCCTACCGCCCCGCCGATGCCGAACAGATTGGCGTGCTCAATGCGATCGCCACCGGACTAGGATTCGAGCCCATCGGCTGGTTAGTCAATCCGGCAATCAACAACTTTGCGCTCATCGCCATTATGATCTGGCTCCAGACAGGTTTTTGTATGGTGCTGCTCTCTTCGGCGGTCAAAGGCGTTCCAGCAGATGTACTAGAAGCGGCCCGAGTAGATGGGGCCAGCGAGGTGCAAATTTTTTGGCGGATCATTATCCCGATGATTATGCCAACGATTCTGGTGGTTTCAACCACAGTGATTGTTTTAGTGCTTAAGGTATTCGACATCGTGTTTGTGATGACAGGCGGGAACCTGGGCACCGACGTGATTGCCAGCCGCATGATTAGGGAGATGTTTAACTTTAGAAACTATGGTCGGGGCAGTGCGATCGCCGTCATCCTCCTGATCGCGGTCATTCCAGTCATGGTGGCTAACATTCGCCGATTCCGTCAGCAGGAGCTAAACCGATGAATACAGGCAATTCTCAGCCGGTTGACCCGACCGTTAGAAAAACAGGCGGCCCCCAAAAAGATCCACAGAAAGATCCACAGAAAGATCCGCAAAAAGATCCGCCGAAGGCCCCGTCTAAAGAGCCCAGGCCCAGCTACGTCGGCAAGCGCAAAGAGCAGTCTAATTTCGATCGGCTGATGGCCAAAGCACCCGTGCATTTTGCCGTGATTGCCATTGCGGTGCTCTGGACGCTGCCGACGTTTGGACTGTTCATCAGCTCCTTTCGTCCCCCCGATGCCCTGGTCACCAGCGGCTGGTGGACCGTTTTTCTCAACCCGCTCGAATTCACGCAGTTTACGCTTGGTAACTACCAAGAGGTCTTAGCCGCTGGCATGGGACAGGCTTTCTTGAACAGCCTGGTGATTTCTGTGCCTGCCACAGTCATTCCCATTGCGATCGCCACCTTTGCTGCCTACGCCCTAGCCTGGATGGACTTTCCCGGTCGGCAGGCCATTTTCATCGTCACCGTTGGGCTGCTGGTTGTGCCATTGCAGATGACGCTAATCCCAATTCTTAGAGCCTATAACGTTCTAGGCATTTCTAGCACCTTCTTAGCCGTTTGGTTGGCGCACGCGGCCTACGGTCTACCCCTAGGCGTTTATCTGTTGCGCAACTATATCGGCTCGCTGCCCAGAGATTTAATCGAAGCGGCCGCTGTGGATGGAGCTTCTTATCTAAATGTGTTTACGCGCATTATTGTGCCGCTGAGCATGCCTGCGATCGCCTCTTTTGCTGTCTTTCAATTCCTCTGGGTTTGGAACGACCTGCTCGTTGCCCTGGTTTACCTGGGCGGCAATCAAGACGTCGCACCAGTCACGCTGGTACTCAGAAACATTGTGGGCGATCGCGGTCAAGACTGGTTCCTGCTCACCTCTGGCGCATTTATCTCCATGCTGGTGCCGATGGCTGTTTTCTTCGCCCTACAGCGCTACTTTGTTCGCGGTCTGCTAGCGGGCTCTGTTAAAGGCTAAGTGTCTACGATCAAAAGCCGACGGGTTAAGGGTCTATCACCTAAGCACTCACCGCCTGAATACCCACGTTATCGCTTATCATTCCTCATTCCTCCTTTCTCCTATGTCTAGCGTTGTTTTTGAAAAAGTCAGCAAACAGTATGAAAACGGCTACGTCGCCGTCAAAGATCTCAACATAGAGCTAGAAGACAAAGAATTTCTGGTGCTTGTTGGCCCATCAGGCTGTGGTAAGACGACCTCCTTGCGAATGCTGGCCGGGCTCGAAGATATCAGCAGCGGCAGCATCTATATTGACGGTCAGCGGGTTAACAATGTCACGCCAAAAGATCGCGATATTGCCATGGTGTTTCAGTCCTACGCGCTGTACCCACATATGACGGTTGCCGACAATATGGGCTTTAGTTTGGATCTAAAAGGCGTTGGCAAACAAGAGATTAGACAGCGGGTAGAAGCCGCCGCAAAACAGCTAGGCATTGAACAGCTATTAGAGAGAAAGCCCAAGCAGCTTTCAGGCGGACAGCGGCAGCGAGTGGCGCTAGGAAGAGCAATTGTGCGATCGCCAGCCGTCTTTTTAATGGATGAACCCCTCTCCAACCTGGATGCAAAGCTTCGGGTGCAGGCTCGCGCCGAGCTCAGCGAACTGCACAAAAAAGTAGGCACCACCTTCGTCTATGTCACCCACGACCAGGCCGAAGCGATGACCATGGGCACCCGCATCGCCGTCATGAACGGCGGCATTTTGCAGCAAATCGATACGCCTCAAACCGTCTACGAACAGCCCAACAACATGTTCGTCGCTGGCTTTTTGGGCAGTCCTTCGATGAATTTTTTCAGTGCTCAGCTCATTCAGTCAGAAGGTGCACTCGTCATTCAAACCGATGGCGGCATCACCGTTCCGATTCCAGCTGAGCGGCTTAATCGCTACAGTGAATTTTCTGGTCGTTCCGTTGTCTTAGGCATTCGCCCAGAAGGCATTTATCATCCACAGTGCGTGCCCCCCGGCATTCAACCAGCCAGCATTCCAGCCACTGCCAAAGTTGTTGAGCTGATGGGCCACGAGGTGATCGTGCACTTCGAGCTGGCCGATGGCACAAAGTTCATCGGTCGGTTAGATCCCAGGGTAAAAGTTACCCCCAATGAGCAAATTAATCTCCAGTTTGACCTCACCCGGTTTCACCTTTTCGATCAAGAAAGTGAACAAGTTATCTAACAGAAAACGAATCCAGAGAACAAATCATCGGTTTAGAGCTTATTATCAGCGATCGCTTTCCTTGGATCGTTTTTACGGCTGTCGCGAATCTTCTCGTACAGCGCCTTCTCTTCGCTCCCTAAATCTTTGGGCGGCGTAATCACCACTTTCACCAGCAAATCAGTCCGACTAGAACTCTTTTTATTAGGCCAGCCCTTACCACGCAATCGCAAAGACTGCCCTGACTTCACGCCTGCTGGTACGCTCACCGTAACGCTGCCATCCGGGGTAGGTACCGCAATCTTGGCACCCAAAACTGCCTCATCCGGTGCAATTGGGACTTCGCAGGTTAAGTTGTCACCGTCAAAGCTAAAGAAGCCATGGGGAATCAGCGATACCGTCAGGTACACATCGCCTCGCTGCTGCGTCTGTGGATTGCGAGCACCTTTGCCCTTTAGTCGAATCTTGCTGCCCGGCTTCACACCCGCCGGAATCCTTACCGTAACAGACTCACCGCCAATGCTAAATCGCTTCTGAGCACCGCGAAAAGCTTCAGAAAAGGTCAGTTTCAAGTCGGCATCCTGGTCTAGTGGACCCCGGCCAGATGCTGATTTTCCACCTGCGCCACTCGCTGTTCTAGGGTCAAAACCAAAGCCGCTATTGCCAAAGCCGCCCGTATTAAAGCCCGCGCCAGGACTTTGCTGATAGCTATAAGACTGAGAGCGCCCCGCGCCAGCAGGGCCCCCACCAGGGCCGCCAAAACCGCCACCCATCCGGCCTAGTAGCTCATTGATAAAGTCGTCAAAGCTACCGTACGCACCAAAGTCAAAGCCAGCCGCACCGCCAGCCGCACCGCCGCGAGGCACACCACCGCCCGCCCGGCTAGCCTGCTGCCAGTATTGGCCAAACTGATCGTACTTCTTGCGCTTGTCAGCGTCAGAGAGCACTTCGTAGGCTTCACTGACTTCCTTAAACTTAGCTTCAGCCGTCTTATTATCTGGGTTTACATCGGGGTGATACTTGCGTGCTAACTTCCGAAACGAACGCTTAATCTCACCAGCATCTGCCGTCTTACTGACACCCAAAATGGCATAGTAATCTTTGAAATCAGTTGCGGCCATGCTTGCTCTTTGCTCCATGAGAACCTAGACGGTTATAGCGTAGCAAAACGACCACCCTGACAAGGTTCGGTTTATCAGGTTCGGTTTGTCGGGTTTTGGTCCACTGAACCGAATAAACCGACAAACCACTCGCCAATCAACCAAACCGCTAGGTCTAACGTAGCTTTAATCCGGTGCCCGGCCATACAGCTCTGTCAGGTTTTTCAACTGCCCAGCAATTGTCGGGGTCAGCATGGCGTCTACGTAGCGCCACTCCCAGTTGCCTTCAGAGGTACCTGGCGTGTTCATTCGTGACTGCGTGCCCAGGCCCAATACGTCTTGCAGCTGAATCACTGCCTGATTTGCCACAGAGCTGAGCGCCAGTCGAATCATTGCCCAGTGCTCTGAGCTCGCTTCAAACGCACCGACATAGTTCACCAGCCGCAGCTTCTCGTATTCAGTCGCTTCGGTGAACCAGCCGACCGTCGTATCGTTGTCGTGCGTACCGGTGTAAATCAAGAAATTGCGGTCTACATTGTGTGGCAAATAGTGATTCTTGTTGTCTGAACCAAAGGCAAACTGCAAGATTTTCATGCCTGGGAAGCCATACTTCTCACGCAGCGCATGCACTTTGTCATCAATTTGGCCGAGGTCTTCTGCCAAAAACGGCAGCTTGCCCAGCTTCTCTTCTACCGTGTCAAAGAAAGCTTCGCCCGGCGCTTCTATCCAGTGGCCACCTAGCGCATTTGGCGCACCTTCAGGAACGGCCCAATACGCCTCAAAGCCTCGGAAGTGGTCAATTCGCATCAGGTCGACAAACTCTAGCAGTGACTTGATTCGCAACATCCACCAGTCAAAGCCGGACGCTTGTACCGCCGCCCAGTTGTAGGTAGGATTGCCCCACAGCTGACCTTCCGCGCTGAAAAAGTCTGGGGGTACGCCTGCCATCTGGGATGGATACATGGTGTCGGGGTTCAGCATAAACTTGTCAGGGAAGGCCCACACGTCTGAGCTGTTGTGCGCCACATAAATCGGCATATCGCCCACAATTTGAATGCCCTTTTCGTTGGCATAGTGCTTAAGATCGCGCCACTGGCGGAAAAATTCAAACTGCATATACTCGTGGTAAAAGATTTGCTCGGCTAAATCTACCCGGGCAATATTGAGCGCATCGATATCGCGCTGCGCTAGGCCACGGTCCCACTCGGGCCAAGGTCTTAGGTTGTTGGCATCTCTAAGCGCCATGAACAGACCGTAGTCTTCTAACCAGCTGACGCGATCGCGACGAAACTGATTAAACTCATTGCGCACTTCATCGCTCGCATGATCTTTAAACCGCTTCGCGGCTTTCCACAGCAGAGGATACTTAAACGCAGCCACCGCATCATAATCAACCCGATCAATCGGGAAGCTTTCTGTTAGCGCCAGCTCTTCTTCTTCCAACAGCCCCTGAGACTGCACGTTCTCCAAGCTGATTAGCATGGGGTTACCCGCCATCGCGGAGAAAGACATATAGGGAGAGTTTCCATGTCCAGTGGGTCCAAGCGGCAAGATCTGCCACAGCTGCTGTTTGGTTTCAGCCAAAAAGTCTACAAATCTGTACGCCTGATAACCGATATCTCCAATACCAAAACGGCCTGGAAGTGACGTGGGATGTAGCAAAATGCCGCTGGTTCTGGAAAAAGACATAGATACTCAATAACTTGGATTGGTCAGACTTTATCACGGGCTGTTGGGCCCAAATATCTGTATTTTGAATTAACCTCACAGCGAGGTCAGAGAAAGATCACAAGGCAGGTAGAAGCGCAGTGAAATTCAAAGCATCGGCACTGATTACACTAACCTTACTGACGCTTTCTTGGCACCGCTTTACACACTCTTAGCCGCACCTTTGCCCGCGCTAAATAGCCCATACTGAATGGGTAATTAGATAGAGAGCCATGGAATATCGCAACCCAGCACCGACCGTTGATCTGATCATTGAAATGATCGATCGGCCTCATCGGCCTATTGTGCTGATTGAACGATTAAATATTCCTCACGGGTGGGCGTTACCCGGTGGGTTTGTAGATTATGGCGAGTCGGTCGAAACCGCTGCGGTGAGAGAAGCCAAAGAAGAAACTGACTTAAGCGTCTCCCTGGTTGAGCAGTTTAAGGTGTATTCCGATCCCAAGCGGGATGAGCGGAAACATACGATAAGTATTGTTTTTATTGCGATCGCAACCGGTGAACCCACCGCTCAAGACGATGCCAAAAGTCTGGTCGTAGCCAACCCGTGGGAAGTCCCCCAACAGCTTTGCTTTGATCACGACCAAATCCTTCAAGACTACTGGCGCTATCGCCACTACGGCCATCGCCCCGTAATACTATAAAAACTGCTCTAAAAAAGCCACGCTAGCGCTTACTATAATCTCCGTGATTGCTCCTCAGTATTCAATATATAGCAAATGACCTAATGCATTAGGTCATTTGCTAGCCGAGTTGCTTTCTTAGCTGAGGGCTGTAGCTTTTAGAGGCACCACAAGCAGCTCGACAGACACAATCGAGGAAAAACCTGTGCGCAAAATTATTCAGACTGACAATGCTCCTGCTCCTGTCGGACCTTACAATCAGGGCATTGTTGCCAATGGTGCCATGCTCTTTGTAGCCGGACAAATTCCACTAGATGCAAAAACTGGCGAAATTGTAGGCACAGAGGTAGCGACGCAAACAGAAAAATCTATTCAAAATCTGATCGCGGTGATCGAGGCGGCTGGCTCAGAGCTTTCTCAAGTTGTCAAAACCTCTGTCTTTCTCAAAGATATGAACGACTTTGCAGCGATGAATGAGGTGTATGCTAAGCATTTTGGCGATCAGGACGCGCCTGCTAGAGCCTGCGTAGAGGTGGCTAGGCTGCCGAAGGACGTTTTGGTAGAAATTGAGTGCATTGCAATGGTTCCTCAGGCGTAGTCACCTGGTTAGTAGTCACCTGGTTAGTAGTCACCTGGTTAGCTATCTAGAACAGACGGCTGTGCGAGTATCAAGGATTGAATTCAGACAATCAGTTTAGACGGTCCAATTCGGACAATCACAACGCTCATACATCACAACGCTCATACATATAAGGAAAGGGGAAATCATGGCAGATTCATTGGCGATCGCAATTCTTGCTGCGGGTAAAGGCACCCGTATGCGATCCAAGCTACCCAAGGTTCTCCATCGGCTGAGCGGCCTCACCCTGGTAGAAAATGTCATCAACAGCACATCGTTGGTAAACCCCACGCGTAAGATTGCGATCGTGGGCTACGCCGCCGAGCAGGTAAAAGCAACCCTGAGTACTGTTCCTAATTTAGAGTTTGTTGAGCAAGCCGAACAGCTAGGCACCGGGCACGCGGTGCAGCAGGTAATCCCAGCGCTAGAGGGCTTTAAAGGGAATTTACTCGTCCTCAATGGTGATGTGCCATTGCTCAAGCCAGAAACCATTGAGCAAATGATGACTACCCACATTAAAAACAACAATGCGGCCACTATTTTGACAGCGCAAATGGACGATCCCACCGGCTATGGCAGAGTCTTTTGCGATGAGAATCTGATCGTCAAAGAGATTATTGAGCATCGCGACTGCACAGCAGCGCAAAGAGAAAACACACGCATCAACGCAGGCATTTATTGCTTTAACTGGGCGGCGCTCATGACGATTTTGCCGCATCTGAAAGCCGATAACGACCAGCAAGAGTACTACCTCACAGATGTGATTAAAGATCTCTCGCCGGTCATGGCAATGGACGCGCCCACCTCAGAAATTGCTGGGATCAACAATCGCAAACAGCTAGCAGAAGCAGAAGCGGTTATGCAAAAACGGCTCAAAGATGAACTGCTGCTCTCGGGCGTCACGCTGATTAACCCAGAGAGCATTACCATTGATGCGACGGTGACGGTAGAGCCCGATGTGACTATTGAGCCGCAAACCAATCTGCGGGGCAATTCTGTCATCAGCGCGGGCTGTCACATTGGCCCCGGTAGCCTCATCGAAAACAGCACCCTTGGAGAGAATACCAAAGTCGTTCATTCTGTCGTCAGCGACAGCGAAGTGGCCAGCGGTGGTCGCATCGGGCCGTTTGCCCATATCAGAGGCCAGGCGAGCGTCGGTGACAACTGTCGGATTGGCAACTTTGTAGAAGTGAAAAAGTCAACGATTGGTAGCCATACCAATGCGGCTCATTTGTCCTACCTGGGAGACGCAGAGCTGGGGCAGAAGGTGAACGTTGGAGCTGGCACCATTACGGTGAACTACGACGGCAAAAATAAACATAAGACAGTGATTGGCGATCGCACCAAAACCGGCGCTAACAGCTCTTTGGTTGCCCCTATCACCATCGGTGAAGATGTCACTATCGGCGCAGGTTCAGTCATCACCAAAGACGTCGAGCCAGACTGCCTTGCGTTCGCCCGCAGTCCTCAACAGACCATTCCTGGCTGGAAGCCTAAGTACCTGAGAGGTACCTGAGAGGTCGAGTGCTCTAACACACACCTCCATAGTGGACAAATCTGAGGATATACGGAGTTTATGAGAGCACAGAGTTCATAAAACTATATATAGCGGCAACTTTCTTTAGTTCGCATAAAGGTTGATTTCCGAATCCATCTGTTTTTCTTAATATGTAAGCTGAAGGACTCCTGTGCTGACGCGCAACAAACTAAGAGGAAAGTATGGTGGAAACGTATCAGCCGATGGTAGGCGGCGCGCTCAGTCGCGACAGCATGACCCTGTCACAGCACGTGCTAAAGCAGCTACAAAGCTTTGGCCCAGATGCCCAAGACCTCAGCGCCCTAATGAATCGGATTGCCTTTGCTGGCAAGCTGGTCTCCAAGCGGCTGACCCGCGCCGGGCTGGTAGAAGACGCGCTTGGCTTTACCGGCAACCAGAACGTACAGGGCGAGTCTGTCAAAAAAATGGACGTCTACGCCAACGACGTCTTTCTCTCTGTGCTTCAGCAAAGTGGACTTGTCTGCCGCCTGGTCTCTGAAGAGATGGAAAACATCTACTATATGCCAGAGAACTGCCCAATTAATCGCTACACGCTGCTATACGACCCCATTGACGGCTCTTCTAACGTTGATATTAATCTCAATGTCGGTTCTATCTTTGCGATTCGCCGTCAAAAAGGCGACGACGAAGACCAAACGGGCAATGACCTATTGACCAATGGCCACGAGCAAATTGCAGCAGGCTATATTCTGTACGGGCCCAGCACTGTACTGGTCTTTAGCATCGGCAGAGGAGTGCACTCCTACACGCTAGATCCCAGCTTGGGCGAATTTATTCTATCGAGTGAAAACATTCAAATTCCCACCCACGGCTCTAACTACAGCGTCAACGAAGGCAACTTTTGGCAGTGGGAAGAGCCCTACCGAGATTACATTCGCTACATGCATCGCCACGAAGGCTACTCGGGGCGCTATAGTGGCGCATTAGTAGGCGACTTTCACCGCATCCTGATGCAGGGCGGCGTCTTTCTCTATCCAGGTACCCTCAAGAATCCAGAAGGCAAGCTACGTTTGCTCTACGAATCTGCACCTCTAGCCTTTCTAGCCGAACAGGCAGGGGGAAAAGCCACCACAGGAGAGCAGCCCGTCTTGGATTTTGTCCCCAGCGCGTTGCATACTCGCACGCCGCTGATTATCGGCAGTCAAGAAGATGTCGCCCTGGTGGAGTCTTTTATTCAGGAGCGTCAGCTAGAAAGGCCGCCTGCAATCTCCAAGGTGAGCTAATTTGGTGAGCTAATTTTTTCCAGGCACTTCTCACAGCTTCTTTTTCTCACAGCTACTTCTTCCAGTCACTATGGTTTCTCTGCTCGAAAATCCACTCCGCATTGGTCTTCAACACGATCGTATTCCTGCCCCTCAAATTTTGGTTATCTTCGGTGCGTCAGGCGATTTGACGCAGCGCAAGCTGGTTCCTGCGCTCTTTCAAATGCGCCAGGAAAGGCGGTTGCCGCCAGAGCTCACGATTGTGGGGGTTGCTCGCCGCGAATGGAGCCACGAGTATTTTAGAGAGCACATGGAGGAGGGCGTCAAAGAATTTGGCGGCGGTATCGACAGCAGCAATCAGAATACCTGGGACAAGTTTGCTCAGGGTCTATTTTACTGCCCAGGCAATATCGACAAGCCAGAAGACTACCAGCGGCTCAAGCAGTTTTTGGCAGAGCTAGACGAGAAAAGGCACACACAGGGCAATCGCACTTTTTACCTGTCGGTAGCGCCCAGATTTTTTGCAGAAGCGGCTCAACAGCTGGGGGGCGCTGGCATGCTGGCAGATCCTTCCAAGCACAGACTCGTGATCGAAAAGCCGTTCGGTCGTGACTTGGCTTCTGCTCAATCGCTCAACTACAAGGTTCGCAATGTCTGCGCCGAGGAGCAAATCTATCGAATTGACCACTACCTAGGCAAAGAAACCGTGCAGAACCTGTTGGTCTTTCGGTTTGCTAACGCCATTTTTGAGCCGCTGTGGAACCGTCAGTTTGTCGATCACGTGCAAATCACCGTGGCTGAGACGGTCGGGCTTGAAGGGAGAGCGGGCTACTACGAAACCGCTGGAGCCATCCGCGATATGGTGCAGAACCACCTGATGCAGCTGTTCTGCCTGACTGCGATGGAAACACCTAACTCTTTAGATGCAGCTAGCATCCGCAATGAAAAGGTCAAGGTTTTGCAGGCCACTCGGCTAGCCAACAGCGATGACATCTCAAAAAGTGCCGTACGCGGCCAGTACTCTGCGGGCTGGATGAAGAATCACGAGGTGATTGACTATCGCAGCGAATCCGATGTACCGGAAGGCTCGACCAACCACACGTTTGCCGCGCTCTCACTGCGAGTCGATAACTGGCGATGGAAAGGCGTGCCCTTCTATCTGCGTACTGGCAAGCGCCTGCCTAAAAAGGTGTCAGAAATCTCTATCCACTTCAAATCTGTTCCTCACTTGATGTTCCAATCTGCGGCCAAGCAGTTGAACAACAACATTCTGGCGCTAAGAATTCAGCCCAATGAAGGCGTTGCCATGCGGTTTGAGGTCAAGACACCGGGTTCTTCATTACGGACGCGCTCGGTAGATATGGATTTTCGCTATGATGCAGCTTTTGGTAAGGCCAGTACAGACGCCTATAGCCGCCTGCTGGTCGATGCCATGTTAGGAGACCAAACGCTCTTTACCCGTGGCGATGAGGTAGAACAGTCTTGGCGCGTGCTAACGCCACTGCTAGAAGTCTGGGATGTGCCTGCGCCTGCTGATGCGATCGCCCTTTACGAAGCCGGAACCTGGGGACCGATCGAAGCTGAACTGCTTTTGAACAAAAACCAGCGGCGCTGGAGAAGGCTATAGCGTCTATCACTTGGTCTAGCCATTTTGAACTTTCGCTTTCTTATTCGTTCGCAACCCTATCCTTTTCGACTTTAACCCATGGCCACTTCTATTCTTGCTCTGCAAAAACCCAAAGACATTTCAGTCGATGAAATCGAAGCTGAACTGCGCAATATCTGGCGAACCCAGGACGATGGCCACACCGCACCCGTGGCCACGCGGGCCACGACGTTCACGATGGTGATTTATGAGCCAGAAGAAATTCAGCAGTTGCTGGCAACCTTGGGCTTTTACGACGGCACCATTGATGGTTCTCACGGGCCAAAAACGCGCGAAGCCATTTTGGAAGCGCAGAAGCAGTATGACTATCGAATGACGGGGCGAGTTGATCCAGAAACGCTCGCCAAGCTAAGAGAAGAAGTGCGATCGCGACCCATCGCTCAGCAGCAGTTCAAAAACGAAGACATTCGTGGCTTTAGCTTTGACGGTGCGCTCGCGGCCCAAAACCCTTGTCGGGTGATTACCCTTTGCCCTATCTTCGGTGAAGACGAAGGCGTCAGCGCTCAGGTCTCAGCCTACTGCCCGGTACAAACTAGCAATAGCAGCAATCTGGTGTGCTGTGAATACATCACGCTAAGAGGTACCAAAGAGGCGCTAGAGCGAGTCTCTGATGTCGTCAACTCCCTGGTCGTTTCAGACCTGCCCAAATTTGTTTGGTGGAAAGCTACCCCCAACCCAGAGCAGGTGCTCTTTCAAAAAATTGCCCTTAGCAGCAGCTGCCTAATTCTTGACTCTAGCTACTACGGCGATGCCGAATCTGAAATTGTCAAAATTCAAGCCCTCGTGAACGAGCACACCAATATTGCTGACTTGAACTGGTACCGACTAGCGCCCTGGCAAGAACTGACCGCAGAAGCATTCGATCCCCCTGAGAGACGGATGGCTCTGACTGAAGTCGATCGGATCGGCGTTGACTACGAGAGAGGAAACCCAGCTCAAGCGCTGATGTTTTTGGGCTGGCTAGCCAGCCGCCTAGAGTGGCAGCCTACAGCGTACAAAAATGAGGGAGGCGACTATGCCCTAAAGCGCGTTTGTTTTACCAGCGAAAACGGCAGAGAGATAGAAGCTGAGCTGGCAGCTATCCCAGTTGCCAATCAGGGCGAAGTGCTCGGCGACCTCACAGGCGTTCGCCTAGAATCCACCAATCACGATGCCAACTGCAACACTATTTTGTGCTCTGAAACGGCTGGCTGCATGAGAATGGAATCGGGCGGCAGCGCTCAAAGCAGTCTGGTAGAAGAGGTTACATCGCTATCGGACCAGCGCTCTGATCTGCTCCTAGAACAACAGCTACAAAGCTGGGGCGAAGACGTGCTGTTTGAAGAAAGTCTAGCAGTTACCTCGCAGATTCTAGCTCTGTTAAACAGATAGGTAAGCAAGCGAAGAAAAAGCCATAAAAAAATTGCCTACATTGCTGCAAAGCGCGAGGAATGTAAGGCAAGCTACTTATTTTTTAAGGTGGCCTGTATGAACAGTACAGGTCATCTTTTTTGTGTTTTGTTGCATTAATTCAGGCAGCAGCTTATCAAGAACAACAAAGTACTGACTGATTTAAACTGGAGAGAGATGCTACCGGAGCCGCTAATCGCCGTAGCCGCTGAGGTAACCTTCTAAAGCGTGAAAACGATCTGCGTTCAAGCTGTAGTACATCCAGCGTCCCTGTTGGCGAGCAGTTACAAGACCTGCCTCCTTCAGTGTTTTTAGATGAAAAGAAAGCTTGGACTGAGCAATGCTCAATCGCTCGCACATGTCACCGACGCAAAATTCGCCTTCTTGTAGAAGCTCAATAACCTGAATACGGATAGGCTCTGAAAGCGCATGAAAACCAGAAAAAACAGGATCAGAAGATTTTGCCATTGTTAGTTGTTTGAATTGACCTGAGATAGCTCCAAATATCCAAGCAACAGAAAACTCTATGTGCTGATGGATACGTCTACCTTAAACAAGCCAAATCGGTTTGGCCATCCGCGCAACTACGATGAAATCAAGCTATATCAATAGTTCTCTGGCGGCAGCGACTAGCGATAGTGCGGTGATAGAGGCCGTTGTTGCCCGTAAAATTGCGGGACCTAAAGAGACAGCTTTGTAGGATTCGCGTATGGCAACCGTAATTTCATCGGATGTCCACCCTCCTTCTGGCCCTATCATCAAATTGACACCAAGTAAATCTTCAGAGATTAAATCATTCTGTAATTTAGCTAACAAATGAGGCGCATTTCGTCTGGTCGCACAGATATAGCGCAGACCTTCCCAGTCATTTTGTTTGAATATCTGTACGAAGTGAGTAGGCGGTGCAATGTCGGGAACCGTAACCCGCTCACTTTGTTCTGAAGCTTCGTTAGCGATTCTACGCCATCGATCTAGCCTATTTCCTTTGGGTCTTAGGAGGGTGCGATCGCTAATTACCGGATAGATATGGCTCACGCCCAATTCTGTAGCCTGTCTCACCACCGCATCAAACCCATTGCCTTTCGGCAGCGCCGCAATTAGCCTGATTGGCATAGCAGACACAACAGCTGCCGCCAAACATTCAATCACGTCAGCGCTGTCTGACGTAACAGAAAGGGCCGCCAACCACTGCTGCCCTTTCCCATCTTGGGCAATAAATTGGTCACCGGCCTCTAAACGTAATACCCGGCGCAGATAGTGAAGCTGATCGGCATGCAGAACAATTTGCTGATCTTGCTGCTGGCTGGCGTCAATAGTAATGCGTTGAACCATTTACGAGCAGCCAAAGCTTAACAACAACACAGCAAAAACATAAGAGAGACTGGAAGAAACCTGGAAGAAACCCTGCCTCGCGCCAAAAACCTGAAAAGATTATCAGGCAGATTACAAAGCTCAAAAAAGTGATGATTATCAGGAACTGAATTATCAGGAACTGAATACTGCGCTAGTTCCTTAAACATTGATAGAAGATGCAGTGTAGATGCAAAAACTCTATTCTCCCCATTGAACAATCTCAACATCTACAGGGACAATCCCTTCGCTGTAGGTACCTAAGTCCCGAGCAGCTTGCTCGGAGATATCTAAGGCACCACCAGATCGGTCATTAACTCTGACCGTCACCTGGTCACCCGTTCTTGGATTTGTGAGCTGTAACAGCGTGCCAAAAGGCCAGCTCGGATGAGCTGCTGTATAGTCATAGCGGCTAAAGATTTCGCCACTGGCCGTATAGCCACCCTCAAACCCAGGCCCGTACCAGCTAACGCGCATAGGTTCAGCTGATGCAGATGCCGGGGGTAGCGGTGACACTAAGCCTATCCACAAACCTATAAAAATCGAAAGAGATGTCGGCAGATGTCCCGAGCAATTCTCGGGTGGACGCTTAATAGAGCTTCCCGTAGGAAGCCTAGAGAAATGTCCGGAGAGATGCCTTAAAACATTCATCTAAACATTCCTTAATCAAGTTGCGTCGCCATTATCCCAATTGATGAAATCAAATGCAATATTGTGCAATCTTGGTCATTATCAAGAAACGCACACTAGGATCGAGCTTTGATCAACTTATGACCCTCGTGTTTCACTCCGTATTCCTTTTGAGATGGGCACTGTGACCATGTACTTCCATCATTTGCATTTCTATGTAAGAGACGCCGCTGCTTGGAAGGAATGGTTTATACAAAAGCTGGGATTTGAGCTCATAGCTGTTACCGTTGATGCAGAAGAGAGAGCCGGGGAGCTAACTCCCGTTCAACTCCAACAAGACGGCATTGAGATTTGGCTATCGGACGCCGAGCACTCTACGAGCGCTCGGCAATATCTGCGCCAGCACCCACCTGGGCTTGTAGATATTGCCTTTGCGACCGATCAGTTTGACACGGTTGTAAAAAGGGCAAGGCAGCAGGGTGCACAGTTTTTGACACCCGTTACAGCGTATGGGCACAACCAACGACACTGTCAGATAGCAGGATGGGCAGACATTCGCCACACTGTATTAGAGGTATCTGCCCAGTGGATCGGCGAACATCAACCCCACATACCCACCCATCTCCCCAGCACGGCTCAGTCACCGTCTCAGCCCACAGGTAACCTCAGCCAGCGAGCCCAAACAGCATGGCTCTCATTTATTGATCACGTCGTGATTAACGTGCCGCAGGGCGAGCTTCGAGCCGCTGTCACCTGGTATCAGCGAGTGTTTGGACTCCAGCAAGGTCAAAGCTTTGAGATCACCACAGACCATTCAGGACTATGTAGTCAGGTATTAATTCATCCAGAAGGCACCTTACAGCTACCGATTAATGAGCCAAGCTCTGCCAATTCTCAGGTGCAGGAGTTTTTACACCACAATCGAGGGGCGGGCGTGCAGCATGTGGCCTTGCGTAGTCAGAACGCGGTGGGTGCGATCGCTCACTTCAGACATCAGGGGCTCAAACTGATAAACGTTCCGCAAACCTACTACGACAAACTGCACGACCGGCCAGGCTGCCCACTGCACGATCTATCAGCAGTCAGTCGCCAACAGCTGCTCCTTGACTGGAAGCCAAGCGGGGAAGAAGGCATGCTGCTTCAAACTTTTACTGAACCTATTTTTGGCGAACCTACCTTCTTCTTCGAGATTATTGAGCGCGGCCAATATTACCGGGACGGACAAACCAAAACAGCAGAAGGGTTTGGAGAAGGCAACTTTCAAGCCCTGTTTGAGGCTATCGAACGCGCTCAAATGGAACGGGGAAGTTTAGAGAGAGGAAGTCTAGAGAGAAAGTAGAGAGGACGCGCTAACTAAAAAGGGACGTAGCCACGGCTGCGTCCCTTTTTATCAGGTTGAACACAAACTCAATAGACATAATCAACAGGCATAAGAGTTTGTGGCTATGGTAAAGCTGCCTGTCGTAAAGTTGCCTATCGCAAGAAACCTGTAATAAACCACAGGACCGATAGGGTTATCGTCGCTGACAGCGATGCCACCTGATCAGCCGGTAGCTTCGTGCCTTGGCTCTCCATAATATAGACAACCACTAAACCCAAACCGATACCCGCCACTAAGCCAATCACCGAAAGTCCAAAAGAGCGGCCCAGTCGACGAGTCTTTTGGTTGAGGAAATAAATAGACGCAAAAAGTCCAAGAGCTAGGGCTAGCGAAGCGCCTGTTGCCGTCGCTGATTTCAGTAGCCAGCTGAGTGCAATCAATCCTGCGAACGCGACAGAAGGCCACAGTAAATCACTGCTGCTCTCGGGCTGATCTAACAGATCAGAAAACCACTGCGAACCCAGGTTCTCTGTAAAATTGCTCACCGGAGAAGACACCTTAGGCTTCACCTGCTTTTCAGCAAACCGAATTCGGTCAGGGACTTTTATTTTGCCTTCCTGTCTCAGTCTCAGCCGCTCCATTAAAATGGCGTCGTAAGCAGCTTCTATACTTTCTTTTTTCTTAGGGTCTTCCTCTGCGGCTGCCAGCTTTGTGCGCGCCGACTGCACCTCCTCGAACGAAGAAGCTTCTGTCAGCCCTAACGTTTCGTAGTGAACACTTTGTTCGCTCATGATTCAACCTCCGAATCGACCCAATCCATAAAACTAACAGCGCCGCCTAATATATCGCCTCAATAGAATGCATTAAAAGATCGTATTGAAGGATCGTATTAAGAAATCGCACTCTAAAGTTGCAATCTAGCGCTGTTTGACCGAAACGACACTACCTGAGATTGGAGTACCCGGTCATGCAAATATCTCTGACGACGATAAATACACCTATTTCTAGTCTAACTGGGTTATGACCGAAACGAAAACGGCTCTCCTATCAGTGTTTGAAAAACTTGATACTTCTCTAGATGGCGATTCTTGAATATTACGGCAGCCAATCTTCTGTTGAGCGCTCGTTGAAAGGTTGAAAGATGATTGAAGCGGCAGCATCCAGGTAACTTACGTAAATGTATCCATAGTCAGGTTCACTGAATGTATCTAAACTATGAACCTAAGATGAGCCTGAGATAAATTCCATAGACTATCCCTAGCGGAATTGGAGATAAATTGCACCAGTAGAAGATATTTTTTTGCTAAGGTGTGAATGCATTATGCAAAATCTTTCTGAAGCTACCGAACTATCACGGAATAAGTGAGGTGACTGCTAGCTTATTTATAGATAGATAGCGCTCTACAGATAAATAGCGCCGTGATGCTCTATTTATCCTATTATTCTTCTACATATTGCCTTGCGCTTTTTTCCAGCTCAGTCTATCAGCTGACGCTTATATGCCCTTTCCTCTGATTTAGTACCAGGATTATTAACTATGGCCGCTGCCAAAATCCTTGTGGTTGACGACGAACCCGCTATCCGGAATCTCATCCACCGTTTTTTAGCCAAGCAAGACTATCAAATGGAATCGGCTGAAGACGGCAAGAGTGCACTTGCCGTTTTTGAACAGTTCAACCCTGATCTCGTTATCTTAGATGTCAACTTGCCCGACGCTAACGGCTACGATCTGTGCAAAGAGATGCAGTCGCGCACGGGCGTGTTTGTATTGATGCTCACCAGCCGCACGGACGAAGCTGACAAAATTCGTGGCTTCAATACTGGCGCAGATGACTACATCACCAAGCCCTTTAGCTTAGGCGAGCTAGAGGTTCGTCTGGGCGCTATTTTGAAGCGTCAACGCCCTGTAACGGTTGCCGAGCAACAGTGCCTGACCTTTAATAAGCTCTCTATCGATCCGATTCGCCGCGAAGTAACGTTGGCAGGCAGCATCGTTCCCCTAACGGCCCTTGAGTTTGACCTGCTGCATTTCTTAGCCGGTCACCCTGGCCGCGTTTGGCGGCGCTCAGAGCTCATTCAGAAGGTTTGGGATTATGAGTATGTGGGCGATCAGCGCGTCGTTGACGTACATATCGGCCAAATTCGGAAAAAGATTGAAATAGACACCACTCAGCCTACATTGATTCAAACTGTGCGAGGTGTAGGCTACAAGTTTGAGCCACCCGCTGACATGCTAGAGGAGCCTGCGTAACTGCCTCCTGCATAACTGGCAGAGCCCTCATAGCTATCAGACCCTCGTAAACTAGCAGGGCCCGCGTAACTGTCTGTTAATAGCCATCTGTTAGCCATCTGTAGTAGTAGCCATCTGCTACCAGCCTGCCTGCTGTAGATGGCGGCATAAACCGATAAGCACCAAACAAGAGCCTCTCCCTGAGAAGTACAATAGGAAGGCTCTTTTGCAGTTTGGCTTCATTCTGCGGCGCTAGTTGAAGTAACGACTGGAGCAGTTGTCGGAGCAGTTGTCTTTGCTTTGGCTTTGGGCTTTGGCTTTGAGGCAGCTTTTGCGGCTTGATTACGCACTTTCCAGGCTAGGCTGATTAGCTTAGTCCATCGGCGGTTGACCCGCTTAGGCGTCCACTTTAGCTGCTGAGCGATTTCAGCATCTGAGGGTCCCTGCTCAGGATCTTGCATCTGCTGCTGTTTCAGGTGCAGCAGTTTGACTTGCTCAGCGCTCAGCTGGTCTAAGTACACCTGCCACTCTTTGGGAGAGAGGCCAAAGTTTTTATCAAGATCTGCGCCAAGCCACTGATGCACTAGCTCCCAGCGGTGGGACTGCGCAAACTTCTCGACGTGGTACTTGAAGCGCTGCTGCAGGTAGTCTCGCTGACGAGCACTTAGACCTAAAACCTCATCGATTTCACAGGCAGCCATGTCTTGCAACCGCAGGCTGAGATAGTCGATGCAGGCGGGCTGATCTTGAGCTTCTAAATAGTCAACCAGTTCAGCAATAATGCGATCGCGCAGCACACTCTCAGAAGGGTCGGTTGCATTCGCCACCATCTTCTCGCGAATCTGCTGAATAGCAGGCGAGCGGAAAAAGGCCTCGTTATCGCCCTTCGGTGAGTCAACCGCCATTTCAATATCAACAGAAGTTTCAGCCGGAAGGCGGCGAGCAAACGCCTGAGCCCGCAGCACAAGCAGCTGCTGGTTGTAGCAACCTGGCAAAGAGATACGGCGCTTAGCGTAGTGCTCACTAAAGGCCATGTACTCTGATAGTTCTAGCCGTGACCGGGGCGTATAGTCAGCACTCATGTGATTTTCCCGGCGAAAAGCCTTGAGCACTTCAATATAGAAGCCCTGAAGAAAATCTTCGAGTAGGGTGCAGCGGCCCTGGAAGCCTAGCTGAGTTCTCGCTGGGGCGATATAACGGTAGGCAATGGCACTCAAGCGGCTGTGCAGCTCAACCCGGCCCTGACGAGAGCCCAGACGGTAGTAGTCCACATACTTTTTGACTCGGTTTTGAGCCAGCGATCGCTGCCAGGAATTGACCTCACCTAGCGATTGAATACGCGCGCTCTTACGACAAATGCGGGTTACTTCAATCGCTAGGCGCGTAGCCACAGCATTGACGACCTTAGCGCTGGTCGAAATTTGCTCGTTGATGTCGGCAGTTAAAAAGTCAATTAGCTTTTGGTCTACCGGGCAGAGCACCTGCTCGTCGCCATCTGCAAGCGCAGGCGTACTGCTACTAATGACTTCTTTGCCAGGCTTAGACCCAGTGGATGGAGCTGTAGTGGATAGGTCTGTAGTGGATGAGTCTGTAACAGTTGAGCTGTTTGCGAGCGTTGGAGTATCAGCAGGGGCTGGTTCGGTTACACCTGTCGATTGAACGCGCGATTGAACAGGAGCTGTCTGCGATGACTGAATTTTGAGATCGCAACGGGGGTAAGTACGGTTTTTAGCACCGTCTTCCGGACGATTAGTGGAGTTGTCAGTAGTATAAAAAGCGACGCGAGAATCAGCGTCATCGGGACCGTGAGTCAGCATGGTAGATGAATTCATATTGGGGAGTGATGCGAGTCAGATTTCTATAGAAGAACAGAGCCGATTGGCATATGTCTTCTGCTTATTCATAGGGCGGAAAAATGCGTGCTTATGAAGGGCTTTTAGAGTGCTTTGAAAACCTGAGCGAAAGATTTAGGCAAAGCAAAAAAGCAGTAAGGTCAGCGTTTTTCCCGGAATCGACTGTTTCACTTTAGGAAATATGAATCCATCTCTTGAGAATGGATGTGGCAGTATCGGAACTAACTGTCACAGACCAACTGTCACATGAGTAAGTCGCTGGATGGTGTGTTTTCATAGATGGACCTGTAGGCTTGTGATGGTAAGGCGTTTGACGTTCCAGGGCGAAAACAATCCGTAGGAATGAGGGGCCTTAGCCCGCTATGACAGTTACACTGGCCGGTCTATAACCGTTTGGCTGTAGGCCTTGCGCAGAGGTGCTAGCTGCGTTTGCTCATACCTTTGATCAAGTCACTATTTTGAACAGGGCTTTGTCTAGGGCTCTGTCTGTATGTCTATACCGACTATACCGATAGAACTGTTACCTCTGTAAACCAAGCAGGCGGCTGTTAGAAAACAGCTGTTAGAAGACAGTCGTCAAAACACACGATTGCCTCGCAAACATATCTGGTGCGAGGGGAAAGTGGTTCAAACGGATAGCACTAGAAGCGGGTTGATAGCAGCAATTACTCTGCTAACTCTGCGCCCCAGGCGATCGCATCCTGCCAACCTTGGCCTTGACGAGTTACTTGAGGAGTATTGCTCGTCATATCTAAAATAGTGGATACCTGATACCTCAGATCGGAATCGCTATCTACAATTACGTCTACCAGATTCTCCATCCGGTCAAACAGTTCTACCTTTGATAAAGCTTCTGTATCGTCCTCCGTAGATTTACGAGCAACGGGTAAAGCAGAAGTAGAAATGATTGGATTGCCTAGCGTTTCGATTAGAGCGTGACACAGCGGATTTTCAGGGACGCGGATACCCGTTGTCTTTCGTTTAGGATTAACGACTAGCTTGGGGACAGCTTTGGTGGCCGGCAGTAGAAACGTATAGGGCCCCGGAATTAAATGTTTGATCAGGCGAAAAGCTGGATCGCTGACGTAGGCGTAGTCAGCCACGTTAGAAATCGAATCACACAAGAAGGTCAGCGGCTTGTCATTTGAGAGCTGTTTGAGCTGGCGGACCCGTTTGATGGCATTCTTAGCCTTTAGGTCGCAACCGATGGCATAGACAGTATCTGTGGGATACAGCACAATCGCACCTTTTCTCAGCTGCTCACAAACTGCGGAGATTTGGCGGTGCTGAGGGGTTTTAGGATGGATATTGAAGGTAGTGGCCATGACCGGGTTTTCAGGAGCTGCTGTCAGAAAAAGCTGCTGACGTTTCAGTATTCTCTCTCTGATTTGGATAAGTAAAGGTACTTATAGCATCTGCCTGGTTGCTTAAGATACGTCTGAAGGTTGCGCCCTATCGCTAGTCAGCAACTCGACGAGCCAATGTCCTGGTGCACCAGGACATTGGCTACATGACTGAATTTGTATGAACTAGCTGATTTGTATTAACTGGTCTGAGTGTCAAACAACCCTATGAAGAAGTTAGCCTATTTAGACTGTCCGACTGGCATCGCAGGAGACATGTGCCTAGGAGCGCTGGTCCATGCGGGCGTGCCGCTCACCTATTTAATAGAGCAGCTGGCCCGCCTGGGCATACAAGATGAGTTCAAATTGCGATCTGAAACCGTTTTACGCAATCAGCAAACCGCCACCAAAGTCCATGTCGATTTGCTTGACCGTCAAACCGGACATAACCAGCCCTCTCATAGTCATCATCACAGCCATAATCATCACGACCACAGTCATGACCACAGCCACAGTCATGACCACAACCACAGCCACAGCCATGACCATAGCCACAGCCGTAAATTGCCTGAAATTGAAAAGCGAATTCAGCAGGCTCAGCTGCCTGATCGAGCAACGCAGTGGAGTCTGGCCGTTTTTCGTCAGCTAGCAAAAGCAGAAGCTGCCGTTCACGGCATTCCGCCCGACCAAGTACATTTTCACGAGGTGGGGGCGACCGATGCAATCGTTGATATCGTAGGGACTTGCCTGGGACTAGACTGGCTGGGCGTAGATAGTTTGGTCTGCTCGCCCCTGCCCACCGGGGGCGGAACGGTACGCTGTGAGCATGGGCTGCTGCCCGTACCGGCTCCAGCCGTGCTCAATATGATGACGAATGCCAACATGCCGGTATATAGCAATGGCATTGCGAAAGAATTGGTGACCCCGACAGGATGTGCGATCGCCACTACCCTAGCCACCACCTTCGGTCCACCACCCGCTTTTAAGCTTCAAACAATCGGGCTAGGCGCTGGCGGCCGAGACTTAGCACTGCCTAACATTCTTCGTCTGTGGATCGGTCAGGTAGAAGACACGCCTGATAAAGGCACCACTTATTCGATGTCTTCAGAACCTAAAATACCGGCTACCGAAACCATCGTAGAGCTACAGACTCAAATAGATGACTGCTCGCCGCAGGCAATCGGCTACTTGTTCGAACAGCTATTCGCAGTAGGTGCGGTAGATGTGTTTAGCCAAGCGGTGACCATGAAAAAAAATCGACTCGGTACGCTGCTTACAGTTCTTTGCCCAGAGCACTTAGCGAGCGCCTGCGAGACGGTAATATTTCAAGAAACCACCACGCTAGGCATTCGGCAGTCGCGGCAGTCTCGAACGGTACTCGCGCGTGAAATGGTGATGGTATCTACCCCCTATGGCAAAATTCCAGTCAAAGTTGCCCGATCGCACGCTGAAGGAACGGTCCTCAACCAGCAGCCAGAATATGAGGACTGCGCTGCCATTGCCAGGCAGCAAGCCGTTCCGTGGCAGCAGGTTCATCAAGCGGCGCTAGCAGCTATCAACGCTATCCATTCGGAGTAGAAGTTATCGAAGCACAAACGTATATTCGCAGCAAACGCTTTCGGGTAGTTCACGTCATTCAGCGCTTTCCACTGCTATTTTTGGGCGGGCTGGCCCTTGTTCCCAGGCTCTATAATCTAGGCGTTTCGACAATTGGAGTCC
The DNA here is from genome assembly GCA_937911865.1 of uncultured Synechococcus sp. Lineage (GTDB taxonomy): Bacteria > Cyanobacteriota > Cyanobacteriia > Phormidesmidales > Phormidesmidaceae > Phormidesmis. The sequence continues at coordinate 56,361 of CALDSK010000220.1, forward strand.
ATGCCTGGCGTCAGGCTGACACCGCTGCAATGGCCCGCAACTTTTATGTGCGATCGCAGCAAACATATGGACTCAGCAGCCTCAGCCAGTACCTTTACCCGCAGGTGGACTGGGGCGGCGGCGGCTATGCCGAAACAGAATTTCCAATTTACCCGGCCATCGTCAGCTGGATTTACCGCTTTACCGGAGACCATCCGGCCTACGCCCGGCTAGTTACCCTATTGTTTTCCCTGCTGGGACTTTACTTTCTCTACCGGCTAATCGAGCTATGTTTCGATCGCTCGGTGGCCTTTTGGTCGGCGCTGTTCTACGCCATTTCACCTGTCAGCGTGTTCTACGGTAGAACCATTCAGCCAGAATCTCTGGTGATGATGAGTACGATAGGCGCACTGTATTTCTTTCAGCGATGGCTGAATGAAGAAAAAAGTCTAGATTTGGTCATATCGTGGGGACTGGGGGCGATCGCATTTCTCACCAAAGTCTTGCCACTGGTCTACCTGGGTATACCGCTTTTATTTCTAGCCATCGTCAAATATAAATGGCGCATCTTTCGCCGCTTAGAGCTGTGGATTTATGCGAGCACTCTACTAGCCGTCACCTTTGCCTGGTACTACCATGCGCACCAAATTTATCTCGACACCGGCTTAACTTTTGGCTTTTGGTCAGACGATACCGACCGCTACACCTGGATCGATCTGCTGTCGGTGAAATATTGGGGAGATATTCTGCTGCGGCTCGCCGTTCGTCACTTTGCCGTATTTGGGTTTGTGGTAGCCCTGGTGGGGTTGACCTACAAACGACGACAGGCGGCTGACTATCTGTGGGAAGTTGGCTTAGTGAGTAGCTTGATGGCTAATGCGATCGCCCCAACCTCTAGCTATGTTCATGAGTATTATCAGCTGCCGGTTATGCTCTACGGCCTAGTGTTCATTGGCAAAGTCTATGGCCGAGCTATCAGTCTAGAGCCGTCAGCTGCAAGAATAGATAGCGGTAGGCCAGATAGCGGTAGGCCAGATAACGGTAGGAAAAGTAGGCGATCACGTCCCTGGCTCATCGCCGCTCTCATCCTTACCTTCATCGCCAGCTCAGCTATTTATACGCTGGACTATATGCGACCTGAAAACGCTGAAGCCTCTAAGGCCTACCAGCTGGCCCAACAGATTCAGGCACAAACCCCACCGGACGCAAAAGTTTTGGCGGTTACAGGCGGTGACCCCAGCCTGCTATACCTGGCCGACCGCAAGGGCTGGTTAATTCAGCCGACAGAAGTCTCTGCTCAGCGGCTAGAGGCGGCCAGCGCTGACGGCGCAGAGTTTATTGTTGGGAGCTATGAAATCATTCAAAGCTACGCCCCTTTTGAAGACGAAAGCCAGAAAGCAAACATTCGAGACGTGCTATCCGGACAGTGTACGCCGCTAATTAACAACGAAACAATCTTTATCTCACCACTGCCCTGTGCCGCGCAGTAAGTCTTCTAATCGCTAGATTCTAATCGCTAGGTCTTCAGCACCCAAAGCACAATCCTTAATGAGCGTCTCGCCGTTTTTCCAGTTCCAGCTTGGCTCGTTTTTGGGCGGCTCTAAAACTACGAGAGAAAATCCGAAATCCTTCCAAGACATCCACGCTAGGCGGAATCATTGTGACATCGCCGCCTTGCGCAGTGGGAGAGCTGCGAGGTGTTACTGCTACCAGGT
>CALDSK010000221.1 GCA_937911865.1 uncultured Synechococcus sp.
ACAAGCCGGTATGCCCAGACCAACTGCTACAAACCGTAGAACGCTTGCTCAAATAGATATTTCTAGCTCAGATAGATATCTCTAATAGAGGTCTTCTGAAGGGGAATTGAAAAAACAGAATCGAAGCTTCTAATCAAAGACCGTTAGGCCGTTCTAACCAGAGACCGTTCTAACCAGAGACCGCTCTAACTAGAGACCGTATAAAGGCGTGAGATACGCCTACTCTGTGGGCAGCTCTGCAGCCTCCAACCAGAAGCTATGCAGCTGCTTAGCTACTTTCTCGTATTGCTCAAGCTGTCGAGGCTTGGAAATATAGGCGTTAGCGTGCCTCTTATAGCTATTTGAAATGTCTTTAGACGATGATGAACTAGATAATACGATAGTCGGAATGCTCAGCCATTCAGGATTGCTTTTAATATTTTCTAGCACCTCTAAGCCATTCTTTCGTGGCAAATTCAGATCAAGAATGATCATTTGTGGCCAGTTTTCTTGGTTGTTGCCAATTTCACCCAAAACGTTGATAGCTTCTATGCCGTTAGAGGCAACTTGAATATCTCCGATGTAACCGATGCCCTCGAAGGCTGCTACCAAAATAGCGGCATCCGTGGGTGAGTCTTCAACTAAAAGAATGTCAGTACTCATAAATCAGCAGATTGCTTTAAGTTAGCTTGGTTAAAGTCATTTTTCTGAATGCTCACATCTGCTATCTTTCCAAGAGTGCAGGTTAGCCTTTTATCCTATCTAGCTGCTATCAAAACAGGTGTCTAACGCTTTGGTCAGCTTGTTAGTGCCTCAGCGGCTTCGGTACATAAAAGGGCATGGACGCCCAGATAGCGATTGCCCAGATAGAGATCGCCCAGGCATTTCATACTATTAATACTACTGGTAGTAATACTGCAAAACTTATAACAGAAATGTTACATGTTTCTCTACCGCTAGAGGTAATTGGTTCAACAATCTTCTATGCTGTGATCTAACTCACTGGCTCTGAGCGCTTTAACTAGCTGCTTTTTTCCTGCGCTGCGCTCTTCTACGTCACCGTGAGCCAGCGTAAAGTGAAATTCTGCGCCCTTCCCCGGCTGTGACTCTACCCAAATAGCGCCGTTGTGGCGTTCGACAATCTTCTTGCAGATGGCTAGCCCAATGCCATATCCCTCTGCTTCTTCGCGGGTATGAAGTCTTTGAAAAAGCGAAAAGATTCGCTTTTTCTGTTTGGGGTTAATGCCGATACCGTTGTCTTTAACGATAACGTGCCAGCTAGCTGCCTCGTTTTCGGCTGTTGAGGGTGCTGCCTCAATTTGAATGTTAGGAGGCTCGTTACTTCTAAACTTGATGGCGTTGCTGATCAAATTTTGAAACAGCTGACTGATTTGGTTTTGGTCAGCTGTAATCGTAGGTAGGTGAGTCCAGTTGACGGTTGTGTTGGTTTCTTGAATCAGCCTTCTTAAGCTGTCAACAACGGTTTCAATCACTGAACCTAAATCAATAGTTTCAAGCGTTTGCCCACGATGCGTAATTCGAGAGAAATCGAGAATACCATCTACCAGTGCCTGCATACGAATGCCGCCTTCAACAATGTGGTTGATGTATCCGCTGGCGGTTTCGTCTAGCTGGGTCTGATATCGCTGTTGCAGCAGCTGAGTAAAGATGGTTACTGCCCGCAGGGGCTCTTGTAGGTCATGAGAAACAACATAGGCAAACTGCTCTAAATCGGCGTTCGAACGCTCCAAAGACCGAGCTCGTTTGGCCAGCTCTTGCTGTGCTTGCAGTCGCTCAGCGGCTTCTATTTTAAGCCGCTGATTGCTCTCTTGAATTTCGGCCGCGCGGGCTGCTACCAGCTCTTCTAAATTTTCTTTGTAGTGGGTTAGCTCTTGCTCTGCTCGGTTGCGCTGGGTAACGTCTATTAAGACTGTCAGGAGCTGACTGCTGGCTTTAGATTCATGTTCATTTGGTACGGCAGAAAGGAGAATGTCTAAGATCTGGCCGTCTTTACATTTTGCCTGGCAGGCGAGTTCGTGACAGCCTGACGTGTTGAGCCTCATTGGTTTGTGGGCTATGTCATTATCCTGTTTGGCAGTATCGCTTTTTGGTGCGAGAGTATGTGCAGTTGTCTGTTCGGGGGCGCTCATCAAAAATTGGGAAATCGGCTGACCAATGACTTCACTAGATTTGTATCCCAGTCGATTTGTCCAATGGTCATTAACGCTATGTATGATGCCTTTACTATCGATAGAGTGCATCATCACAGGTGTGCTCTGGTAGAGCTGCCGGTATCGTTCTTCGCTTTGTCTAATTTCTTGTAAGGCAGCTTTGTGGGCGCTTATATCTATAGCTGTTCCCAAAATTTCAATCGGCTGTCCCTGTTCTGAACGGGTAAAGACGATGTCTTTGCTATAAAAATCAATCCAGCGACCATCGGTGTGGCGTACCCGATACTCTATTTCAAAGATGTGATCATCGGCTGCTGTTGACTGACGAATTGTTTCGTGGTGATCAATAATCCGGGGCCAGTCGTCGGGATGAAAAATGTAATCGTTAAAGCGTTCACCCATGTCGAACAGCTCTTCGGGCGTATAGCCTAGCAGCCTTTCGATAAAAGCGTTGGTATAGACATTTTTCTGCTTTGTCAGGTCGTAGATATAAATGGCGTTTGGGGTCGCTTGTGTAACCGACTGTAGGAGCTGTTGAGAGCTTTTTAGTTCGGCGGTGCGATCGCGCACCTGCTGCGCTAAAGAATCATTCGCCTCGTAGAGCTGAGTGGTGATATTGGCTAGCTGTTGCTGCGTTTTTTTGATGTCATTAACGTCAACTAGGGTGACGATAAAGCCGTCAACAACTGTCTTCTCTCTAAAGTAGGGTGATATCTGCATGAGCAAATAGTCACCATTGTTTTTTAGCTGAACTTCGTACTCTGTTGGCGTTAGCTGCCGACGAACATGTTCTAGCTTTTCTGGAATATCAACATCTTCTAAGTTGTGGGTAAGGTGCTCTAGCGGCCTGCCGATATCTGCATTAACCAGGTTAAAAGCCGCTGTTGCCGCCGTCGTAAACTTGCGAATTCGCAAAGCCTCATCTAGATAGATAACGCCAATATCAATGTTGTCGAGCAGGTTGTCATGATCGCTGTTGAGCTGGATAAGTTCTTGAATTTTTGCCTGATACTCAGCGTTAACGGTATAAAGCTCTTCATTGACCGAATGCAGCTCTTCGTTGGTACTTTGTAGCTCTTCGTTAGAAGCAATCAGTTCTTCATTGGTTGATTGCTGCTCTTCATTCGTAGTTTCTAGCTCTTCTATAGTGCTTTGCAAACTTTCCCGGTTCATCTGCAGCTCTTGTTGCAGATGCAAGATATACCTCGTTTTTTGCGTGTCTTCTTCTGGTGCGATCGCTTCTTTATCAAAGTCAACAACCGGTGCTCTACGTTCAATAAACACCAAAATGAAAGGGTCCGTGTGCTCATTTTTTTGCAGACTCACTTCGATGCTTACTGTGCTCACCAAGTTGCCATCTGGTTCTATCAGCTGGCAGTTGTCGTAGCGAACAATCTCCTCCTGTCGTCGGGCCCTATGTATCGCAGTGTTGATTGGCAGCTGCAAGCTTTTGGGCAACATCTTCATGACGTCTTGAGACGCGCGGCCCGGTGACAGCTGAAGAATGCGTAGGTTATCTCCGCACAAATGGATGAGCTGATTGTCTCTATCAACTAAGAAACAGGTGGCCTCACGATTGCGCAGCAGGCCGCTAAAAGCAGATTCTAGGAGCGGGTCGAAACGGGAGGCTTTTCTGGGTGTGAAAGCTCTTGCTCGCGACTGGTTGGCCTTAGTAATAGAGAGAGTCTGAACATTTAAGGGCAGTTTGACATCTCGCAGCTTTTGGTAGATTTTCCATCGACTGCTGAGGGTGTCAAATTCGTCTTCTAACTCTCCTAAGTTCTCTGATTCGCCTAGAAAAAGAATGCTGTCTTTTTTGAGCGCAAAGTGTAGGTTGCGGATAACATAGTTCTGAAGCTTGGGCTGCATGTAGATGAGCACATTGCGGCAGCTGACTAAATCCATCTGGGTAAAGGCAACATCCCTAGTCAAGTTGTGACTGGCAAAAATGATCATCTCCCGTAAAGATCGAGACACCTCGAACCCGTCATTCTTAGGAACGAAAAATCTCTCCAACTGCGCTTCGCTCACTGTGCTAAGGGCCGAAGCCGGATAGATGCCTGCTGACGCCTTGTTAAGGGCGATCGGATCGATATCGGTCGCAAAAATTTTGGCTTGGACATCGATCTTTGCATGGTCTAGCATCTCTCTTAGCAAGATGGCCATGGAGTAAGCTTCTTCGCCTGTGGCGCAGGCAGTCACCCAAATGCGAATAGGCTGGTTGGGGACAGCGCGTTCAATGATGTTAGGCAATACGCTGTGTTCAAGGTACTGCCAGGCTTCTTTATCTCTAAAAAAGCGTGTGACCGTAATCAATAGGTCGTTGCGAAGAGTATGACGCTCTTTTTCTGAGGCTTCTAGCCGGTGGATATAGTCTCCTAGATTTTCATGACCAGCAATCAGACAGCGTCGTTGAATGCGCCGGGTTAGGGTGCTGCTTTTGTACTGAGTAAAATCGATGTTTTCAAAGCGCTCTAAGATATCGATAATATGCTGTAGCTGCCTGGGATGTAGCTGGTCTTGCAGCTGGTCTTGCAGCTCCTTTTTAATCGCTTTTCTTGGGTTGGGTGCGGTCGCGATTTTATAAGTGCATTTGGCTAAATCAATAGCTGGCATAACCAGATCGACCATACGAGTTGCGATCGCACTCCGAGGCATGCCATCGAACTCTGCCGTTTCTGGATCTTGCACCATGACACTTCCATTCATCTCAGAAATGTGCTTGATACCACGAGCACCATCGCTTCCAGTTCCAGACAAAATAATCCCGATAGCCCTTTCCTTCCCTTCGGTAGACAAAGACTGGAAAAAAAGATCTATCGGAAAGTGAGGCGGATGGCCCGAATCACGATCTTGCGCTGTCAGACGTAGACAGCTTCCCTTCAAAACCAGGTTCTGACCCGGTGGAATCAGAAAAATGGTGTCAGGCGTTAGCGTCATACCATCTATGACACGCTTTATCGGCATCTTAGTGCGCTGACCCAAGATATCCTTCATTAGGCTTTTGAAGTCGGGCGAAAGATGCTGAATGATCACGAACGCTGCACCGCTATCACACGGCATATGATCAAAAAAATCTTCGATGGCTCTCAGGCCACCTGCTGAGGCACCAATACCAACGATGGGAAACTCGTTAGCCTGACCAAAATTACGATTGTCGTTTTCTTTCATTCAAAAATAGCAAGCAAAAAATATTGTTTGTTAATTTAAAGCTAAAAATAATTATATTTTTTAACACGTCTAATCATAGATGACAGATTGTGTGCGTAGTTAAGTATTGCAAAAATTACATGTTGCTTGATAGATTGACAGGAAATGCGCGTTATGGATGTGACAGCGCCAGAGTATGACAGCGCCAGTGATAGTATCATCTGCCGCAAAAAGAAAAAGAAAGGCCCTATGACCTTCCTTTTTCTTGGCGTTTAGTTAGTTACGTGCCTAGTACGCTGCTCCAACTTTTTGATGGAAAGCTCTTCGACGTCAGTGTTCGACGTCAGTGCTATCGGACGGTATTGCGATTTGCTTCCATGCTGATCGGCTTCATCAAGTACAGGCTGATTAGCTTGCTGCCAATGCCAATGATATGAGGAACTTTGCGCAATGCCTGGATCACTTTATTTTGACCAGACTGACTGATTTTGCTCACTGCTGCTGTGTGCTTAGTACAGGCATCTAGCTCAGCAAAGAATTTTGGATCTTCTACATCTAAAATGATGGGAAACAGCCGACCTGCCGACTCATTGGTCTTCTTAATCACTTCGATGTCGTACTCGCGGGCATCGAGACCTAGCGCCGCGTAGAAGCTCTTGCGCTGAATATCGTTCAGATACATGGTGGCAAACACCGACAGCAAAAAGAACCGGCACCACAGGCGAGCTTTTAGATCGTTCAAGAACTGAGGCTGAGACTTCATCATTGCTGCGAAGAAGTCGCCGTGGCGGTTCTCGTCCTGGCACCAGTTATCAAAGAAGTTAAAGATGGGATAGATGGTGTCTTCGGGGTGCTGCTCTAGGTGGCGGAAGATAGTGATATAGCGCCAGTAGCCAATTTTCTCAGAGAGGTAGGTGGCGTAGAAGATGAACTTAGGCTTAAAGAACGTGTACTTTTTGCTCTTGGTCAAAAAGCCTAGGTCCAACTGAAGATCAAAGTCGGACATGGCCTTGTTCAAAAAGCCTGCATGACGCGCTTCGTCACGGCTCATCAGATCAAAGCCTTCTGCCAGTAAAGGGTTGCGTCCTTTTAGCTTGCGAGCAAGCTCCTTATAGAGCAAAAATCCGGAGAACTCAGCGGTACAAGAGCGCTCCAAAAACTCGATAAACACCTGACGGCGCTCGCCTTGAATATGATCCCAAGCGCCCTCAAACTGCTCGTTGCGCACAAAGTGATGACGGTTATAGTCCACTTTGAACTCGGCGATGATCGCCTTCAGCTCTTCTTCATTGCCAGAGACGTCCATGTTGGCCATCTCTTCAAAATCTGTGGTGTAAAAGCGAGGGGTGAGGATCGTATCCTTGGCCGGTGCCTTTACGCCAGGACGGATCTCATCGAATCCGTCTTTGGGCGTTCTTTCTTGGGTTGCTACCATGGGTCCTCTCTTTATCCGCTTTTCTTGTTTACTGATCGGGCGAAAGTATTAGCAGTAGTGTACCAAGGCTAAATAGCGGTATCTAGCGTTTTTAAGAAATGCAACAATATACGACGAAGCTGATCTTTTGTTAATGGTTAGCATTGAAAACTACCAGTCAAACCGCTCTACCGCATCGTACAAATCTTGCTGCTCTTCCCTCTCTTGGACTGCCTCTTCAACCGCGTCTTCTACGCTGCCATTTTCGTCGGCCTGCTGAGCTTCATACGCCGCTAGCTCCCGAGCCACAATGGCCTGAATCGCTTCGTGGCTTTCAATGCCTTCATAGGCATAGCGGTCGTACCCGCCCCGCTCTACTAGCACCTTTAAATACTCAACGCGATCGGCTGGGTTGGGGTGGGTAGAGATCCAGGTTGGAACGTTGCGGCCTTCGGCTTGGGCCTGCTTATTCAAGGTCGCCATCACGTTGTAAACGCCATCGGCCGCGTAGCCGCTAGAGGCCAGAATCTGTGTGCCTACAATATCTGCCTGACGTTCCATCTGCCGGGAGTAGCCGCTCATAAACACATTGTTGATGACGCCGCCGTAGGGTAGGTATTGGGCGATGCTGCTGGTGAGGTTGCCCCGAGTGGCAATCTGAAAGCCGTGAGATAAGACGCTGTGAGAAATCTCATGCGCTAGCAGCCCGGCGAGTTCCGCTTCAGAGCGGGTGTCGAGAGTAGCACCGGCATTGACGAATATTTTGCCGCCGGGCAGGGCAAAGGCGTTGAGATTAGGATCGAGAATGACAAAAAATTCGTAGTCAAGGTCATGGCGCCCGGTGGCGGCGGCCAGCCGAGCGCCCATGCTGCGAACATAGCTCAATGCTTCTGGGTGTTGTAGCATCGGCAGCTGCTGTTCGATTTGGTTGGCGTATTGGTTGCCAACAGCATTTTCGCCCTGGAGCAGCATGATGGTTGAACTGGCAGCGGTTAATGGGCCATATATGCCGCCTGTGAGCGCGTAGCCTAAAACGCCTGTAAAGACGTTAGCGATCGCACCATTGCGAATCCGTTCGCGGGTTTCACTCTGAAACCGCTCCAAATTTTCTTGTGCAAGCTCAGCCTGCTCGGGCGCTGCTGCGTGATCGCTGTTGAGCGCCACAAACTGACGAGAGGCAATCGCGGCCTCGATCCACTCTTCTTGCTCCATCATCAAATCGACCTGAGCTAGCAGCAAATCGCTATCGCCCGGATAAATAGTCAGCGCTTGCTCCAAGACGGCGCTGGCTTCTTCTTCTTCTCCACTCTCTTGCAATACCCTCACATGCTCAGCGACGCCCGGCGTAAATTCTGGATACTCACTGGTTAGCAACGCTAGCGCCGTAATGGCCTGCGAGCGTCGATCGTTTTCAATGCCTGCTTGCGCCTCTCTCCAGTACACCGTACCCGCTGGACTGAGCGAGGCCTCATCGCTAAATGGTTCGGGCGGCAGGTTAGCAAACTGGTGGGGGAGCAGCCATGTTTGATCTTTGGCCTCCCGGTACAGCCTTTGCGCTTCGGTCATATTGCCAGCTTCGTAGGCCGCATCTGCCTGAATGATCAGCTTGCGTCTAATCCGCTCTTCAGCGGTGAGCGTCGGTTCGCTATCTTCCGCGTCTGCTGTTTCTTCTTCTGTATCTGCCTCGGACTCTGCCTCTGTGGATGTATTTGTGGACGTATTATCTGCGTCTGGGGTTTCTGTTTCTGAGACGTCTGTTTCTGGGGTTTCTGCGTCTGTGGTTTCTGGGTTTGCTTCTGCGTCTGGGGTTTCTGGGTTTGCTTCAGATGCTTCAGTCCCTGCGCTGGCTTCATCTGCTCTGTTGACTTCGGCCTCCGGGCTACTGGTGTCCTGCTTGGACGTTAGTTCTGTTGCCAGTTTTGACGTAATCGTGGTTGGGGTGGTCCCGATTTTTTCTGTTGTTTCTGGTGGCAACTCTAGCAACTGGTGGCTCACAGAAGGCGACCAATATCCTACGCTCATAGCGATCGTGAATCCAAGCAGCGTAGCAATAGAGAGTGACTTAAGGCGTTTCATAAGATTCCCAAAGGAACAAGACGTGAGGCAGACAGAATCAGGGTCAAGTCTTTCGCTATACTTAAAGGTGTAAAGATTCCTAAAGCAGCGCTATGAACCCCGAGACTATTGAAGCCATTAAACCCTGGCTTAATTTTATACACCCAGTGTTAATGTGGGGTATTTTTGCACTTACTCTCTACGCCGCTTATTTGGGCTATCAGCACAGGCAGACCCGGTTGGCGACAGGCCCAGAGAAGAAAGAGCTGATCAAGGGTAAGTTTTTGGCACGTCATCATCAGGCTGGCTCAACGCTGCTAGCTGTTATGGTGCTGGGTAGTTTGGGCGGCATGGCCTCTACTTATATCAACAACGGCAAGCTGTTTTTTGGTCCTCATCTGCTGGCAGGTCTTGGCATGATGGGGATAATTGCCACGTCTGCCTCCATGGTGCCGTTTATGAAAAATGGCAATAACACCGCTCGCTACACTCACATCACGCTAAATGCTGTACTGGTCGGTTTGTTTGGCTGGCAGGCGGTAACAGGCGTTCAGATTGTGCTCAAGATTGTAAACAGCATGTTTGGTTAAAAGCCTATAGCCAAACAAAATAAGCTAGAAAAAAGCAGTCCTTCAGATTATCTGAGGGGCTGCTTTTGGGCTATCTCACTGTTGATTCACGCAAAGCTGTTTATCCCGCTGACGGTCCATTGGGAAGCCGCTCTGACACAGTGTATTAGGCTTCGATGACGATAATATACCCGTCATATAAACGAAACTTGCTACGTCTCACAGAAATTCAGTATGGATAAAACACTGTGTATAAAATGTGTAATAAAATCAGCCGAAAGGGCTAAGTTTCAAGGCCGCTGCAGCCAAGAATAGAATCCATCTTGACCTTAGTTGGGTATGCACTGCTTTGTTTTCTTAGATGCGGAAGGAGATGCAAAAGGCTTTTTTCAGCTTTGATAGTAGCTTGCAAAGCGATCGGGCAACTCAGTACTGTGGAAAAGCATCGGTACAAGTACGGGCCAATCATCGTCATGCAGAAGCAAAGAATTCAATGGCTACTGGCTTTAGGATTCCTGTTCTTGGGTTTGCCCAGTCAGGTTCAAGCTCAAGAGCCGCCCCAAAGAACTAGGCTGACGCCTGCACGTAACCCAGAGCAGGTGCCTACCGCTCGCTACGGTCGAGGAGAAGCCGTAGATCTCTCTTTGATTGTGGAAGAATGGCGCGATCGCTATCCGGCTATTGCCATCTACGCCTGTAGCTGCCGCGCCGACACCTGTGGTGACACGTCAATCTGGCCCTATCGCGCTTTCTCTCAATATCAATCCTTTGTCGCGCTAGGCGCACAGAACGCTGCTAGCAACGAAGAGAACGGATTTAACTGCTTCGATATGGAAAGCGGTGAGCGTCCATAGCAATATAGACGTAGCCCATAGCGGGGATAGGCACGGATAGTTATTACAGCTAGATAGTTAAAAAAGCTGGTCAGTTAAAAAAGCTAGACAGTTAATAAAGACAGATAGTCACCACAGATAAATGTTGTATTTTTTCTCTCGTATTCTGCCTCCTCATCTTTTTCTTTCGCCTCATCTTTGGGCTCGGACAAATCGTTACGCGGCTGCAATGTGCTCTGTAGTAGGCGCTTTAGGCGGTGCTTCGCTCTTGTTTGTTCCTCCTGCGATCGCTCAAGAGACCGAAACACCCGCTGAACCTGCCGCCCCTGCCGCGCCTACCGCTCGATATGCCAATGGTGAAGATGTCGATTTATCCGAAATCATTGCAGAATGGCGCGGCTATTATGCAGACGTTCCGGTGTACCTATGCGTGTGTCAAGACGGAACCTGCGACCAAACAGACCAGTGGCCCTATCGTGAATACGACCGCTACCAGTTCGGCGTAGCGCTAGGGCCTGCCAGCGGTCAGGTTGCCGAAGCTGCGGGCTCAAACTGCTTCGATATTGCTGATGGCTCTAGGCCCAGCAGCCCTAGAGCCTTCTCTGCTGCTCAAGTCGATCCCTCTGCGCCAGCTGCTGACCCACCTGCTGCCCCAGATCCTGACGACTCACCCAGCGTTTCGCCTGAGCCGTCAGCTTCTGAGCCGCCAGCCCCTGAGCCTGCTGCTGAATCCGCTGCTGAGTCTCCTTCCCCTGAACAATCTGAGCCGCCAGCCGCTGCTAACCCAGAAGATATACCCGTCGCCACCGCAATCAACGATGGCAGTGCTATTCAACTCAATTGGCCCAGCGGCACTACCAGCACAGTAGATATCAATGATGGCGACCAAAGCTGGGATATCAATATCCTTAACGCATTGGACTGTGAAAGCCTGAGCGTCGTAGAAGCAAAAATGATGTCGGCGCAAAGGATTGTGGGAACGCCCGTGGTTGATCCGATGACTGGGAACGTTGCCGTGCCTGTCTTGTTAGATTCTTGCGTTGAAGTCGATCAGATGGCCGTGTTCATTTTGGATCCTGCTGAAGGCGGCGGCTACGCCCTGTATCGCACGCAGCTACCGGCGGTGCGCGGCTCCTTGCAGTCGGCCAACCGCGGCTTTCCCGATGAATTTTCTAGCTATGCCTACAACACCGTTCTGGGCATTCGCTACTGGGATAGCACGCTGCTGGTTCGTCAAGGCTCTGCTGCGGGCACGGAAGTTATCAGCCTGTTTCGTCCCGGCCAGACGCCAGCGGGATTGTATGCAGGCTGCGGTATCGTTCGAGAAGGTGAAGGCGCTAGTGTCCTGTGCGATCAGTGAAGATTGTAGTTCGATGACTATGATCCGATGATTGTAAGTTCGACGACTATGATTTGATGATTGTGGTTTGTCGAGAGGGCGATTCGTAAAGAATGTGATCCGTAATTTATCTTTAGCACGGTTGCAGACGCGAATAGATGCTATAAGCTGCTGAAGGCTATTTTCATATAGGGATATGCGGCTATGGATTCATCCGATAGTGCTTCCTCTGCGAGCCCATCGCTCATAGAAGTAACGCTGGCCATCTTGTACCGAGAGGGCCGCTTTTTGATGCAGCTTCGCGATGACTTTCCTCATATCATTTATCCAGGCGTGTGGGGCTTTTTTGGGGGCCACATTGAACCGGGCGAAGGCCCAGACGCTGGTGTGCGCCGTGAACTGAGCGAAGAATTGGGCTATATTCCACCTGTCCTAGATTTGTTTTTTGATCAAGCTGATGAGAGAGTGCATCGCTATTACTATCACGGTGCGCTGACTGTCCCTGTAAGCGAGCTTGAGCTAAACGAAGGGCAAGATCTGGCGCTCTGTTCTGTTGATGACGTGTTGGCTGGTCGTAAGTACTCCGACAAATTGAATGAAGAGAGACCTTTGGGCGCACCGCATCAGAAAGCGCTGAAAGCTTTTATTGAGAGTGGTTTACTGCCGTCAGCGGAGGCCTGAAGAAAATGTCAAAGTCTCAGACAATACAGCAGACGGCGACTACTTTCGATCAGCTATGGCAGGTCGCTTGTCAATCTGCCGAGCGTTATAGAACAACGCCTCAGTCTGTTTTTCAGGCGATTGGGCTACGCTTAGAGCGTCCAACGCATCCCTGGCAGTATTACTGTACGCCCAAAAACGTGAAGACCTTTGCAAGCACGGGGCTAGACGGTGTTCACTATTCTTTTTTGGAGTCTGAGCAACTGCGCTACTCGCCGATTGTCATGACGATTCCGATGAGTTTTGACAATGCCAATATTATTGTTGCCGAAACGCTACAAGAGTTTTTGTGTTTGGGCTGTAGGGCTAGCTATCTGCGGTTAGAATTATTGGCGACTTGCGATGCTGACTTTAGCTTTTTGAAGTCGCATTACTATGCCAAGGACTTGTCCATACCGCAAGTGAACCTTTTGCAGGTATTGAGCGAGCGATTGTCGCTATATCCCTTGGCGACGCTCCCTACGAAACCCTCTATGAGGCTAGAACGGCGAATGGCTCAGCTCCAGGCAAAGTATTTAGATTTTTTGCAGATGGGTGAGCGATCGCCCCTTCCGGTAAAATCTGTCGCACCCGCTGCCTTTTCCTTTGGCCAGTTCGGATAAATTAGCCTGTGCTTTAGCATGGGTGTCTCACTTGGGCTGTGAATGTTAGAGAGTACGATTTGGATTTTGCTGGGCGGCTTTTTTGCTGGACAAGTTGCTAAACGGCTAAAGGCACCGGCGCTGCTGGGGATGGTGCTAGTTGGAATTTTGCTCGGACCTCAGGCTACGGCTGCGATCGCAACTGAAGTATTAAATGCGGCAGACAGTCTGCGAACGATTGCTGTCATGGTGATCTTGATGAAAGCCGGCCTAGGACTAGACCGAGAAAAGCTAGCTCAACAGAGTTCGGTCGCGGTAAGGCTAGGATTTTTGCCTGCTGCTTGCGAAGCGATCGCAGTTGCCTTTGCCGCCGTTTGGCTCTTTCAGTTTGACTTTCTCACAGGCCTGCTGCTGGGCTGCATTGTAGGGGCTGAGTCTCCTGCGGTCATTTTGCCAGGAATGTTGCGATTAAAGCAGTTGGGCTGGGGGGTGAAAAAAGGCATTCCCGACGCGATTTTGCTGGGCAGTGCGCTGTCAGATGTTCTGTTGCTACTGGTGTTTAGTTTGTTGCTGGCGTTTCTCTCTCAAGGCGTTACGTCCGGTCTTACCTTGTGGGGTGGTTTGTCGCTCACGCCACTACAGCTGCTGCCTTTTCAGGTGGTCATTCAAGTTGCTTTAGGACTCTCCTTTGGCGCTATGGTGGCTTTGTTACTAGCCTCTATTTTGGGTTCTTCTATTTTAGATCGGCAAAAGTGGGCCCAAAATCAGGTCCATGAGACACTGATAACAGCGGCCTGCGCACTCACGCTGGTCGTTTTAGCAACGCATCTGCCAATTTTTTCCGGCTATTTGGCGGTCATGGCAATGGGATTCTTTTTGAATGAATTAGAAACGCCCTTGGCGCGCAGTTTGCGAGAAGGTTTCAACAGCTTGTGGGCAGTTGCTGAGATTGTTTTGTTTGTGCTGCTAGGTGCCAGTATTCAGATCGATGTCCTTGAGGCGTCGCTGCTTTCAGGATTGTTGCTGTTGGCGCTTGGGACGTTAGTTGGGCGATCGATTGGCTGGTACCTGGCCACGCTGGGCAGCAACTGGACGGTAAAAGAGCGGCTGTTTTTGTTGCCGGGTAATTCAGCCAAGGCAACGGTTCAAGCCGCGATTGGAGCGATACCACTGGCAGTGGGTATAGAGGGGGGGGATATTATGTTAGCGATCGCCGCGCTCTCTATTTTAGTGAGCGCACCCTTGGGCGCTTGGGCAATTCCTACCTTCGCTCCAAAGCTGTTAGAGAAAGGGGAGGTAGATCCAACTAAAGTTGCGATCGCCTACAGTCCCACGTTTCTTGCCGCGATAGATTCTTCTGCTTTTGCCGGTTTTGTCTTAGCTAAGGTCGCTGAATTGGCTCGTAGCCGCAATGGCCAGGTAGTTGTGCTGTATGTCAGAGAAGCTGACGATCCGGAGCGTACGTTAAAGCTTAGGTTGCAGGCTCAAAGGCTGTTGGCTGACGTGCACCATCGGTTTGTTGCAGAGATGGGTATACCCGCTGCAGTAATTTTAGCGGCTGCTGAAACCTACAAGGTAGATGAACTTATCATAGGTAAAAGGGGCCATAGAGAGAATAGTCGTGAAACAACAATCGGCTCTGTTGCCTGCAAAATATTGGAATCTAGTACTTGGCCTGTTCTGGTAGTAGAAAATCCCTCTTATGAAAAGTAGCGCTCGCTCCAATCTTCTTGCGTTGGTAGAAAACTGGGGTGAGCGCTTGCAGTATTAATGATAAAGCTGCACTTAAGCTGTGCACTCACTGGCCGCAATCTGTTTGTACCTACCTACCTACCTAGCGATTGCCGATTCGAGCCCCTTTTACTGACTGCTTATGCCGTCATGTTTCTATCTGCTCTGAGGACGCGTGCCATTCGAGAGACGGCTTGCTCTCTAGCCGTTCCTCTGACTTTGATTTCAGAGAGGGGCGTACTCTTTAAAGTTGGCAGTTCAATGTTTTGTAGCCCCAGGTTGCTGGCATTGTTGCTGTTGAATAGCGTCGTTGCGTTGCCTGCGATCGCTTCAGAGTTGTTTAAAGCGTCTAGAAGCTTGCTGCCTGTATTAACAGAGATAGGTTCTTCAGCATTTTCAAAACTAGAGATCAAGATGCCGTTAGAAATGTTGAAGCAAACCTGACGGGCTTTGTCATTTTGAACCTTGTCGTTTCGAGCCTTGTCATTTCGAACCTTGTTACTGTCAAAATCAAATTGAGGACTCATCACCGGAATCTTTGGCACTGGAAACTTCGGCACGTCGGCTGTTCTTTCGTATGCTGTCATGTTAGATTCCCCGCTTGCGCGATAGTGATGGACAGACTATGTATGTCTGCATTTGTACGTCCGTGAGTCGCGTACCTACGAGTTGTATGTCCGTAAGTGTATGTAACCCATGAGTGCAGAACTTTGTAAGTACGTAACTGCAAGCGCTGCAACTCTTTGACCTTTGTACTTCAGATTTTCTAGTAAAAAAATCTCAGTGGCAAGACATAAATTATGTATTTACCGAACCTTTAAGTGTGTCTAATAAAAATAAAGCTTTACGTAATTTCCCACAGCTTTCTTTTAAAGTGACAAAAATCACGCACAAGGGCTTTTTTTAGCTCACATACGATTACCTCGACTCAAACGACATATATAGCTTCTGTCAAGTTGCTTAGGACATTTGCTATATATCGTTTCAACAGATAAGCATCGTAAAAAATAGTCAAAGCAACAATGTATGAGAAATGTATGAGATGAGAAATGTATGAGATAAGTGTGTGAGTGTCTGGAAGAAAGAATTGGCCTTGTTATAAGCAGTTATCCGTGTCCGTAGCAAAAATCCCCTGCTACGTCGCAACATAGCAAGGGATGTGTGGTGTCCTCGAAGAGAACGGCTTTACCTGTTTTTCTCAGACTGATTAGCGACTGGTTAGATTAGATGAACACGCTTTCGGTGATTGTATTCGCATCTACCTGACGTAAAACAGCAATCTGCTGACCCGCTGTCTCAATGAGTGTGTTATTACGCGTTTGTGTGATAGTTAGGTCGGTAAACTGAAGGTCGGCACCCAGGCTGATGCGATCGCCCGTATCGAATCCACGAACATCTGCGAAACCTTCTTCTGACAGCACAAAAGTGTTGTCTCCGCTAAAGTCTCTCAAAATATTGTTGCCCGCACCACCATTCAAAATATCGTCGCCTGCGCCGCCGAGAACCTGGTCATCGCCCGCGCCACCAGTCAGTTCGTCATTACCGCCCTGCCCAACTAAAACGTCATCGCCCGCACCGCCCGAAATACGATCGTTGCCGTTTCTGCCTAAAATGCGGTCGTTTCCGCCCTCTCCTGCAATGTAGTCGTCTTTATTAGTGCCGCGTAGGCGGTCTGCTCCGTCTTCGCCCTCAATTGCATTAAAGACCCGAATCCGAGCTAGCTCATAGCCTGGCTGTGTAAAGTCAGCATTGCTAAACTGAGGCGTGCTCAAAATGTTGCCATCTGGTATGAAGCCTTCACTTAGACCAATGACGCCATTTTCTTCAACGCCTGTATCAGGTGTCTCTTGACCAAAGAAGGCAGTGTTTTCTGGAATTTCGTCGTTGACTTCTGTCCCTGCATCAAGAGCTGCATCGCCACCAATAATAAAGTCTGCGCCAACAAAACGGCCACGCTCATCGAAAATAGCGTGCGCTGTAGGATTACTGTTTGCTACGAAGATATCGTTGCTAGGCAGTATCATCGCTGCGTAGTTAAAGTAGCGTCCTGCGGATGCAGGATCGCTGACATCTACCAGTAGTTCGCCGGTTTCGCCAGGCGTCAAGGGTCCGTTTGGACCTTCAACAACTGCCTGAGCGCTGCCCAAACCTGACAGCGTGAATTCTTCATTAAAAACTTCTGGGTTACCGTCTTCTGCAATCCGTTCTAGCCCTTCAGAAGCGGGTCTACCTCGATCGTAAGTATCGAACTCTCCGTTGTGAAAACCCACCCAAAATGGGGTGAGGGCGGTGCCATTATCCGGTGCAATATTTTCAACAGAAACGAGAACTTTTTGGCTGCTATTCATGGTAATGATATGTAATTCTAGTGAGTGTTGTAATTGTTTAGATACACCAGCGCCAAGAGGCATATCCCAGCTGACGGGCCAGCTGAACGGGCCAGTCGAACGGGCCAGTTGAACGGGCCAGCTGAACGAGATGAGGTGCCTCAGACAAGTGTGATTAATCCGCTGTTGTTCTGCGGATGCTCACTAACGTAACGGCCCAGCTTGATAGTTATCTTTGGGTGGGTTGAGAGTCTTCTGAGAATCTCCTGAGAGGAAGAAACGTTTTGTTATTAACAATGCTTCTTCAAGCATGCCTTTAGAACGTTTCTTTAGTCAGCCTAGAGAAGCCGGTAGAGCAGCCAGTAGAGCAGCCAGTGTGGTGGAGCCTCTCTAAAATTGACTCGAAGGATCAACCCACTCCAAAGCTCAACTACTGAGGCCAGCTAGCATCGATTTCCTGGGTAACTTCTTCAGCTGATTTACCTTTAGCAAAATCAATAATGCCGGACCAAAAGCTTCCAGTGCCCACTGCACCAGGCATTAGGTCTGAGCCGTCAAACCTAATTACATCGGCGTTGGCCAGAATAAGTGCTACTTTCTGGTTCACAGCGTTGGGGTAAACCTCTGGGGAGACCTGACGGTGTGGCGATATGAAGCCACCCAGCCGAGCCTGAATTTCGTGCGGTGTAGGTGTTGCCAGGTAAGCCATTAAAGCTCTGGCTTCAGGCGTACTGTTGAACATACCAAAGGCATCACCTGCCACTAAGATAGGCGTTCCAAATTTTTCATCAATGCCGGGCAGCGTAAAAATGTCGTAGTCGCTTCTAGGCTCTTGGTCCTCTTCAAAAAAAGACTCTATAAAGCTTGCCTGCTTGTGCATATAGCAGCTAGGCGGGTCTGTAAAGAGGCCGTCAGCTGCTTCAGTAAAGGATGTAGCTGCCGCGGCCGCGCCGCCACCTTCAACATATTGAGGATTCAGCAAAATTCTGCCAAATTCATCAAACGCATTGATCACCTGAGGCGAGTTGAACGGCAGGCGGTGGTCGATCCATTGACTGTAAGCTTCGGGCCCCGCCGTTCTGAGCATAATATCTTCTATCCAATCTGTCCCTGGCCAGCCCGTTGCCGCACCGCTTTCTAGTCCAATGCACCAGGGCGTACCGCCGTCTGCGACAATGTGTTCTGTGAGCGCTGTCAGCTCTGCCCAGGTCTGGGGAATTTCATAGGCGTTGGTTTCAAACACGGTTGGTTTGTACCAAACCAGGCTTTTGACCGAGGTTCTGTACCAAATGAGGTAGGTTTCTTCTTCAACTGTGCCTAACTCTATCCAGGCATCGCTGTAGGCTGCTTGCAGCGCACCGGTTTCTAAGAAAGTTGAGAGGGGAACAAGCTCACCTGCCGTTGCAAATTCTGTCATCAGACCAGGCTGGGGGAACATCGCTAGGTCGGGTGGGTTTCCATCAGCAACCTTCTCTTTAAGGACCGCCGCAAAGTCAGTGGTTCCTTCGTAAATTATCTCGATATTCGTCGCTGATTCGAAGGGTTCTAGCGCCTGTTCAAAGTCTTTTTGTAGTTCTCCTTCTATCGCGCCTAAGACGGTTACCGTTCTATTTCCCTGGGTTTCAAAGGTGTTACATCCTGAGAGTATCAGTGTGAACGCGATCGCGATGCCGAGTTTTAACCAGGGATGCGTCTGTAAGTAAGATGACTGTGAGTGAGACGGCTGTGAGTAAGACGGCTGTGAGCGAGCGTTCATAAAGAGGAGTACAACAAAGAAAAACAGAGACTAGCAGGTTAGAGCGGTGAGGTAGGTGGTCAGTGTGAGCGCGATCGCTGATAATGGGCTGTGTTGACTCACCTTGAAGATGATACTTTTCGATGTCTCAGCTAGATCTTTTAGAAAGTTCTGATGGTGCAAGTTCTGACGATGCAAGTTCTGACGGTAGCCGGGAGTCCAATCAGCAGCTAGCTGCGTCAGAACCTTCTGGCAAAGTCGTATATTTACCAGATTACAGAGTTCGTGAAAGTAAGCGAGCCAAGCATGTTTCAATCAAAATTTCGGTAGAAGGTGAGGTAGAGGTTGTCGTGCCGCCTCGATTTGATCGCTCTAAGCTACCTGATATTCTGGCTAAGCGGCACAAGTGGATTGAAAAGACCCG
>CALDSK010000222.1 GCA_937911865.1 uncultured Synechococcus sp.
AGCGCAACTGCGTCCACAGTAGTCGTCGCAGATGTCCCGAGAGACCAGATTCCGCTGTGAGGTTAGGCGGCACCGGAATGTAGTCATCCTCATTGAGCCTGCTCGCCGCTGTGGCTAAATAGCAGGGATTTAACGGCGTCAAATGCGGCAGTAGGTTGAGTGCGTAGTTGGTGGTGCCGGTGGGTTTGCGAAGCAGGTAGGCCAGGTTGACGAGCATCAGCGGCAAGGCAGTGGAATGAATTCGCCTCTCACCCTATCCTGTTACGTCCGGGTTGGAGAGGGTGCATCAAAATTGGTGGAATGGATGGATGCGATCGCGCGGCTATGTTAGGGTATGTGATGACCACATCGGGATGTAGCGCAGCTTGGTAGCGCACTTCGTTCGGGACGAAGGGGTCGGAGGTTCGAATCCTCTCATCCCGATTTTTCCAAAATCTATAAACATCCGTTCTTTCAGCGGTTGTTGTCCATTAAAGTGCTGGATGTCCACTTTAAAGAATTAATGTCCCTTTTTACGGAAAATAGACATCCTATGGCTTGCTGCTCAAAAACCTGATGCTTTAACAGCCTGTGTGTTTTTTAAAGAAATAGTGTCCCACTTCAAACTGCCAGAGGATGCCATTCAGAGAGGCTTCCCGAACGAAGTGCGCCTTTCAACTTACCCATTCTCATTGTCATATTGAGGCGTATTTTCGTCGATGTTTCGATAGCTACCTTCAAACACCCCCATACCCGCGCAGAGGATTGCGACGTTAATGATTTCCAGTATTTGTTGACAGGAGATTTCTTTCAACACCCCCATACCCGCGCAGAGGATTGCGACTGCACCGATCTACAACACTCATGAAATAAAGGTTTCAGAGAGTAGTAGCGCGACTCGTCGAAAAATCTTGCAAATCCCCAATCATCACAAAACGTAAAGCTTGCTAGAAATCGCTGAAAACTCTGAATGTAAGGTCTTTCGGCTGACGCGCGACTCATGTGCTGTTGAGCTTGTAAATTTGAGGCCGGAATAGGGTAGGTTCCTCATTGCTTGAGGCGATTCAGTAGCTGCCAAACACGTATGCCTGTATCCTTTAACTACGACTCGAAAGGCATAGCAAAGAACTTTGCTCCCCTGACTCCGGTGCGACCGGGCATCAAATTAACCCGTGGGTGTTCACCACGGAGGTGGAACCGGCAGCTCACCATGGGCGGAAAGCACTTAAACTGCCCTGCATTTTCATTAGCACCCAAGTATTGGTACTTGAGAAATCCAACGCGCTAACTTGATAATATCCCTGGTTAGCTAATTGACTTTCTACGTTCGTAAAGCTTTAAACTTCTTCAATTAATGCCATCATTAGGGCTACATGCCTGAGGTATTCCAGGTCTTGCCGGGCAAAATCCGAGCCAAAATACTCATTAACAGCTTGATGACTGGGTTGTCTTCTATGAACTGAAGCCAATCCATTCTTTACTGCACTGCGCTCAATTTCCATGGCAAGCTGCCGATAACTCCAGCGATGGTATTGTGCTCGATATTGCTGACGAAATGTTTTTTGCTGTTTCTTACTATCTGGAAATTTTTGAACTGCCTTTGCCCGAATAAAGCCTTCAATCCATTCACGAATACCTTCAAAGTTTGGGACTATAACTCTACTGGCTCGCGAGTGCATTCCAAATTCAGTTACTTTGCTAGCGATTAACCGGCAAACATATTGGCTAAGATTACTTACTGATTGACTTCTGCTATATTTGCTTGCTGACTGCTCTAAAGCTCTATGTTTTGAGCCTTGTTCAGTCATATTATTCAAACGAGAGACTAAGCTATAAGGCTTATGTTCAGCAAATCTACCAGGTTTCCTGATTCTAAACTTTCCTCCATTCTCGTGATATCTCTCCTGTTCATTCTCTAATAAAATCTCTTGCTTGCCACTGCGCCAAATTTGCTTAGTACCTTGATTTAGCAATGACTTGGTAGTTAAAGACTTTATCAAGGTTTTCTCCTTCAAGTCTACCAAGGCAATCGTGACGGGTTCATCAGGAGTAAAGCAAAGACCAATGGCCAATTCGGGATTTCCTGTATATGGTTGAATAGAAGGTCTAGGTGGTAGCTCCGCATGTTGTAGGTTATGTAGCTCAGTTGCTTTTCTCTGGTTTTTAGTTGCTCTTATCTGCTCTTCAAAAGCCGTCATTTTCTGAGTAAGCTTATCTATCTTTTCTTGTCGGATAGCTTTAGTTCCCTCTAAAGACAAAGATCTTCTGTCCACTGCGCAATGCATATACAGACGGTTTGACTCCCAAGGTTCCGCAGAAACTTTTAGACGCTTCTTCCTACACTTAAAATCTAAATCTGGTTTCCAAAAAACATGAGCTGAGCGAAATTTATTTAGCCCTTGTGAAAAGAGTGTTTCATTGTTCTTCAATCTCTCCTTATTGATGCATGTGTCTTCATAAAACCCCTTAAATACTGGCAGCTGTCTTCGATCACACTGTACAGAGAACTTGAAATCAGAAATGCCATTAAAGCAAACACTTAATCTATTCCCTTTTCTTTTATTTTCTGATATCCAGGAAAGATTTGAGGAGCCTTCAAAAATCAAGGGATAAGGCATTTCATTGTACAGCGATAATCTCGCTTGTTCTTCATAAAAGTTTTTCTCCTCAAGGTCATTCTCTGGAAGAGAAACGGCTTCAAGCAGCGCTAAAACATACCTACGCCCTTCTGGATCGCGCCCTTTGGGCAAGCGGCTGCGTAATTGTCCTTCCAAATTCTCGATTTCTATATATTTTGCTTCTGACATGTTTCTAAGGTCAACGATATTTATTTCTCTTTGACTTATATTTAGATCATTAAGCAGTAGATGACTAATCCCCCTAAGTCTCAATTTGCTTCTAGTCTTAAAATGCATGTCTATCAATATTCCAAACAAGGTTTTGAGTGATTTACTATCTTCTTTGGAATCTTTTTCTTTTTCTTTTTCTTTTTCTTTTTCTTTTTCCTTTTTAGCAATGCTCAATGCTGTTCTAGCTGCTCTAATAATGCCTTCTTTTTCAAATTCTGTTGTTTGGATTAGCTCGATTTCACTTTGCAGTATGTTGATCCAGCGAAGTTTTCCAGATATTTTTTGGCAGCGCTTGCGTTGGAGAGAGAACCAAGCTTTGAATATTCTTTTGGTTGAAATTTTTGCCGACGTACGAAAGCGCCCAGGCAAATCTCTATAGCCTAATTCTTCTATTTTTTCGAGCAGCCACTTTTCAGGGACAAATCTCTTCTGCCGCCAATCAACAAAACTAGGATCTTTTGGGACTGCTGCGAGTAGGTCATTGACAAGCAGAGTGTAGCGACACATCAATTCCCACATCTGCTTACGTGTATTAGCGTCAGCAGAAAGACGACACCGAATTGTGAAGTAATTGCTATTTTCGTTGTCCATAACGTTGTAGTCAGAAGTAAAGGCATTCTGGAACTTTGCGCAAGTCACACACAGTTCTAGAGATTAAGGTGAAAATATTGTCATTGTGACAAACGCAATGACTATGAATCTTGCTCCGAAATCCCCTACTCAAGGACACTGGGAGGCACTGCGTACCTTTCTTGCCCCCTTTCAGGCCTACCGTATGGAGCTTGAGGAGTTTTTGAGACACTGGGATGTGACCCGCGAGGAGATTGCTTATATCTGCGATTGTTCTGTGACAACAGTCAACCACTGGTTTTCTAGAGGTGAACATCGCCGTGTACCGAGCGAGAAACATGAGCAGAGGCTAGCGATCGCTCACCATATTTGGACAACAGTCGAAACTGAACCCGAGTACCTCCAAACTCTGAGAGAGATGTATAACCCAAATCGTCGCAGAACCTGAACTCATAATTCTTGCCACCTGGCAAGAATTTCTTGTCCCTAAGATACCTTGCTTTGTAATCTATCAGGTAGTTCTGTGAGCGAGCTGTTAGATAAGTCGGATGTCAGAAGCTGCCAATATTTCGGCTACTTTCTCTTTTCCTGAGCTATTTCCTGCGAAATTTCCTCGACCAAGATTTGAGATTGGGGCAAACGTTCAATGGGCAAGAGTGCCAGACCCAGATTATGGATTAGTGCTAGGTGTTTTCTACACCCGAGAAGCAAGTTGTCAGATCGCAGGACTGCATTACCTCATTCTTTTGGATAGGAATAGTCCTTCCTCTGCCATATGCCAACATGATTTTGCCTTTGAAGACGATTTAGAGCCAGTCAGTTCTGAAGATAAGCATGACTGACCAGAATCTTCAGCACTCTATCTTGGCAAAACACAACGCGATGCAGCTCTCTCCTCAAGCCTTTAGCCATCGCTGGGATGCAGGTACTGAAGACATCGCTCACATCTGCTGTGTTTCTAAATCTACGGTTTATCACTGGTTAGGAGGCCAAGCGAGTCGCCGCATAGCGGGATGTCCTCATCAACGAATTCTCGCGATGGCCGACTTCCTGCTCTCCAATGCTGATGCCATTGCGCCGTTGTTGAATCAGTGGCAACCTCCCAAAACATCGAATTTGTCAGATTGACAGAATTGAGTTGCCTATCTAGGGGCAAGCAGTTTCAATAGCTTTAGAGCATTTGAACTACTATCGCTATGGGCCAAAACTTTGTCACCGCTGCCATTGTCATC
>CALDSK010000223.1 GCA_937911865.1 uncultured Synechococcus sp.
ATAAGCCTCAAAGCACTGCCTGACGTGGCTTATCAAGAATGGTGCAAGATCTGAGTTAGCCGAGTTGTGAAAAATGCGCAGCGTTTGATTGTCGCGATTGACCAAGACACAGGTTACTTCGCGATCGCTAAAGATATGCTTGAATACGCTTTTGAACAGCTTGCTTTCTTGAGCTTTCTGCTGCCGCTGCTGTCGTCTTGGCGAAATTGTCGTGATAGAGTTTCGCAGCGCTGGCGACGGCAGTAGCTTACGACCGTTGGGCTTCTTTTTGTATATTTTGCTGTTAGCATCTGCTACGCTAAAGTCTTCTGCATATTCTCCTAACGTTTCAGAGCTGCCCAAAAGCAGTACGCCTTCAGGCGCGAGCGTGAAATGCAACAGTCGAAGCACCTGCCTCTGTAAGTCACTTTGCATGTAGATCAGTACATTGCGGCAGCTAACCAGATGCATTTTTGAAAATCCGGCATTTTTAGTCAGATCGTGAGGTGCAATAATCAGCATTTCTCGCAAGAAACGCTTCACCTGATACTTACCATCAACAAAGTTAAAGTAGCGGGTAATGCGATCGGCAGACACATCTGAGGTAATGGTTTCCGGATAAATACCCTTACCTGCAAAAGACAGCGCCTGACTGTCAATATCGGTCGCAAATATTTTGACTTTAATTTGTTTAGCGGTATTGGCAATAGCTTCATCAACGACCATTGCCATGGTGTAGGCCTCTTCGCCTGTAGAGCAAGCCGTTACCCAGACGCGCAAGTGCCCCCCGTCATCAATGCTGCCGATTAGCGTTGGCAATGCCTGCTCTAGCAAATAGCGCCAGGGCTGATCGTCACGAAAGAAGCGAGTTGCCCCAATTAGCAAGCTCTGTCTCAGCAGCTTTCGCTCTTCTTCGGAGTTCTCTATTACGGCAATGTATTTACCAATGTTGCTACACCGGTTTAGCGCGCAGCGGTGGTTAATTCGGCGTCTGAGAGTATTCGTCTTGTAATCAGAAAAGTCTATATCCTCTTGGTCAGCAAGCAGCGTGATAATTTCTTGAAGCTGAGCCTGATTGACGAAGTCATCGTCATCTTGAATAGACGTTTTCTGATCGTAGGAGAAGCGAACGATGTCAAAAACAGCGCGGGCTAGCTCATGGGGCGGCAGAATCTTATCTACAATTCCAGAGGCGATCGCATTGACTGGCATACTGTCAAACTGAGCCGATTCTGGCGTTTGTACTAGCGCAACCCCACCACTGCGACTAATCGTCTGCAGACCATCCGTACCGTCACTGCCGCCGCCGGTCAAAATCACGCCGATAGCCCGCTCAGCAAAGTGCTTGGCCATCGAGTCAAAAAATAGATTGATGGGATAGTCGAGATGGCTAGAGCGATCTGTCAAATAAAATGTTCTGCCCTCTAGCAGCATATTTTTGCCCGGTGGCATGACATAGACCGTGCCGGGCTCTAGCGGCATAGCTTCTTCAACCTGACGCACCTGCATCACTGTTTTGCGCTGCAAGATCTCGCTCATCATGCTGCGAAAGTCTGGCGATAGGTGCTGCACCACCACAAAAGCAGCGTTGGGATGGTCGTCAATGTTAGAAAAAAAGGCTTCTAGCGCCTGAATGCCGCCTGCTGACGCACCAATACCAACCACAAATAAATCTGGACCGGAGTTGTCTGTGTGCTTTAGCATTCCGTAGAAATTAGCCTTTTTGTTGACAAAGTTTCTTTTTGATTATCGGCCAAGCGCTATGGCTTGACACTCTCTAAAGAAAGAAAATGCAGATGCCAGCAAGGCAACTACACATGACATTACACATAGTTACCTTACTTCATGCTTCGCAACCGCTACTTAAGGCTCTTCAAGAAGGCTTTTTAAGACACTTCTTGCTTGTCTAGCTTGAAGGGCGCTTTGTGCTTTCCGAGCAGGCGATCGCGCAACCGTTTAATTCGATCCCTGTACTCACTGGCTTCTTCAAACTCTAGCTTCTTCGCGGCTTCTTTCATTCTCGTTTCTAGCTGACCAATCAGCGCCGGAATATCTTCTAGCGGCAGCTCATCGCTATGATCAACAGCCTTCTCTAGCTCTTCAGCATTGAGACGACGCGAAACATCCAAGAAAGAGAGAATTGAATTGGACTGACGCCGGATAACAGCCTTGGGAACAATGCCATTTTTCTCATTGTACTCGGACTGAATTGCCCGACGACGCTCGGTCTCACTAATCGCTTTCTCCATACTATCGGTCATGTTGTCGGCATATAGAATAGCTTTGCCCTCTATATGACGAGCGGCACGACCGATCGTTTGAATCAGCGATCGCTGCGCTCGCAAAAAGCCTTCTTTATCCGCATCTAAAATCGCTACAAGCGAAACCTCTGGTAAATCTAATCCTTCTCTGAGCAAGTTAACGCCAATGAGCACATCGAACTCACCATTGCGCAAATCTTGAATAATCTCAATCCGCTCAATCGAGTGAATCTCTGAGTGCAGATAGCGCACCCGAACACCATGCTCGTTCAAATAGTCGGTCAAATCTTCTGCCATCCGCTTGGTCAGCGTTGTCACCAGCGTCCGCTCATCCTTAGCCGCTCTTACTCTAATTTCACCTAGCAAATCATCGACCTGTCCATCCGAAGGCCGCACAATAATTTCAGGATCCAGCACACCCGTTGGGCGAATGATTTGGTCTACGATGCGATCTTCTGAGAGCCCTAGCTCCCAGTCACCTGGCGTTGCCGAAACAAAAATACACTGATTGACTTTGTTCCAAAATTCTTCGGCCTTTAGCGGACGATTGTCGGCGGCGCTGGGCAACCGAAAGCCATGATCGATTAGCACTTTCTTACGCGCCTGGTCACCGTTGTACATGGCGCGAATTTGCGGCACGGTAACGTGAGACTCGTCTACCGCCAGCAGCCAGTCGTCGTGAGGAAAATAGTCGAGCAGACACTCTGGCGGCGCACCGGGAAGGCGACCTGCCAAATGCCGCGTGTAGTTTTCTACACCATTGCAGTAGCCCACTTCTTCAAGCATTTCTAAGTCGTAGCGAGTGCGCTGCTCTAGTCGCTGAGCTTCTAGCAGCTTGCCCTGACTTTCTAAAATTTCAAGCTGTTCTTTTAGCTCTGCGCGAATGCCTTTACAAGCGGCTTCTAGCTTGTCATCTGGGGTAACGAAGTGACGGGCCGGGTAGATATTCAGCGAATCCATACTTTGTAGCGTCGCGCCTGTTACCGGATCGATGTAGCGAATAGCATCAATCTCATCGCCAAAAAATTCGACTCTGATTACCCGGTCTTCATAGGCAGGGCCAATTTCGAGCACGTCGCCTTTTACCCGAAAGCGTCCGCGCCCCATTTCAATGTCGTTGCGGGTGTACTGCACAGAGGCCAAATCGCGTAGAACCTGGCGCTGATTAGTTTCTGCGCCTACACGTAAAGGAATAGAGGCATTGAGATACTCGGACGGAATCCCCAGACCGTAGATGCAGCTGATAGAGGCGACAACGATGACATCTTTTCTCTCGAAGAGCGACCGGGTTGCGGAGTGCCGCAGCATATCGATCTCATCGTTAATAGAGGAGGTCTTTTGAATGTAGGTGTCGGTAACTGGGATGTAGGCTTCTGGCTGATAGTAGTCGTAATAGCTAATGAAGTATTCAACCGAGTTATTCGGAAAAAACTCACGCAGCTCGTTACAGAGCTGAGCGGCCAGCGTTTTGTTGTGGGCGAGCACCAGCGCTGGCTTACCGACTTTGTCAATCGTGCGGGCAATCGTATGCGTTTTACCAGTGCCCGTTGCGCCCAATAGCGTTTGATATTCTTGCTTGGCCTTTAGATTTTTGACCAGTTGCTTAATCGCCTTTGGCTGATCGCCTGCGGGCTCAAAAGGGGCTTGGATATCAAACTTCTTTTTCATTGGGTGGCGGGTATGAGAGCAGCAAAGTTTACATGGCTTAATATTTTATTTTAGACGATTTAACTAGAAGCGATCGCATATCTTGATACAAATGTCCTCATCAAAAAATCACCATCAAAGCAGGAGAAGGCTTCAGTGAAGTAGTATCGAAATACCAAACGCGCCCTAAGACATCACGCGCCCTAAGACATCACGCGCCCTAAGACATCCGGCTTGGAGAAGGCAAATGAGCAACAGTCAACTCGCTAACGTCGCTAAGAACAGCATGGGTAAAGTCATTGTCACACTGAGACTTACTAACTATGTAGACCAGGTATTAGCTGAGAGAGGGTTCATTGAGTCGGCGGATATTCGGTCTCTTTCTGTTGACAACGCTTTAGTAGACACCGGAGCAACGCGCCTTTGCTTACCCGCAGAGATTATTAAACAGCTAGGCTTGAAACAGACGGCAACCATCGATGTCCAAACGGCGACAGGTACGGAAACACTCAGAGTCTTTAAGGGGCTAGTGCTTGAGGTAGAAGGTAGAGAAGGCCGATATGACTGCGTAGAGCTACCTGCCGGACAAACGCCGCTGCTAGGATTAATACCACTAGAAGATTTGGGCCTCGACCCAGACTTACAGAATCAGCGACTAAGACATCTGCCCACCAAAGGAAAGGAAACCTATCTAACGGTTCTATAGCCGACTTTTTAAGTAACAAATATATGCGGTTGGCGCAGTGGGCAAAGCGTAGGATAATCCGGGATGTTCTAGACCGTTGAGTCCTAATTTTGATGAGCCAATCTAACGACCTAAGCCCAAATATTCCAGCATGCGCTTGGCAGTGGCCGATTGGAAAAAAGTGGGAAACGCCCTATATCGTTCGCTATGCCAGTAACTTGGACGATGGTCCTGAGCACGGCGCACCGTTGGGTGGGTTTGGCGCTGGGTGCATTGGCCGCTCGCCCAACGGCTCATTTAATTTATGGCATTTAGACGGTGGTGAGCATATTTTTGATGCCTTTCCGGGCTGTCAGTTTAGTATTTATGAGCAAGTAGAGGGTGAAGAGGCGATCGCACACACCCTCGCAACAGAAATCCCCACCGAAGAACTGCAAAGCTGGCAGCCCTACCCAGCCAGCACAGAAGAACAATCAACCGGTACGTACCAGGCGCTTTACCCTCGCAGCTGGTACACCTACCAAAACGTATTTAAGGCCAACCTTACCTGCGAACAGTTTTCTCCTATCTGGGAAGACAACTATCAAGAGACCAGCTATCCAGTCGCCACCTTCGTCTGGAGTGCACATAATCCGACAGACAAACCGCTTACTATCAGCATTATGCTCAGCTGGGAAAATATGGTGGGCTGGTTTACCAACAGTGAGACGTCCCCCGAAATACAACAAAGAGAAGACGGTAGCCCTTTTTATGACTACGTGCCGCCGCTAAGGAAGAGTGCTGAGAACTACAACAAATTAGCGTGTGAGCACGGAATTGCTGCGGGTTTTGTGATGGATGGAGCCTGGAAAGACAGTCCAGCAGAAGGAGAAGGGCAATTTGCGATCTCAACTCGCCACGCCAACGCAGAAATCTCTTATCACACGAAATGGAATCCGGCAGGCGATGGTAGCGAGCTGTGGAATGACTTCGCAAAAAAGGGCTGCTTAAACAATGTTGAGGATGCCAGCCCGAGCGCAGGGGAGCGGATCGGAGGGGCGATCGCACTTAAACTCACCTTAGCCCCTGGCGCAAGCACACAAATTCCCTTTGCGCTCAGCTGGGACTTACCAGTTACTGAATTCGCGAAAGGGAAACAGGCCTATCGCCGCTATACCGATTTCTTTGATCGCGGCGGTCGCAATGCTTGGGCGATCGCCACCACCGCACTCGATAACTACATCACCTGGCAACAACAGATTCAAGCGTGGCAACAACCAATATTAGACCGCCCCGATCTGCCGAGCTGGTTTAAGATGGCCCTCTTCAACGAGCTATACGACCTAGCATCCGGCGGCACGCTCTGGTCTGCGGCGACCGAAGCCGATCCAGTTGGTCAGTTCGGCGTACTCGAATGCATCGACTACCGCTGGTATGAAAGCCTAGACGTTAGACTATACGGCGGCTTTGCGACCCTTCTGCTCTGGCCCGACCTAGAAAAATCCATCCTGCGTGCCTTCGCCCGCGCAATTCCCGCCGCAGATCCTAAACCTCGCATCATTGGTTACTACTACACCATCGGCGAAGAAAACCATCTCGCTGCGCGCAAGCTCAAAGGCGCAACCCCGCACGACTTAGGAGCCCCTAACGAAAATCCGTGGGCTGCGACGAACTACACAAGCTACCAGGACTGCAACCAGTGGAAAGATCTCTCCAGTGATTTTGTGCTGCAAGTATATAGAGCCTTTCAGGCAACCGGCAGCACAGATATAGACTTTTTGTCAGAATGCTGGCCTGCGGTCGTCGACACTTTGCGCTACACCAAGCTGTTTGACACCGACGGAGACGGCCTGATTGAAAACAGCGGCGCGCCCGATCAAACGTTTGACGACTGGCGACTACAGGGAATCAGTGCTTACTGCGGCGGGCTATGGATTGCGGCGCTCAGTGCGGCGATTGCCATGGGGGAGATCCTGCAAAAGCACAACAAAGTGCAGGGCACCGTCGTCATTTTGCTCTCGCAGTATCGCCGCTGGTGGCAGCATGGCCGCGCCGCCTATCAAAAGCAGCTATGGAACGGCAGCTACTACCGTCTCGACACGGGCAGTGGCTCCGATGTGGTGATGGCCGATCAGCTCTGTGGCCAGTTTTGCACAACTACCATGGGTCTGCCGAATGTGGTTGATGATGAGTATGTTGAACCCACACTAGCGGCCATCTATGACGCTTGCTTTGTAAAGTTCAACCAGTACACCGCTCAGCTAGGGCCACAAAATCAAAAGTTTGAAGGCGCACAAACCGGCCACTTTAGCGCGGCCGAGCTAGGACTGAAAATCGGCTGTGCTAACGGCGTACGCCCAGACGGCTCGCCTCAAAACCCAGACGACACTCATCAGCTAGAAGTCTGGACGGGGATCAACTTTGGCTTAGCAGCCTTCTTCGCACAGATGGGCAAGCGCAGCGAAGCCATGGAGATAACAGAAGCTGTTGTTCAGCAAATTTACACCTATGGGCTGCAGTTTAGAACGCCTGAAGCGATCACCGCAGTTGGCACCTTTCGGGCCTGTCACTACCTGAGGCCGCTCGCTATTTGGGCGGTCTATCATACGATGACAGCCACCGATAGCGAATAAAACAGCAGCGC
The DNA here is from genome assembly GCA_937911865.1 of uncultured Synechococcus sp. Lineage (GTDB taxonomy): Bacteria > Cyanobacteriota > Cyanobacteriia > Phormidesmidales > Phormidesmidaceae > Phormidesmis. Next base: position 7,196 of record CALDSK010000223.1, read on the forward strand.
TCTGGCAGTCACTGCCGCAGACTGTCACACGCTTTACTGTTTCAAAATATACGCAAAAAATTAATGTTTCTTATCGACAGCGATCCCCGAAGCGCTGACGCAGTAAGCTTTTGATAGATTAGAGCATTAGTTGAGCAGATGGGTAACCTTACTTAAGCGGGCGCTAACTATCAAATAATGAGCACTTGACGGAAGCCAGTTGCAGGAAGCGGATAGTCACCTGCCTCCAATTGCTCAACGCCGTCGCTATAGTGGATTTATGAGCGCTAGGCTAATCAGCTAAAGACCAGTGGTGCTGAGCAGCTGTCTATTAAAAAATTTATAAGGGGAGAACTTAGGTTATGACATCTTCGACAATTTCTCATCAGTCTGAACAGCCACAAGCGGTTCCTATGCCCCGGAGAAAAGAGCGATCGCAGCCTACCCTTTGGGCGATCGCAATTCTCTTTTTTATCATGGGCGCAGCGGCGAGTACAGCCACCATTTGGCAGCTGCACAAGCTGTACCGGGCCACGGTCGCACCGCCTGTTGCAGTAGAAGGCGTCGTCAAAGCGCAGTATGACTATGACAAAGTAGAGGCGCTTAACCCACCCCCTGGCGGCTATTACATCGAAAGCAGCGGGACGGGTCGCGTGTACCTGAGCGGTAAGCCCCTACAGCAATACGTTGGCCAGACTGTTGTTGCCACTGGTAGCGTGGCTGGCATCTGTGGTCCTAAATCGATTCCCTGCTATCCATTGCTAGAGCTTAGAGAAGTAAAATATCCGGAAGCCGAATAGGACACCGAATAGGACAGTTAAAAACATTCAACAGAAAGGCTGGCGATATGATGATCGCCAGCCTTTCTGTTGTTATCGTCTATTTATACTCAATTCTCAGGGTCTCGAAGAACTGCATTCTTACAGTTCGGCGTTCATGCATCGGCGTTCATGCATGAGGCAAAACGAACTTAGACCAAGAGCCTATTGGAGAGCAGAATTACCCGCATTTAAGACCTGCCTAATCGCGGTGATAGAAGGAGAATTTGCTAATGCTTCTAGCTCCTTGCGAGAAGCAGACGTCACTAGATCATTCATGGCCTCTGTGGCTACCGGAAGCAGCTCAGGTGAGTTGCCCAACCCTGTGATTGACTTGACTAATGTAGAAACATCCATTTCTACGTCAAATTCAGCCAGCTCACCAGCAATTTGCTGCTCTAGTGCTAGCTGTAGATTTGAGCTGTTGTCTTGCTTCAGCTGATTTAGAGTCTTCGCCGCGAGAGTTTGGCCGGGCTCTCCACTGTCTACAATACGAGTTACATTATTAATAACTTCTACAATCAAATCAGCACTCTCGGCGGGTAAGACGACAATTAGACCGCCGATGCTAGTGAGAGGTCCACCACCGCTGATAGAAACAACGAAGACAGCAATTGTATCGAGAATAGCAGCCGCTATCTGTGGGCTGGACTGAATAGCACGAACAATTGCGCCGACAGCCTGTGTTGGCACAAAAATAACGCCAATCGTGCTGCTGGGCTCTCCATCAGCCCCTCCTGCGGAGCCACTGCCTGCGATCGCAGTAGTTGAAAGTGTTGTTCCTAATGCTGAAAAACAGAACAGCACCAGCATGGGAAATTTCATGAAAGCTTTCATACACAAACCTCTTAATCAATACGTATCCAGAATGAGAAAATAACTATTGGCAGCCAGGAATATCTTAGAATTGCCGATCATCAAAGATTAGTAACGAGATGTTGGCAATTTAATCAGGAATTAGCGGCGTCAAACTTCAATAGCAAGCTAAAACAGTTAGAAACTGAAGCTGTAGCCAACAGATGCATTTACCCGAGCACCCGAGCGAGTGTTACCCGTCACGTCAGAAACGCCCGCTGTCAGGACCAATGGAAAATCAAACGGAGCCGTAGACACACCCAGCCCTAGCGCACTGCCTGTCCAACCAGAAACAATTGAGAGCTCAGGAATTACCTGTAGTCCAAGACTGCCAAAAACGTTAAGTGCATTGTTACCTGCGTCGATCGCACCTTTAGAACGGAAAGATCCTGTTCCCACACCCACAGAAGCGGTTAGTGGCAATGTATTGTTGCGCTCTGGTTGTAATGCAAATTGTTTAGTTACGACACCATAAAAAGTATCTTCAGCACTATTAGCATCTCCCCAGGTAATTGGGTTAGACCAGCCTACGGCTACTGCCAAATTATCTGCGTCAGGAAAGACTTTGTGCAGCTTAACGCCAACGCTGCCGTCTTCAGCAAAGCCATCTAAACTGATGATGCCAACGCCTACTTCTACACCGATATTTTCAACAGCATCACCAAAGCCCATACCAAGGCTAATAGAGCCATCTGCCTTATCGTCAGTACGGCCTTCTGTTACTCCAGCCAAGCCGATAAATGCATCTCCCCAATCGGCACCAAAGGCAGATGGCACACCAAAGCCAGAAGCCGGCGCAGGTCTAGGAGCGCCTGGAACGAAATTAGGATCAATCAATAGCTGCTGGCGGAGTTCTTCATCGGTTAAAGGGGCAAAGGTACCGTCCACAGGCGTCACACCATCTTGAGCAATTTCGGTACTGCTTTGAGCAAGTATTGAAGACGTTGCGCTTGATGGACGAGAAAATCTAGCGACGGGAGCAACCGGATTTGTCACTGAGCGATTCACCATTTCAGAAATCGCATCAGAGGAATCAGGCACCAATAAACTAGCCGAACTCGTGCTGACGACATCGCTTCCTAGTAACTCGCTGCTAGTTAAGCTACCAGGACTCGCATTTGCTTTTGGCACAGCGCCTGTCAATAACAAAGAGACGGCCAGCGCGATGCCAGCGAAAGCTTTTCTATAGAGTTTAGTTGTCATATGCGTTATACGAATGCAGAGTGATGGATATGAGAGAAGGCAAACCTTAAGGCATCAGCACCAAAGAAGAACCTGGAATATGCTTCAAGTTGAGACAACACAAACCAGCAGCTCTGTGAAATAAGAGCTAAAACAAACCCAAGAAAAGATTTTTTCTTGGAGGCTATACACAAACAATCGTTCCCTCATCTCTGGTAAAAGCAAACAATATTGATGCTTTTTTTCAGTGAAAACCCTACTTTCCTTTACATGAGAAAATATTTAAAGGCGTCTTGAACGAGAGTAACGCAATAGGAATTCTCTCTCTTGACTGTACTTCTAAGGAGAGTTAGATGTGTTTTTGGTAACAGCAGAAGCGTCTTTACGCATAGAGAATGCACAGAGGATAGGCAGAGAAGAAACAGAAATCAGCCGTTTCTATATATCTCGTCAGGCCCCAAAATTATTGAATAATATCTGACAGTTTTGTAGCCTCAGAGATAGAACGTCAAAAGCAAAGGAACGATTTCAGGTAGGATCAAACAGCCAAGGATCCACCCTCAGCTAAGGAATAGCAGAGAAAAATATGAATCAGTATTTTGCTACCGTGGCCAGAGGGCTAGAGCCGTTTGTTGTCCAAGAGCTAGAGCAGCTAGGCGCAGCGGATGTACAGCCTGGTTTCTGCGGAGCGTCATTTAGAGGCGATCGCACGCTCTTATACAAGGTCAACCTCTGGGCTAGGCTTCCTTTTAGAATTTTGCTAAGGCTAAGTGAATTCGACTGCACCAACGGCGAGGAGCTATTCGCGGGCGTCCAAAAAATTGACTGGCGTCAATACCTCACTCCTGAGCAAACGCTAGCTGTAACAGCTACCGGCAAAACGGCGGCGCTCAACCACACCCATTTCACCTCTTTACAGGTAAAAAATGCCGTTGTGCAGCAGCAAATGGACAGGGTAGGCTATCGGTCTGATGTGGATACTCACGAACCCGATGTGCGGATCAATGCACACATTCATAAGGGCAAAGCTACGATTAGCTTAGATAGCTCAGGCGATAGTCTGCACCGCCGAGGCTATCGGCCAGCTGTCGGAGCCGCGCCGCTCAAAGAGTCTTTAGCCTCAGCGCTGATTCAAATGTCAGGATGGGAGCCAGCACAGGCTTTTTTTGATCCGCTGTGTGGATCGGGGACGCTGCCTTTAGAAGCGGCGTTGCGATCGCTACGCGTAGCCCCTGGCCTTTTTCGTGAACGCTTTGGCTTTGAAACCTGGCTAGATTTTGACGAAGCGCTGTGGGACGACATGCTCAATGAGGCAGAGGATCGGCAGCGGGAAGATTTACCGGCTTTTGTGGGGGGGAGCGATGGCAATCCCAACGTCATCATTCAAGCCCACAGTAACGCGCAAAAATGCGGTATCGAGCACCTGGTGGAGTTTCAGCAGCGAGAGCTAGCTGAGGTAGAAGCCCCGACTAGTAGCGGTATTGTGATGTGTAACCCACCCTACGGTGAAAGACTGGGCAAAGACATTGACTTGGGTGCTTTTTATAAGCTGCTGGGCACCGTGCTTAAGCAAAGGTTCAAGGGCTGGACAGCGTATGTTCTGAGCGGGAACAAAAAGCTGTCTAGCAATATTGGCCTCAAGTCTGCTAGCCGCACCGAAGTCTATAATGGCGCGCTACGCTGTCAACTGATGAAATACGAGATCTTCTAAAAGTAGGTGGAATTTGCACTTGCGGTGAATGTATGATCTATTCACCGCATAATATGCAAGGAATATGACCTGGATCCATCAGGCTACCGACTGGCCGACATTCAGATGGGATAGCGCAGCGCTGACGCAAAAGCTGGCTGACGTTCGCTATCGGCAAGGTCACCTGCTCGGACGGATGGAATCACTGGGATTTGAGCTGCGCACTGAAGCCAGCATCGATACGCTGACGACAGAGGTGGTCAAATCATCAGCAATTGAAGGAGAAATGCTGAATTCAAATGAAGTTCGCTCTTCTATTGCGCGCAGGCTAGGCGTTGATATTGGCGGGTCTGTAGTTGTTGGGCGCGACGTTGAAGGCGTTGTTGAAGTAATGATGGATGCCACTAAAAACTACGCTCAGCCGCTTACAAAAGAGCGGTTGTTCAGCTGGCACGCGGCGCTTTTCCCGACTGGTCGCAGCGGTATGCGCTCAATTACTGTCGGCAGCTGGCGACCCGAATCGGTAGGGCCTATGCAGGTAGTTTCAGGTCCTATTGGCAAAGAATGGGTCCATTTTGAAGCACCCGAGGCACAGCGCCTTGAGGCTGAGATGAGTAATTTTTTGGCATGGTTTGAGAGCCCTGCGTCCGTCGATCCTTTTGTGAAGGCGGCGATCGCACATCTATGGTTCATCACTATCCATCCCTTTGAAGACGGCAATGGTCGCATCGCCAGAACAATTGCGGATATGGCACTAGCGAGAGCTGATGATCTACCAGAGCGGTTTTATAGCATGTCGGCACAAATTGAAATCGAACGAAAAGAATATTACAACAACCTTGAGCGTCAGCAGCGCGGCTCGACCGAGATCACAGGTTGGATAAGCTGGTTTATTGATTGCTTGGGAAGAGCCATCAATGCCTCTGAAGAGACGCTATCGACGGTACTTTATAAAGCGGCGCTGTGGGAAATTGCCAACCAGCAACCAGTTAACGATCGACAACGGCGAATCTTAAACCGAATGTTAGATGGATTCAAAGGTTATATGAACACATCTAAATACGCCAAACTTGCCAAATGTTCAACAGATACGGCGCTAAGAGACATCCGCAATCTCTTAAACCGAGGGCTACTGGTACGCAACGCTGCTGGAGGGCGTAGTACCAGCTATCGGCTCCCTTTTCTTGATGAACTAGAGAAATAAAGACGTAGAGAAATAAAGACGTAGAGAAATAAAGACGTAGAGAAATAAAGACGTAGAGAA
>CALDSK010000224.1 GCA_937911865.1 uncultured Synechococcus sp.
TAGCGACAATCGCTACAACATTGAATGTCGGGACAGCTACAAACGAATTGATGTTCGAAGTCTTATCAGTGATATAACCACTCAGCTAGATCCCCACGACATGACAACGATAGAAGGTAACCTAAGACTTTTGAAGGAAGAAGTTATGCATGCTCCTACTCGTGCCCCTTTCGGATTCTACCAAGATAACCGAGTCATACATAAAACTGAGATTCAGCAATATGGCGTTGGAGATAACGTTGCCGGGAATAAGATTAAGGGAGATAGTCACGCCAACAGCCAAAGAATTTCCGAACTAGACTCAGCACAACTTTGTCGTGCCATCAAGACTCTTCTTGAGGATCTTGAACAAGATTACAATCCGAATACCCCCAGAGGTCAATCAAATATTCATAGAGATGCCTTAAATGCTATTCGCGACGATATTGAGTTGAAACAGGCTCTCAAAGATTCATTTAAAGCTGGTTTAGGAGAAAATCTAATGCAGATGATAGGTCATCCTTTAGCTAAATCACTGCTACAAGACTGCAAAAATCTTTTATAAAGTAGTAGCTTTTGGTATCGACCCAGTTGAATCGACTATGCGGATAGTAATCATAGTTTTAGATTCACCATCGAAGCACACCATATCATACCAATCCTCTACCACCATCGTAAAATTCATAAATAGCCTCACCGCTATGTCCACTCAAATTAATCAATTCGGGAAAGGTGATAACATTGCAGGCGATAAAATCGTGGGTGACAAAATTCAAGATGCAAATTACCACGACTCACCTTACGTGACGGTAGGCAACGTTATTGATAGTCAGTTGACCATTGGCAACGATAACACTGCTATACAGATAGATAACTCATTAGATGAAACTTCTGCCATCCAAGTACAAAAGCTGAGAACATGGTTAGATTTTTTCTCTCAAGATTTCAATCTCACCACTGAAAGAGGCCAAACTAGAATAAAAGACGCCATTATTGATAAACTCAAACAAAATTCAGCACTCCGAAAAACCACTCAACACTTTCTGAGAGCCAATGGAGAAGAAGTACTTCTCGAAGCACTTAATCACCCTGCAGCTAAGATCACAATTGAGGCTATTAAATCCTTTCTTAAAGACTAAGCCTAAAACAGTTCAACGATGTGTAGCACTTTCACTGAGTCGATAGAGCTTGAACAAACCTGCCGAATGTAGTCAAAAGCATTCGATTGAGTCTTGGGTTATGACCTCAGCATTGTGGACAATGAACCGCTATGCGGTGAAGGCCCGCGACATCGATTCTACAGAAAATGGGCCATAAGGCTGTAAGGACGAATCCGTCAGGTCTAAGTAGCCAAAATATAGCATCGGCCAGCTGGTTGCTAGGCTAGGGGCAATCAGCCCGTCCCACCGACCGCTCATGGAATGCCCTCACTGCCAATCAACTTGTGTCTCATCACTCCAGCGGAAAACCAGTCTGGGCTACGACATGTTTCGGTGCAAGTCCTGTCGACGTACCTTCAAGGGGTGCTGAAGGCGGGCGGGGCTTCGTGAGAGGTCTCGCCTAGCTAACTTCAGTACCCCTTCAAGGAGAGCAGCAAAAACCGTGGGAAAGCCCGGAAACTCGTTAAACCTCTGCGCAAGTGCGCGTCTCTCAGACTTTGAGTTTGGTGATCGCAACCGGTAATCATGGGCTGTCTTTGGCATAGGCACGTGAAAAAACGTTTGTACTGCTCAACGAGTTTTCAACATTTTCCACGCTTTTTGGTGCTCTCCATATAGAGCCAAAGCCTTTTCAGAATAACATTTGGCACTTTGTCACTTCACTTTGCAGTGGAAATCTGCTGGCACTCCTGATTTCTTCCGCACTTAAGGTTGGCCGATCCTCACAATCAGGATCCCCTCCCACTTGAATGACTAATCCTCGCCTATTGTCGTTACTGAATTGGCGAATAGCTTTAAGAGAAACTCCTGCTCCGAGAAGAGTATAAGCAACTGCCTTAACACTATTGAGATCTACTCCTGAACCAAACCAGATAGAGTCGGTAGGTAACTCATTACTGGAATTTCCTGTGACTAACGCGAAACCTAAATTCTCTAGATTGGCCCTAACAATATTTGAATCAACGTTTTTTGGAAAGTACTGTACTGTAATTCCTTTCCTTTGCTCAACGTCCCCGCTAACTGTTTGCAGTAATTGACTAGCCTGTAAACTTTGATTGATTTGATTCTGGCTTGGGTTGCTTAGATTGCCTCGACTCCAGCCAAGTGGCTCAAGAAGGTCACGAATAAATTTCGTGTCACTACCTGTCGTCTGAAGCTCTGTTTGCATCAGATTAACAGTTTTCAGGAGTTCAGAATTTTGTTTGTTGACCTGAGACAAATTATCATTCAAGTCTTGAATCTGCAAATCTTTCCTCGCCGCTATCCTTTTCGATTCCTGTTCTTTTTGATAGCCAAAGTACATAGTAGTGCCAGCACTTGAAACTATTAGAAAGAGCAAGATCAACTGCCAAATCCTATATTTCTTATCCTTGGGATCTGTATGAAGTGATATGACACCTGAGAAGAGACCAATTAATGATGTGAGAATCAATTCAATCGACATAAGTATTGATAAGTCAATCTATCAATGCATTCTACGTTTTAACGCACGTCTATACCACTCTTATTGGTATCAGAAATGACCACTTTCGAGATAAATAAAGCCAATTAGACTGCGATCACACCCTCCGGTCCACAAAACAGCCGCAAAATAGTCCACCGATAGCATCCCCGCACCCGATTTAGAAACCCCTTACACAGGAATACTTCCAGCGCCTCATATTCTCCGCACCCTTGTCTAAGCCACTCAAACGCTCATAATCTCGTCACAATTATTGGTGAGTTCAGCAGACTCAACAAAAATTGAGACTGGATTACGAGCGTTTGGGCGGCTCAGGAAGGCAGGTAGGAAAATTTGAGCGCTGGAAGCCACGCTGTGTGAGGCTTATCTAGAATGGCGATGGGGATGGTATCGGAGCGCTATTTTGTGGGGTTGGCAGTGCGATCGCAGTCTAATTGGCTTTACTTATCTTGCAAAGGGTCGTGTTTAGACAATTTGAGAGGAAAGCAAAGTCAATAGATCAAGAATTCCAGTTCATAATCAGCTATATTTGGGCAGAAACTTTTCCTTTAAATAGATAGTCAGCATGTACGGCTTAAGACCTGGCAGTGTATTTGTGGACTGAAATTTAGAGTTTAGCTGTCAATGATTGATCGTATATGACGTTAAATGACTTTGCTGATATAGGCTCAGTAGTTGGTATTTTTTTAGTTGCGCTAGGCTTGTATTTCTCTGTACGGCAGTTCAAGCTCAACCGAACTATGCAGTATATGGAGTATTTAAGTAATCCAGACATAGTTGAAATCAGAGCTGCTGTGGATGAATGGCTAGAATCCTCTACCGACGACGATACTCGTACAAGCATGCTTGAGAAGGACTGTACACTCCACTCACAGGTTCGAGTATTTGTAAGTTTTTGCAATCAAGTTTCTACAGCATATCGATTTGGGACAATCTATAAGGATATGGCCTTTTATATTTGGCATCCTTTCATCCCAAACTACTGGGAAAAGCTTAAGTTTTATATGATTTGGAGAAGTTCTCAAGGTTACGAAGTGGGTGGAGACTTCAAGAAATTTGCGGAAGATATCAGTAAAAACCATGCGAAGAGGGTTCATGCAGTTCGTAAGGGAAAAAAATAGGAAAACTACTCTTCTAGCAGATTCTGAATCTATACACCGTTTTAGCTTGGTTGCATGAATAATCGTTGCTATATAAGGGTTTCAGGCTCTGGAAAAGCTAAATCTGACGATTTTTCGAGTTCCAAATCGCTGAAACCCTTGGTATGACTGGATTGATTTATGCAACAAAGCCCACCGTTTCTGTTTGAGCTGATCTAGCAAAATTATCTCTATGTAGTTGCTCTGTCACATCTCAAAAAGACTATGTTTTTTTGAGAATCGTATAACGAGACATGAAATGAGACATACTTCTCCTATAGTCTCAGAAGGTCTAGATAATGAGACGTGTCTCAGCTTTAAGCTTGTGAAGTGACAGCGTGCTGTTAATCGCTACTCGCCGCGCAAGAACCCAGTCAGTATCATCGAACTGAATGTTGCCGTTCCACAGCTTTGCTACTTTTTTGCTGAATAGCTACGGTATAGAGCCTCACTGATCTGAAACCGTCGAAGTATTTCGGGGAGGTCTTTGCGACGAACGTCTAATAGACTAGTGATTGCAATCACCTGTTCTGCCCGGGAAGAGAGTTCTTGTACATCATTAATCCGACTTATGTAGCTTTGTTTGGTTTGCTCATCTAAAGATACATCTTTGCTGAAGTAATTTCTTAGATAATCTAATCCGGCAAATAGATCTTGATTTCCTTTAGTAAGAGTTTGTTGAAAATCTGTCCAGAAAGCAGCAGTATTGCGAGTTTGGGATGCAGCAATTTGCTTATAGGCAATCTCGGTTAGTACTGTGTAGAAATCCTTAATATTGACACCAAAAAATCCAGTATCAACATAGGCATGCGCTAGTGCTGTGAAAACTAAACCGAAAGTAATAGCTTTTGTAACTAGATCGAAATTAATCGGAGGTCTGGATGATAGGGAATAGAGAAACCAAAATGCTGCTCCGGGAAGAGCTAACTGCACTATAAACCACCACCAGACTCCAAGTGTTGACCAAGGGTTCAAAAAAGGAAGGTATCGACAACGTTTATGAAAGTGTCCATATGCTACTAAGAGATTAAGAGCACTTGAAATTAGTGCAACTGCAATCCAATCTCTCCACCCCCAAACAAAATCAATCATCTTTCCCACTTACCCTTTTGACTGGAAGTTATCAAAGGATAAAGACGAAAGTAGCCTTTTACAGTAAGAGTAAGGTAAGTTTTTGAATTTAGTTCCTGATTACGGTAGTTTTTGCCTCTTAAGGCAGGAAAGATACTATATAACAGATTACCTGTAGTGCGATCAATTTCACCTTTGTCCCATAGATGCTGCACAATGGATTGGGTTATAAGTATGGGAAAACTAACTGCATAACTGAGTTCGCGGGGGGCAAGAGGGCGTTTTTCTATTGCTTTGAGTACAGCAATTTCCTGTGTGGTAGAAATAGATTTCTCTTTTATCGAAATAATTACTTTACGGGCGAACAGCCGAATATCTCCCGGTTCTTGCAAAATTTTAATTAGAATATTTTCAGAGCTTTGCTTATAAAACTCGTCTAGAGTTAAATCTAACCCTTTGGTTCGTCCTTGAGCCTGCTCTTGGATGTCAAGCGTATTCAATACTGTCAAATATGCTTGTTCTAAAGGTGGATACTGCTCAATTAGCTCCCTTAGACGGGTTGCGGCATTAGGCTGAGCATTAGTTAGCTGTCCAGCAGTTCTTTGGAGAGATTGCTGTAACTCCTCAGGCAAAGGGTGCTGCTGCTGTGCCAATGCTTCTAGTAACGCTTCTGAATTAATGGCATGTTCAAGTGATGTCATTTGAAAGCCTTACCTGTGAGCGTGAATGCAGCCCAGTAGTATGGGTCGCTGTAGTCGTCCATTTTACCGGACCTTATTAGATTATTCGCCCTTACCCGTAGGTAATCTCGGCTGACTGGCTTTAGACCTTCTAATCCACTGATGCTTTGTAACCAGACTGATAGTTCTTCTAAGCTAACATTCCTTAGCCAATCCTGTGTCTGCTTCAATGCCAATGCAGGTGATAGCTCCTGTTTGAGCAGTTGATAGAAGCGAATCATAAACCAAGCGTTAGCGTCGTCTTCTACTTCCCACAACGTGCTAACCACATATGCGGACCCAGCTTGTAAGAAAGCACTAACAAGTCCAACATACTCAGTTTCAATAGTTTGACGGCCTGTAAGGGCAGTTTCACAGGCAGCGAGACTAACCAGCTGATATTGACCATGAGGTAGGTTTTGGCTAATTTCTTTGGCCGTTACGCGGTCGTTCTTAGTCAGGGCCAAGGCCGAGTTTTCTGGATGCCGAGAGTTGTAACCACCATGACCAGTAAAATGGAACAAGCTATACGGTTGCTGAAGCGCATTCATCACTATGTTATGGGTAGCTGTCTCTTCAACAATGGCAGTAGTATTGCCCCACAATTGGCAAATGACGTCAGACTCAACGGAGGCAAACTTAAGTTTAGGTAGATCATTACTGGGATTGTCCACACTTAGAAGAGATAATCCATCAAAAGCATCTATCGTATTGGGGTGGTAGCTTTGCAAGGTTAAACCAATTTGCGCACTAGGTAGATAGGTAGTGGTGAAGCGTTGTTCGAACAGAGTATGGAGCGGGAAGCGATGCAAATCCCGATGAGGTATCAAAACTAAGTGAGTGATGTCATTCAGCGCTGTTTCAATTGTTGCAACATCGAGAATTTTCTCCAGCCGCTTTAGCATATTTTTCATCCCATCTCGCCAGGAATGATTCTTCTTAGCTCCTGATTTTTCTTTACCCTTACTGCGATAGTCATCATAGTGATAGTCCCATTCTGCAATCCATGCATTTAGCTCTTTCAGTTGCTGGCGAGATGATTCGTCCGTAAACAAAAGAAGCGGTTCCGGAACTTTTGACTTTATGATAAAGGTCGTGAGACTAATAGAACTGCTGTGCCAATAAATAACAGCGGTAGTAGGCTTTAATAGCGACTGAATTTGTTGATAACTGGGACTATATTGTTTCTCGTCCCAGCGGTTTAGAATCCAAGTAAGACTGTCATTTTTGTAGCGCTCCGCAGTTTCCCATGCAGTTATAGGAAGCTCATCTTCAACTAACCTGTCAACTTGCAGTTGGCTAAACCCTGAGAAATTGATAACAAGCTTCTTCTTTTGAATTGCGGAAGATCGATTATATAGTTCTCGAAAAATTCTCAATCCTTCACTTCGTTTTTGTTGAGATGTCTCAACCCAGCCTAACTCTGTCAAAGGACGGATAAGGTTTTGTAATACGCTGAGACGTTCCTTTGTGAACTGTTGTTCTGCCAACGATTCTAGTGCTGTCTCATAACTATTGACCGCTAGCTGGCAGCAACGGGTTCGGTTCTCAGGCGATAACCTATGTCCATAGTGGGCATCACCAATGTTTCGATGGAGAAGTCCAAAACCTTTAGGTTCTTTATCTTGTTGAACATATTTTAACCCTTCGTGGAAAGACGCTAATGCCCCTTGGTATCCTGGCAGACTCAATTTTTGCTCTTGCATTTCTGCTGGAAGATAAGAGAAAGGGGGATTTCGACGCGACTGTAAATTACTTGCGGCTTGTCCGCGAGCAAGCCATGCACGATAGTCATTTGGCTCGTTGGCCAGAACCTGATCACAAGTGTCAATAGCATTCTCGTATTGACCGAGTCCACTCTGTGCTACAGCTGTATTACACAGAGATTGCAGAATAGCTACCCTAGCAAACGGATTAGGTTCTGTACTTTCAGCGTTTGTAGCTAAGAGTTGATTACAGTAGCTAATTGTCTTTTCATGAAATCCTAACTGTGCTGAACATTCACCCAGTCTGAGCAGTCCACTAAATCGATTGAGTGGAGAAATCTCAGCGAGTAGTGCCTTTTCGCCATCAATTAATGCATCTTCATAAAGTTCCCGATCTATCAGTATCTGCATACGAAACCACAATGCAGATGACTTATCTGGCTGTATTGATAGTGCTTTATCTAGGAATTCAAGGGCCTTTTTGTCATTTGAATCAATTAATTGTTTTATGCCTTCCGTATCGTAAAAGCTTGCTTCTTCCAACTGCTTGGAAAGCTTTTTATGAAGTTTCTGGTAATTTTGCCGAGCATCTTGGAAATCTGGTCTGAGTTTCCGTAAGGCATCGTAACAACCTAGTGCTTCAATATCCCTATCGAGCTGCTCCAGCAAGAGACCCTTATTGTGCCAAGCTTTATAAAAACGATAGTCAAGCTTAATAGCCTGATTATATGCGTCTAGTGCATCTTGAAATTGTTGTAAGTTCTTGAGTGCGACTCCGCGGCCATTCCAAGCATCAACAAGGTTAGAATTAATAGCTATCGCTTGATTAAAATATCTAAGAGCTACAGCATAATTTTCATACTGAATTTGCTGCTTTCCGTGATTGACGTATGCATACGATTCATCTTTCATAACCTTTATGCCGCGTAACAAACTTACCTTTGTATTTTAACGAGCTAAGGCGTTTGAGTTTAGCTTCGGTGCCAATACTGTTGGCGGACTATTTAGTACGTCTGATCGTTCCGAAATCCTTCGTTTTTGGGACTTCTAACCTATTGCCGAGCATAAAGTAGAAAACTTAGGTATTCTCTACCTTTTCAGCTTCTGAGCGTGTTTCACAACTGATAGTCGCTACCAGTTTTGAGACAAGTCAGGCATTCTCAAAATGAGGAGTTTTGGAACGCCTGACTAAATTTCGTTTGGGTTTCATTTAAGAGATGGGTAGCCTTTCTTCAATACTGAGAAAGGTAGAATAGCTGGCACCTTCTAGCAGCGTGCTCAACTCCTCTATGTAGTCAGGCTTCATCTCACCAGGGAGACTGCTGACAAAGCGAAAAATATAGTCATTAACGGCTTCAGATTCAAAATACTCATCCTCTGTGTCATATCTTTCAAGATACAAGTAGCCATCCTCAAAAGCTTGCTCGACCGTCTGTACTATTTCCAAGAGCAACCCTCCAATCTCCCCCGGTAGCTTGTCCCAGAGTCCTCTCAGCTTTTCTAGCTGTTCTAGGAGCTTCTCTTCAAACTTGCTAGGTGCATAAAGCAACCTTTCATCAGATAAAATTGCGTCAATTGCCTTTGCTGCTTTCTTGAATATTGCCTTAGCTTCGCTTTGACTGGCAAACTGAGCGTTGATCGCATCGAAAAAGGTTTGAGGAGCTAGCTTTAAGATCAAGCTTATCAGCTCCTCTTTGGTCAGGCTTGCCAAGTAAGTCTCAATCTTCTTTGTGGCTCTTGGATGCTTCATATCAGTGGCCGCTCACAATATATTTTGAAGTGCTTACTCCACTCTCTCTGCTACAAACGTTGAATTATCCCCTAAATGAAGTTTAATCGAGCCCTCGATTGTATTTTCATCTCTCAGCCTACACCAACCACAACCTGAGGCTGGATCACATTCATCATTCCCTTCCCAGCTGAATATAAAAATTTCCTCTTCTCCAATTTTGTCTGTCGCACCATCAAGCTGACCTGATACCAATCCAAATTGAAAATGTCCGAGATTATTTGATTCAATTTGAAAATAGGCTTGAACGTCCATATTGAAATAATCTTCATCCCAAGCGTCCATCTCTTGAATATGCCAAGAACCTTCAAACTTTTTGCTCTTTTTCTTAGCTTTTCTACTGATAGTCATACGGCAATCTCAATGAATAGGTTGTAGGTTCGCTGCTTTCTTGACGCTAACCAAAGCCTCGTTTTTTCCGATGCTGAGTTCCTTTATTTTTAGATAAGCGTTGGTTGCCCTGGTTTGGTTTGGGATGGCGCATCCTAGCCGCCGCTTCAGGTGCTATTGCCTGCGTGACGCCTTGTAATTCAATCCCTTTCTGTGAAAACTCTAGTTGAAACTCTAAAAAATTACCCCCATCGGAGGCTGGCACCGTTTCAATCGCCATTGATTCTAACCGTCGCCCCCGCATCTGACGACGTAGTTTGTCTAGATTCTTTTCGACCAGGGGTGTCGCGCAGCAGAAGCAGAGTAGAGGGAGTTCATATCCATTCTCAAAAATATAGTAAATGATGGCTTCTTGTTGAACCACATCAACGATCTTCTTTTTTCCGATATGTTTGTCTAGATACTCCGCTACGCATTGTTTCTGATTGCCAATTTTTACCATTGGAAATTCATCGCGAATGCATAACGGATAAGGATTTTTGACAGTAGTCATGACACGTGACCTAATGCTTTCGGCGCAACCTTGTCAGTTATTTTAATGGGATCGCACTTTTATCCACAGAGCAATCGGCTCGCTAGGCTGCCTCCCCGCCAGCAAAGTACTCTATGAAAATGCGATTGAGTTCGTCATGGAAGCCCCACCCTATCCCCGCAGTACTGGTAACGATGTTCTCGGCTTGTTGTGAGTAGACCTTGCTGAGTCCATTTGCCAAAGCTAGCTTCGCGGCCCGCTCGAAGAGGTCTTCGAAGGCCATATAAAACTCTTCATGGATGTCGCCATAGTCATTGGTATACTGCACGCCCGTTTCGACGCAGAAGAAAAGAAAATCTAACACCTGCTGAATATTGGTAGCCTCAGATTCGACTCTTTGTAGCATTCGATAAGCGATAGAGGGACTGCCATTGCCACAGCCCCAGTCTGGAAAAAATTCTTCTGATACCGCTCCCTTGTAGGATTCAAAATCGGGTACGGGTGTTGTGGAGTCGAATTTTGCTCTCAAGAGGTTTTCGACAGTAGGGTGAAACAGAGCAATCTCCAGTAGCAGTTCTACAAACTCTGCTTTCGAGCACTTTTTCAGAGATTGAAGCAGCGTCGAGGTCTTCACGATATAGCCAGAGGTTGAGGGCGTTGACTAGCATTTCATGCCGCAGTCGTTTGCGGATGTATGAAATTATCGCGTGCCGAGACGCGATCGCCTGTGTCCCCTTACAATTTGTCAAAGCACCCCAAAAGCCTATATGCCTGCCAATGACTACCATGCTCCTGTAGCCCAATTGCTGAGCTGTGGGAGGCCAAAGAATATTAGCCGTACCGAATGGTTTGATTACGTCGGGGCCTACGGACTAACAGACGAGCATATCTCTGCGCTAATTCAATTAGCTGCCGAAGAAGAACTTGACTGGGAAGACGAAGGAGAATGTTATGCCCCTATTCATGCTTATCGTGCGCTGGGGCAACTGCAAGCAGAGGCTGCGATTCAGCCTCTGTTGTGCCTTTTAGACAGTGATGATAGCGACTGGTTTATGGAGGACTTGCCCATCGTTTTCGGCATGATCGGCCCAGCCTGTCTCCCAGCTCTCACTGACTACCTAAATCATGCTGAGCCCTCGACCTGGAGTAAAGCAGCCGCAGCCGGTGGGTTGGAAAAAATCGCAGTCTATCATCCAGGCCACCGCGATGAATGCGTGGAGCGATTAACCGAAGCATTATCTCGCCATCAGCAACAACCGCCTGAACTTAATGGCAGTTTGGTTGCCAGGTTGCTAAATCTGCAAGCCTCCGAATCGGTGAGTGTGATCGAGAAGGCTTATAAAGAAGGGCCGATGGACAAAATGGTTTGCGGTAGCTGGGCGCGGGTGCAAATAGAATTAGGGCTGGCAACAGCAGCCGATTTTAGCCCCGAAGAACTGCGGCACAAGGAGCCGGAATGGATGTCTCCCCTTCGGCAAATGGCAGATCTCGTTGGAGAACTGGCGCAATCAGATAACGAGCCGGGTGCATTCGCTAGCCTAAAGGCTGCGTCGAAAGATGCGAAACTGAAACAATTTGGCCAAGGAGTCCTTTCTACGAAGCGTAATAAAGCTTCTCAGCCCAAACCTGGTTTTGGAACTCAGCGGCCAAAAAGGAAAAAGAAAAAAAGAAAGCGTTAGTCTCTTCTGAATTTCCAACAAGTTAGGCAGATTAGCCGCCTAACTTGTGATGCAAAGTTGCCTAGCAACTTTGCTGATTGACCAACCCTTTTTACTTCGATATAAAAGACGTCGCATTGCACTTCTACCATCAAAAAAACGGTCGTTAAGTTAGTGGCTATGTCCTCGCTGAGCTGCTCTTCTGAATCGCCTATCAGCTCTACATTCCGCTCTTCTAACCTGTTCAGAAAAGGGGCGTTAATTTAGCGATGCCAGTAGACAAAACAATGAGATCACAATGACAGCTGGGGCTGAGGGTAAGGAAAACTCTGCTGCTTCTCCGTCCTACCAATTCTCCTAGTTATCGTCATGTGCGTCTTCGAGAGGTATCGTAATCTTTCACGTTGAGATGGCGACACCTCTCGAAGGCGCTGAAAGGCCTGTCTCAACGTCGTCCTGTTGTCCTTGAGTGCGATTTACTTGAATGGTTGTGAGATCGCTAAGCGCCATCAATACGAAAGCCATAGCAATCTATTGATCAATGGCACTGACTTAAGCTGAAAGCCCGAAGGTATAAGGCTTTTATGCTAATTTTAGAAGATCCGCTCTTGTCGAGGAAGCTTTTCTCAACGAGGGCACAGGGCATCCAACGGCATCCCTTGGTCAATCCAGCGTCACTTTAGCGGTTCTACAGAACTAAGCCAAATCGCGTAAACTCCTATGCTGAAAGGGTTTTGGCTATCGCCACTTTCCTTAAGTCAGTGCCATTGATCTATTGATGACAGCCCAAAGCCTAGACCGCTTGAACCAGCACAGGGGTTGTTAGCAAAGTCTAGGCGAGTTGGGTATTGGAGAGAAAAGGATGCCTCAGCGAATGAAGCATGGACCCTCACGAGAGTATGAAAGTAGGCATCCAAACCTATAAAGATGAAGCCCTGAGCGCTTAGAATCGGCTCAGTGCTTCATCCTGATACCTAAGCTATGGGTGAGGTCTTCACCGATAGCAGCAGCATGCCTACTTGAGAGCGTTACCTTTGTTCCATCTGGCTCTTTCTTCTAGGCGAGTATCGTGTAGGTTCTCAATCGCTTTTGTCTGGTTCTCCAGGAACGCTAAGCGAGTCGCCTGAACATTCTCAACCGCTTTCGTCTGGCTGTTGAGCTGCGCTAGTCGGACCTTTTGAATATCGGTGACGGCTTTTGTCTGATTTTCGAGGAAGGTAAGGCGAGCCTCCTGAATGTTGTCAACGGCCTTCGTTTGGGTATCGAGGAACGCAAGGCGTCGTTGCTGAACGGACGCAGCCGGCATCAGTTCAGCAGCGTTAGCGGCAGGTGCGAAAGTAAGAGTAGCCGCAGCGAGTGCGAAAGCAGAGAAAAGAACGT
>CALDSK010000225.1 GCA_937911865.1 uncultured Synechococcus sp.
AGCGGCCAGCGTGATGCAGTTTTGGCCTGTCGAGGCTAGAGGAGCTGACAATTGCCTCAACCATTCGAGCATCTGTAAAACTGTCTTCGACTAGCAAGACTTCTATATTCGCGTTCATGCTCTTCTTAATTAGCGCGTTTTTCTACGGATTAGCCAATCGCCTTGTACTGACGATCTCAGCTAGACGATTTCAGTCAGACTGTTTTAGTCAACTGTCACCGAAGTGTTCCCGATTGTAATCAACAAAGATTGATTGGTTGATTTGATGTTTATGTTTTCTTAAACTTCTCCCCAGCCAGGGTTTAGCCTTTTCATAACAGGATTATACAGCTTGAAATAGGCAATCGATCCGACTTGACGCAGCAGTGATTTTTGCCTAGAGTCCGCGCCCATACAGCGTTTGCAGACTGGATGGGTGACCTGAAATTTGTTGAATCCTGCGCGTAATCCACAGGCTGGCTGCTGCTGATCGAGGATATCTAGGAGCGTAGTGTTGTTGATATTACCGAGGGGGATTTTTCCCTCATAGTCTTTGCAACAAGGAACAACGGTGCCGTCATACAAGATACCAGCTTGATCGGTGGTGCCATTGCAGTAGCCAAAGCTAGCCGGAATAACGGTGGTGCTCTCAGCGTTGCCCCAGCTATCGAGCGGAAACGTCTCTAAAGCAAGCTTGGGCGTGAGTTCTATCACTTGCCAGCGGCCAGGTTTATGCTGTGCAAGTCGATGCTGAAGGACCTGTGGTGTCGGGCGGTGTGGATGGTCTGAGGGCAAAACCGCCAGAAGGCGATCGCACCATTCTTTCAACTGCTTTTGCATCTGTTCTTTGCCTTCTAGTACATGCATTGTCTTGTGCGGTACTAAGAAGGGATGCGGTGTCGTATCTAGAAATTTGAGGTGTACACGGGTAGATGACGCTGATAAGAGATTGGCCTGTACGTATCGGGTGATGCCCTCAAAATACTGATCGGGGGCTAGATTTGGCGGCGCGCCTCGGATGATAAAGGTCTCTGGCTCAGGCGTTTGGAGTGAAATGGTTACTTTGGGAATACCAGAGTCAACCAGCTTGTGAATGTGTTCAGGGCGGATATGAAACGTACTGCCGTTGGTCGTGAGGTGGAGGTTAAGATCGCGCGCGGTTGCTAGGGCAATCGCCTCAAAAATGCGCGGATAAATCAACGGCTCACCCATCAGGTGAAAGGCGACGATTTTGGCCAATCGCTTTTCAGCAATTTCGTCTAACGCTTTTTCGAGCAGGGCGATATCCATATGCCCCCGCTTGCGTTCCATAATGGCGTCCGGGCAGAACTCACACTTGAAATTACAGACGTTTGTCACTTCTAAATGAATGCGCTCTAGCCGATAGCGATCGCCAAGCGGCGCTGCTGTTGGACGGCTAGTAGGTGAGCTGTTTATAGATGAATCGGTAGCGCTGCGATAGGCCGTAGACATAGATCCCAGTTTCCAGTGACTGAGCCATCACCTTATCAAGTCTGATTTGTTGGTGCGTGAGAATGACCTGAAAACTTCAGCTTCATTCTATAAAATTTAGACACTCAGCTTTTCTTTGATTGGATGCGTGCAGTAGGTCTGCAAAGTGCTGCTGAGCAATGGCTCGATACTGCTGATTTTATAGCCCTGAGCAAAGTTAATGCCTGTATTTTTAGCAACCTTGAGACTGGCTTCGGTTTCAACAAATTTAGCGATCGTTTTAACGCTCATCGCTTGAGCGACTTCCTGAATCCCTTTCAGCACGGTGCTAGCAATGCTATCGGTAGCAGCTTCTTTGATAAGACGACCGTCAATCTTGAGATAGTCGAGAGACAGCGGTTTGAGATAGTGAAGTGTGCTTAAGCTACTGCCAAAGTCATCAATGGCGATGCGGCAGCCAAGCTGTCGGAGCGCTACGGTGAAAGCAGTCGCTTTTTTAAAGTTGGCGATCGCCACGGTCTCTGTGATTTCAAAACATAGCTCACTGGCCGCGACCTGATGAAGAAGTAACTGCTGCTGTAAAAAGTCTACAAAGCTATCGTCATGCAGACTAGAGGCCGATAGATTAATGCTGTAGACCGTCTGTCCTCGTAAGTGCTGTTGCTCTATGCTGCCTATGTATTGCAGCACGTGCTCTACGACCCATCGATCGATTTGCATCATCAGATGGTAGCGCTCAGCGGTCGGAATAAAGCCCATAGGCGGCATGAGCTTCCCGATGTCGCCGTTGTACAGTCGAAGCAAAATTTCCTTATGTTGAATGGCCGACTGGAGGTGGGTAATGGGTGCGATCGCCTGTTGATGTAGAGAAAACTCATTGCTTTCTAGCGCCAGGGTCAATCGTTGCTTCCACTGACTAGCGCTAGGCCCCTGGGTAATTTGCTGCTCAGTCGGCTCATATACCTTGACACAGTTACGGCCACTCTCTTTTGCCTGGTAGCAGGCGTGGTCTGCGAAGCTAACGGCCTCTTGCACGCTAGTGGTGTTGGCAGAAATCAGCGCTGCGCCGATACTGACCCCTACTTGAAAACTATTGCCTCCATAGTGAAAACGGAAAGAGTGAAGGCTGTCGCAAAAGTTCTGAGCGATGCGCTTTGCTCTTTCTATATCGCAGTTGTAAAGCAGCAGACCAAACTCATCGCCCCCTACACGCGCTAACACGTCCGAGGCTCTAATTTGGCCGCGCCAAAGGTCTGCGATTTGCTGCAACAGCTGATCGCCCGCGCCGTGGCCACACGTATCGTTCACTATTTTGAAATGATCCAAATCCAGGTAGCACAGTACGTGTTGAGAATGGGGCTGTTGGGTCTGTTTGACTGCCAGGCTAAGCGACTTCATAAAGCTAGCACGATTGCCTAGCTGAGTAAGCGGATCGTGAGAAGCCTGCCAGGCTAGCTGTTTTTCACGGCTGTGTTGTTCACTGACATCTCTCAATACCAGGACAGTGCCAATAATATCGCCATCCTTAGCGCGAATTGGCGCTGCTGAATCACTAATCGAAAACTCTTCTCCTGTTTTTGAGACTAGAATCGACTGCTGGCTCAAGCATATCGATCGACTCTCTTCAATCGCTTGAATAGCCGGGTTGTTACGAGGACGACGGCTGTTGTCGTCAATAAGCGTGCAGACCTCAGTAATCGGTTTGTGTTTGGCCTCTGCCGCACTCCAACCCGTGAGCCGTTCAGCGACTGGATTAAAGTCTTCTATATAGCCTTCCCGGTCTGTTGTAATTACCGCATCGCCAATCGAATGCAGCGTGATCTGAGCGAGCTCTTTTTCCTGGTGAAGAGAGTTTTCTAAAGACTTGCGAGCCGTAATATCTGTTTGCGATCCAGCAATGCGATAGGCGTTGTTATTCTCATCCCATAGACTGGTGCCTCGTGAGAGCATCCAGCGGTAGGTGCCATCGCTGTAGCGAAGTCGGTACTCACATTTGAATTGACTGCGGGTGCGATTGAGATGTTCTCTCAGGCGCTGCTTAAACTGTTGTCGATCGTCGGGATGAATTCGAGAAAACCATTCTTGAGGATGGCTGCTGATCTGGCTGTTCTTGAGGCCTAGCATGCTACACCACCGTTCAGAATAATAGATTCGCTGATGGCGTAAATCCCAATCCCATATACCGTCATTCGCACCGCGAACAGCCAGCTGGTAACGCTCCTGGCTGATGGCGAGCTGTTTGGTTAGCTCAGCCCTTTGAACGGCATATTGCAAGGTGGTGACCAACAAATTCCCAATGTCGGCATGGCCTAGCTTTTGCAGGCGCTCTGGCGAAAACATGTCCGGTTTTATGAGGTAGTCTTGTGCGCCTTCTTTGAGGGCGGCTACCGCGATGCTTTGGTCAGTCGCACTGTTCATCGCTACAATAGGCAGCTGCGGCGCGCAGGCTCTCAGCTGTTTTAATCGGGCTAGCCCATTGCCGTCAGGAGAGCTCAAGTTGAGTAACGCAACGTCAAAAGGCGTTTGGCTTAGGGTGGCGATCGCATCGGTAAACCGCTCGGCATGATGAAGCTTCGGCTGCTTCAAGCTAGACGCACGAATGAGTGTCTGACACAGCTGTGCGTCTGACAGATTATCTTCAATGAGAAGGGCATCAATAGCGGGCGTCATCTACAGAGTTCCTAAGCTGAATAAGTGATAGTTAAGAGCAGCCGACAAGCACACAGCTAAAAGCCGTGATGTACTACAAAGGCATTAATTTATAGCGCGAAAAAAGAAAGCCGTTAAAAAAGCTTAAATAGTGTAAAAAAGGCGTTGCAAAAAGAAAAAAGGTTACATGTGAACTACTGAAAAAGCGCTGAAAAGAGTCATATCAAGCTTTTTTGATATTCTTATAGAAAGCTTAAGATAATTTGAGAACTCATAGTATGTTGAAAATACGGAAGATTTCCGCAGCGTTTTTACTCTGTTTTTGCTCTACGTATGCTCCTCATTTGTTCGTCCGTGTATGTGTGCTCATAGCAGATGTATGTTCTGCCCGATTTTTCTCTCTTTACATACACTCTTTTGCTACAAATAGAGAAAAATAGGAGAGGGAAATCAGACAGAAAAACCGATGATGTCGTCTCTTTTTTTAACTTTGAAAACTTACCATTTCAAAAGCTCTTTGCTCCCCTGTCAGCATGATTAGACAGCTGATCTGACAGGGGACGAGTTCTTAATTGTTTGAAATTTTTTACTCAGGATAAAAGCGTCGAGGCTTCTGAATTTCGTATCCCTGCACATAGTCGATTCCTAGCTCCATAGCTTTTTGGAGAATCGGCTGACTTTCTACGTACTCGGCAATTGTCTTGAGTCCCATAACGTGACCGACCTGATTGATGGCTTCTAACATGGCGCAAACGATTGCGTCGCTCGGTGCCTCTTTGACAAAGTTACCGTCAATTTTCAGAAAATCGACCGGTAAATGTTTGAGATAGTTAAAAGAAGACATTCCACTGCCAAAGTCGTCTAAAGCAAAGTGACAGCCCAGTTTCTTAAGCTCTAAGATAAAGTTTGCCACCTTCTGTAGGTTGGAAATAGCAACGGTCTCTGTGATTTCAAAGCAGAGAGCCTTGGTGTCAACGGGGTTCTTTTCTAGCTGATTTTTGAGAAAGTCGATAAAGCCTTCGTCATTAAGACTAGAGCCTGAGAGATTGATACTGTAGAGCTTGTTGAGTGGGTGTGGCTGAGCGGCCAGATACCTCAGGCAGTGTTGAATGACCCATCGATCGATTCTTGGCATGAGGTTGTACCTTTCTGCGGTGGGCAAAAAAGCCATTGGAGGGATGACCGGTGAATCATCATTCTCCTGTAGCCGTAAGAGAATTTCGCACAGTTCAATTTCTGTAGAGGTTGTCTGGGTGTTGGAAATGGCCTGTTCGTAGAGCAAAAATCGGTCGTTGTCCAGCGCGTGCGTGATGCGTGAAAACCACTGGCTGTCTGCGGACTGTTGAGCCGCTTCGTCGTCGTCCTGGTAATAAACTTGCACACGGTTCCGACCTTTGTTTTTGGCGCTGTAGCAGGCGCTATCTGCTAGCTGTAACACCTGTTCGGTATTGATGTTGTTTTCAGTAACGGGGACGAGCCCAATACTGACCCCGATGCTAAATAGTTTGTCTTTGCAGGCAAAACGAAAAGATTGGATGCTTTGACAGAAAGTATTGGCGATTTCGATGGCTCGCTCTATGTCACAGTCATAAAGCAGTAGCCCAAACTCGTCACCGCCCAGGCGAGCCAAGCTGTCGGAAGCACGAATTTTGCTTCGCCACAGGTCGGCGACCTGGCGGAGTAATTTGTCCCCAGCAGCGTGCCCACAGGTATCGTTAACGGCTTTAAAGTGGTCTAAGTCCATGTAGCAAAGCACGTGATGGGTGTTTTGGCGCTTGGTCTCTTCAATCACTTCGCCTAGACAGTTAATAAACTTTTGGCGATTGAAGAGATGGGTCAGCGGATCGTGAGCAGCCTGCCAGGCTAGCTGCTTGGCGCGGCCGCGCTCTTCTGTGACATCGTGGAAAACAAGAACGGTACCCACAATATCGCCTTCGCTAGATCGAATAGGCGCGGCCGAATCGCCAATAGCGAATTCTTCACCGTTTTTTGAGATCAGTGTGGGATGGTTACTCAGGCTAATCGTCTTACCTTCTTCAATCGCCTGAATAGCCGGATTGTTGAGACTTTCCCGAGTGCTGCCATCAACCAGCTTGCAGACTTGGGTAATGGGTTTTAGTTTGGCTTCCTTAGCGCTCCACCCCGTAAGAAATTCTGCGACCGGGTTGAAATCTTTAATGTAGCCCTGTTCGTCGGTGGTAATGACCGCATCGCCGATAGATTGCAGGGTCGTTTGGGCGAGTTCTTTTTCCTGGTGCAGCTCGTTTTCAAGCGATTTACGAGACGTCATATCGGTTTGTGAACCAGCAAATCGATAGGCAACACCGTTTTCGTCCCATAGCGCCATACCGCGAGTGAGTACCCAGCGGTAGTTGCCATCGGCATGGAGCATTCGATATTCGTGGTGAAACTGTTTCTGCTGTGGATGGCCAAGGTGGTCATTGAGCAGTCTGTTGAAGGTTGCTTTATCTTTAGGATGAATCCGAGAGAGCCATTTTTGTGGACTGTTATTGTCGTCTACATTTGAGAATCCGAGCATGGAGCGCCATCGAGCGGAGTAGTAAACGCGATTGGTCGTCAGGTTCCAGTCCCAAATGCCATCGCGCGCGCCTTCGACAGCCAGTAGATAGCGCTCTTTGCTGACGGCTAACTGCTGGGTGAGTTCAGCGCGCTCGATAGCATAGCGTAGCGTCTTAATCAGCAGGTTGCCGATATCAACATAGCCCAGCTTTTGCAGGCGTTGAGGTGAGAAGGTGTCTGATTTGACCAGATAGTCCTGTGCGCCTTCTTGCAAGGCTTCGACGGCAACGTTTTCATCTTTGATTCCTGTGAGCACAACAATCGGAATTTGAGGCGTTCGTTCTTTGAGCTGTTTAACCAGTTCAATTCCTCGGCCATCCGGTAAGCAAAGGTCTAGCAGTATAACGTCGAAGGTGTTGGATTGAATAGCGTCTAGTGCATCATTGAAGCGTTGAGTGTGATGAAGTTTGAGCTGAGTAAATTCGGTTGAGTTAATAAGTGCTTCAAACAGCTGTGCATCTACCAAATTGTCTTCAATTAGGAGTGCATCAATGCCGTTTTTCATGAGAGAAGGTCCTTGTTTGTTGTAAAAGCAAGTAAGTGGTTGTTTTTAATAGCCACTAGCCACGAAAGACTATCCTACGTGGACGGCTGATGGAGGTGTGATATCTGTCAACCGGAAGACGTGACGGTGTTATTTAGAGAAAATTGGTTTCAAGAGAGAATAGGGTTATTCGTATAGGCAATAGATGTGGGGATAACAATAATTTCAGAACCTTATATCAATACTTATTGTTAAAAGACTAATATCAAGCGAAGGATGCTGTGTATGGCAAAAATACGTAAGTGCAAGCATTTTTGGATAAATCTATTCGATACTTGTGTATATGAGTTAGCGCCATATTTTGTGCATCTTGTCTATGATCGCGTGTAGATATCGGCGCTTGTGGCTGTCTTTTACCTCGCTGCTCTACTTTTATCTTTAGGCTATTTTTGAGCTGCTTTGGACTATATTCTGAGGCTGTATAGCGCCCCTGTGTCTTTGCCTGAATTGAACTTTAAAGCCTGTTGTTGCAGCGTAATCGCCTGTCTTCAGCGCCTGCATTCGGTGACTTTGAGCTGTTGTTCTTAATGGCTCAGTGTTGATATTTTAGTGTTGATATCTTAGTGCTGATATCTTAGTGTTAATAGCTCAGGGTTGAGTTCAACAGACCCCCAATGAATTAGGCGCAATGGCCACAAGTGCAGATCAGCTTCAATCTTTAGCCGTGTCTAATTGTTCTCGTGAGCCCATTCACATTCCTGGAACGATTCAACCGTTTTGTGCGCTGCTAGCGACAGATATAGCAGTAGAAACGATTACTCATGTTTCGGATAACCTGATCCAGCTGCTGGGCCTATCGCATGACGGGGCCTTGCTCAAAAGCGCTGATATTCTCGGTCAATCTGTGCATTTTGTGCTGCCAAGGGATTTGGCTCATGAGATTTGTAATGCGTGCTGTTTGCCAACGGTCAGGGAGCAAAGAGAGCCTCTAGGCGTCTATGAAGTGCAGAGCCAGATGGTAGCGGTAAGCGTATTTTTTGGAGGGGCGCGTCCGGTCATTGAGTTGGAGCCGTTGGTGAATTATGAGCGGCGATCGCACGCTCCCATGCTGCAAGTCAGGTCCATACTCGATAGCTTGCCAGAGTCCTCCAAAATGCTGGCGACTGCTGTGCAAGTGCTCCGCAATAAAACCGGCTTTGATCGGGTGATGGCCTATCGCTTTTTGCCTGATGGGGCAGGCGAGGTGGTCGCAGAGGCTAAGGGCGCAGCGCTCGAACCTTTTTTAGGCCTGCGCTATCCAGCGTCAGATATTCCAAAGCAGGCCCGCGATCTCGCTTTGAAGACCTCGATTCGAGTGATTGATGATGTGGCGATCGCCCCAACACCTATTTTGGCAGCTGAAGGCGTAGAAGCCGATTTGGATCTATCGCTGGCCCTATCTCGGAGTCCTTCGGCGATTCATATAGAGTACTTACAGAATATGGGCGTTGCGGCCACGGTAAATGTAGCGATTGCTGTAGACGGTAAGCTTTGGGGACTCTTTGCCTTTCATCACCGCAAACCCCGGCTGTTGTCGCTGGACATACGCTCTATTGTGGAGCTGTTTGGACATCTTTTTTCGCTGCGCTTTCAGCAGATGCTGGCAACGGAGAAGTTTCGCGATCGCAAAAGAGCGGCTTCTACGCTTAATAACATCATCGCTACCCAAACGCCCGATGAAGACTGGAAATCGACCATCGCCCATGCCTCTGAACGGCTCTGCCAGCTCATGTCAGCAAGCGGGCTGACCCTGATTTCTGAGCAAACTGTGTTTTCCTCCCACGGACAGGTGCCTTCAGCGCAGGCTATCTTAGCCCTGGTTGATTCTGCAGACGCTCGACTAGATACTGAAATTGTCACCATAGAAAGCCTGCGCGATCTAACCTTACCTACGGTTGAGCACTGGGAGCAAAGTGCAGGCGCTTTACTGCTGCGGCTGATGACTGCTCAGCCCCTATGTCTGGCCTTCTTTAGAGATGAAACGATTGCTCACGTTCGCTGGGGAGGAAACCCAGAAAAAAAAGCAATTACCTACGGTGCCTTTGGCCCTAGACTCCGGCCGAGAGCTTCATTCGAAGAATACCGCCAGCAGGTAGAAGGACGCTGCCAGTCGTGGACTCGCCATGATTTGGCGATCGCTCTAGAAATTCGCAGCGAGCTGATTCGGCTAACCGAAAGCCAAATGTA
The DNA here is from genome assembly GCA_937911865.1 of uncultured Synechococcus sp. Lineage (GTDB taxonomy): Bacteria > Cyanobacteriota > Cyanobacteriia > Phormidesmidales > Phormidesmidaceae > Phormidesmis. The sequence continues at coordinate 9,371 of CALDSK010000225.1, forward strand.
TGTCTTTCAGGTTCGGCAGCAGAACCTGCTGATTGCGGAGCTTAATCACCGGGTGCGAAATATTCTGGCTTTAATTCGCTCTATTGCCCGGCAGACTCACGACTCGACGGATTCGCTAACAGAGTATACAGAAACGCTAGAGAAGCGAATCGCAGCGCTAGCAACGGCCCACGACCTGGTGTCGGGGCACGAATTAGAATGGCCTACTTTGAAGAACCTGTTGCTAATCGAGCTTCGCCCCTATCTGATGGCAGAAGACGGCCCCCGGGTAAGTCTAGAGGGCCCCGACGTCAGACTGAGGGCCAACTTTATTCCCACGCTGGTGCTGGTTTTGCACGAGCTAGTTTCTAATGCGGTAAAGTATGGCGCGCTGTCGGCGTCTGACGGTTTATTGACGATACGCTGGCGTGAGAAAAATGGCGGTCTGAGCTTGCGATGGCAGGAATCCGACGGGCCTGTGGTCAGTGCGCCCAGTCGGCGCGGATTTGGCCGTGAGCTGATTGAGCGCTCGATTCCTTATGAGTTTGATGGGGAAGCCACGCTGAGTTTTGAGAAAACTGGGGTGGTAGCCTTGTTTTGGATGCCGAGTGAGCTAGTCCGGTGGCATCAGCTAGCGCCAGCTGGCACAGACGCTGTGATCGCATCGAATGCGCAAGACGAAAAAGATCTGGGTGCGGTACTGGTCGTAGAAGACAATTTATTAATTGCGATTGAAATGGAGCGATCGCTCTCCAATCTTGGCTTCAATCAAGTAGATGCTGCCCCTAGCGTGGTCCGTGCGCTAAAGCTAATAGAACAGACGCAGTACCAGATCGGTGTTTTAGATGTGAATCTCAAAAAAGAAACCAGCTTTGAGGTTGTAACCGAGCTGATGAAGCGGCAGACTCCGGTAATCTTCACCACAGGCTACGACTCTAAGTATGCGATTCCCGATGAGCTAAAGGCTATTCCTATCCTAAAAAAACCGATTGAGATGGCAGCTCTTGAAACGGCTATCTATAATCTGATAAGTTAAATGCTCGCTGGAGAAAAATATATGTCGGCTAAAAAATCTCCTCTGCTGGAAGCGTCTTGCACACCGAAGCAGCCGGTTAAACCCAGCACTCACACCAGATGACTCAAATTTTAATTTTTGAAGACGACGATCGATTATCGGCCTACTGGAAAACGCTTCTAGAAGCCGAAGACTATACTGCTGAGTGTTGTTCAACTATGAAAGAATCACTCATCGTCATGGAGCAAACGCCTCCAGATCTGATCATCGTGGATATGCTCATCAAGCAAGGAGGTAGGCTTGTAGCCGAGGGCGGACTGACGCTAATCGCCAAGCTGAAGCTGCAATCTATAGACTTTCGTGGACCTATCATTGGGGTGAGTGGAATGAAGAAGGGACCCTTTCTACGCTCGACTCCGCTAGATATTGCCAAGCAAATGGGTATCGACGTTGCTCTTTACAAGCCGGTATGCCCAGACCAACTGCTACAAACCGTAGAACGCTTGCTCAAATA
>CALDSK010000226.1 GCA_937911865.1 uncultured Synechococcus sp.
CGATCGCAGCTGGAAAAACTGCTGATGACGTTATCAATGAGGCTCTAACGCTGCTTCAGCGGGTCAGCACGTTGGAAGCACGTCAACAAGCTTGGTTGCGTGAGGAATTGCTTAAAGGCGAAGATAGCGGCGAACCACTACCGTACACATCAGAACTGCTAGATAGCCTTGAAACAGAAGCATTAGCAGAGTTAGAAACGGGCGATATGGAGATTGATCCTAGTGTCTGGCCCTCAGCTGCCGCTTAAAATACTTCCGAAAGCTGCTACGGATATCAAGCAGATTCTCAAATACACTCAGCGAGTTTGGGGCGACGAGCAGCGAAAAAAGTACAAAGCCGCAATTGGTCGCTGCCTCAAAGATATTCAGGCTAATCCGTCACCTCGAATCAAATCAGAGGACTGTAGTAATGGTTATTTTCGACGGCACCTAGACAAAAAATATCGGCACTACGTTTTCTACAGAGTGACCAGTAACTCCATTGTGATAGTCAGACTGTTACACGACAGCATGGATTCCGGAAGACATCTACCGTGAAGGGCTCAATACAGCATCAAACCCTAACTCAATCAATTACTTGATGCAGTAATGCAGTAATTACTGCGGCACTTGAGGCAACGATGCATCAAGTAATTCACGGACGATATCTACCTTTTTCTTTCCAGACATTGCAGCAGCTATAGTTAGCCTTCTGTGCAGACTGTCAGGCAGATCTGCCGTGAAGCGTGTAGTCGGTTCCTTGGTACTAGCAGGGGCTAGTATCTGACTGATAATGTCGCCCTGGGATTTTTTGCTGTCAGACTTTTGAACTGGTTCAGAAGGTTTCGATTTTGCATCACCTTTTAAGAAACTGGCTTCCGCACTCGTCAGCTCATCTTTCTTGTCAGACATTTTCTTACGGGTCATAGTGCGATCGCCTCCTCAAACAAAGCATTAAATTCGCGGGCGCTGTCAGTAGCTGGTCGCCCTTTCATTTCAAAAACCGTCAGTTCCTGCGTGTAGGTATCCGCTACCACTTGACGCTGATGAATAATGGTCGATAGAACCGGCAGACCAAATTCCTCCAGCACCTCACCCGCTTCTTCCTTGAGCTTGGTTCCTTTGACGGCTCTGCTGAGAAAGAGAGCAGCCTTCGGCATTCCTCCACGAACAGACTGGGCCTGCTTAATTAACCTCACAGCATCAGCGGCACTACGAATATCGAAACCTGTGGGCTGCACCGGCACCAAAGCTAGATCCGCTCGCAGCAGAATCGCTCGGGTCAGTTCAGAAATTCCGGCAGGGCCATCAATGATTGTGAAGTCATGCTGGCTGACTACCTCCGGCAGTCCTTCCAAAATTTCATCAGAAGTACCCCAAACCTCGACCGTGGGAGTAAACTTCTCTGACTCATTGGACGCGATCGCATGAATCCACATCGAGCTACTCTGCTGAGCATCCGCATCTACTAGCGCCACTGAGTGGCCTTTACTATACAGCCACCTAATCAGATGGCCTGCTGCGGTAGACTTTCCGCAGCCGCCTTTTTGGTTGACTATCGCTATTGATGACATAATCAGTCAATCACTTACTGCATTACTGCAAGCAGTAAACTACTAATTATGCAGGAAAGCAAGCTATTTACAGTATTAACTCACTTACCTGCATAATTGATTGACTACTTACTGCATTACTGCAAGCAGTAAGTAGCGCTAGGCAAAGCAATTTTTTTGAAAGGGCCGCACAGATACTTAGTCAGATCGCGCTCTGCCTTCAGCCCAGTCAGCACGCAAAGAACCTCTTAGCCTCAAAGCTTCTCGCAGTATCGGTAGAAGCAGGGAAGCACCTGTAATAGTCAGAACGATTCTGCGAACTTGAACTGGAAAAAAGATATTCACTGCGTACCCTGTAAGAGCCAGAAGGATATACACAATCACGAAGTCTAGCAAAATCAGAAGCGGAGCAGAGAATCTCGGATCAACCAAAATCTCTATATGATTGTTGTCTGAGTCCTTTAAGTAGATTTCGTTGCCTCCACGCTCAGATGGGGTCTGCCTAATTGCCTGTCCTCTCAGTTTGTCCGACTCCAACTCTATCTTTCGGATTTCCGCAATCGTTTTCCGCACTTGCAGAAAAGCTACCGGAAGTCCCAGGATAGCTGTGACGGCAGCAACACCACCGCCAATCACCTTTATGTAGGTATCAAGGCTATCCCAAAAGCTGGTAGAGCTAGATAACTGGGATTGAGAAAAAGCAGGCTGCGTGATCACAAGAGCTGATAGCACCGCTACTGCCAGCAGGAAAATAACGAAGTCAAATAACTTTTTCACAACGCGTAAACTCTCATCAACAAGGCATCATCTATGGGATTTTTGCACATCCCCTCAAAAAGGGATATTCCACACTGATACGATTGAGTCTCACGACTGGCTGCCGCTTAGATGAGGCTTCACTGCTCCTCTTGGGAATGTCGTAATTTTTGGAATTGATTACGACATTCCCAAGAGGAGCACACCAACATTCATAGGGTAGTTACTAAGACAGAGACAAAGCGTGAGCTTGCTTACCACAAGTAATAGCTGTCGTTGCAATCACACAGCCTGCTCGTACGCTCCCGCTAGTTCACCTCGTGTATCAAAAAGCTATTCTTAAAAAGTCGATAGCCTTTCCAGGGCACTGCATGGATACTAAAGCTATCGGATTTTGAGACCTATTTGACGCACAGCTATGCCAAACTCACAATTCGATGAAGCAGAAGCTTTGATACAGCAAGCTCTGAATGTCAGAGCAACCACTCTAGATCTATCCAAAATGGATTTGGACTCAGTACCACCATCGATTGGCACTCTCACTGACTTGACAGAGCTAGATCTTTCTCAGAGTGGGTTAACAGAAGTACCAAGGGAACTAGCGAATCTCACTAACTTAAGTGTGCTCCACCTTGATAGCAATGAGTTAACGAAAATTCCAAAAGAGCTAGGAAGGCTTGTGAACTTAACGACGCTTTATCTCTACGGGAATCGTCTAGAGTCCTTACCACGAGAAATAGGAAATTTCGTTAAGTTGAATGAGCTTCATCTCGACAAAAATCAGTTGAAGTATATCCCTAAGGAGCTAGAACACCTTCTCAACTTGAGAGTCCTTGACCTTTCTGAAAATCAGCTAGAGTCTATACCCAGTGAACTGGAGCACCTCATAAATCTACAGACGTTAAACCTCTCCAAAAACCAGATCAAGGCGATTCCAAAGGAGCTAGGAGCACTTGAAAATCTAACAATACTTCGACTTTCGCAGAATCCTAATCTTGCCTCACCGCCACCTGAAGTAGTCAATCAGGGAACTTCTGCGATTTTAGTTTACTTGAAAGAGCAAAAGGATGATGGAGAGAGACAGTGGCTCTCTAAGCTGCTAGTTGTTGGAGAAGGAGGAGTTGGGAAAACGACCCTACTTCAATCTTTACGGGGGGAGCCTTTTGAAATACAGCAAGCTTCTACCCACGGCATCGACATTGACAAGCTTCTCCTACCGCATCCCAAAGTATCAGATGTCACTATGACTCTCAACACTTGGGATTTTGGAGGTCAGGAAATATATCATGCCACTCACCAATTTTTTCTGACTAATCGCTCTCTTTTCCTTCTTGTATTCAATGCCCGATTAGGTTTTGAACAAGGAAAGCTTATCTACTGGCTTAAAACGATTCGTGCCAATGCACCAGAGTCTCCAATTATTCTCGTAGCTACTTGGTCAGATGAGCGCAGTGCCGATTTGCCTTTTTCTGATTTGCGGCGAAAGTTTCCTCAGATCTTGTCACTATTTGAGGTCAGCAATAAAACGAGAGTAGGAATAAACGAACTACGGCAAGGTATCACACAAGCTACTTCAAAACTGCCACTTATGGGTGAAGTATGGCCTACCACATGGCTGAAATTTGCCAACACCATTCGGGAGGGGAAATCACGCCAGGTAACTCCAAATGAATTTTGGGGTGCAATGAGGAAGGCTGAAGTTTCTGAATCCGGTAAACATGTTTTAGCCAACTGGCTACATGAACTAGGAGATATTCTGTTTTTTCAAGAAGAGGAAGAAGTCAACGATCTAGTCATTCTCAAACCTCAGTGGGTGACCAAATATATCAGTAAAGTGTTGACAGCGGAAGAAGTGATCGAGAGGAATGGAATCTTCACTAGGCAATGCATGGATCAAATTTGGGCAGAGCTTAGGCCAGACCTACGTAATTTCTTCTTACGTTTGATGGAGCGGTTTGACCTTTCCTATCGCACTCTTGAGAATAAAGATATTAGCTTAGTTGTAGAACGCTTACCCTTTGAACCACCTGATTTTCAATCTCGCTGGCAGGAGAAGAAAAAAGAATCCAACTGCAAAGAAATTTCTATGAAATTTCAGATTAGTGAAATCCTGCCTGGTATTCCTACCTGGTTCATTGCTCGACAACATCGCTTTACTATTGACGAAGGTGACCGACGTGGTATTCATTGGCGTACAGGAGTGCTCTTCAAAGATAGAGAAGGAAAACATCTTGGGCTAGTACGTACTCTCCGCGATGAAAATACTAATGCCGATTATCTACACCTTGCTGTTCGTGGTCCCGTTCCGCATAACTTCTTTGATATCTTACGTGAAGGTCTAGAACTAACTCTCCATCGTTATCCAGGTCTCAAGATAACCCGACAGATACACTGTCCCGATCCTATCAATGTTCGCTGTCCACACGAATTTGACTATGCTGACCTTACATACCGCCTAGAGCGTGTTCCACCTCGAGAAACTATTGAATGTCCAAAATGCCTTGAGAACATATCAGTCACTGAATTGCTGTTTGGACTTCACTACACTACTCAAAGCACTGTCATCAGAAAACTTGATCAGCTTCAAGCTTCCAGCGACCAGCTTCAGGCTTCCAGTGAGGAGCTACGAGCCTGTAATGAAGATAGTTTTGACTCACTAAAAGCTTCAGTAGAGCAAGGCTTTTCTGAGCTACGAGAACTTGTTCAACGCGACTTAATCCGGGAGATTCGGGTTACACAGAAGCATATGGAATCGCCTTGTCCCAGTGTTTTTGTTGTGCGACCAGATGACCGTCGCTTTTGGCAACAAAATATAGCTACTCAGCGTATGAGCATCCAACTATATTGTGAATATCCTGGCTGCCTTCATCCTGTTCATTCAGGAGGTCTCTATACGATAGACAACCCAAGGGAATGGCTACGCACAATGGAACCTCATCTCACCCGCCTCTTTGGAATCATTAAGTATGTCACGCCTGTTGTTGGTCCTTGGATCAACGTTGCAGCTACTGACTATGGCTGACTCATTAGCAATGGCATCGCTCTTACAAAATCACTCGTTGAGAAGCTTCCCGAGATTAAAGTTACAGACGATGATCGTAGCTTCATTGGATCGGACGAACACACAATAAACAAGGCGAACACTGCTCAGAAAGCTAGTGGGGCTTCATTACGTATGCTTTACGAATTTCTCAAACGCAAAGATTCTGAGCGAACGTGGGGTAACCTTACCCGTACAACTACACCTGAAGGCGATGTACTATGGCTCTGCAAAGAACATATGCGCGAAATCTATCCTGGTCATTCTGAAAAAGAATGAATCACCTTCAGAAGCCCCAGAAGCAAGCACGAGAAGAATTGAGATCAATCAACTTTTTAGTCAACTAATCGATAGTAGCTGGCACGACTAATGCCGACCTTTGCACAAATCTCGGTAATGCTCAGCTCACCAGCCTCAGCTAAACGCTTCGCCTCTAGCTTCTGGCCTTCAGTAATGCTCTTCTTTCTGCCGCCTTTGCGCCCTCTGGCTCTCGCTGCCGCCAGTCCTGCTAGAGTGCGCTCACGGATGATGTCGCGCTCCAACTCTGCGATCGATGCTGTCATCCGAAAGAAGAACTTGCCCATCGCGCTCGAAGTATCAATCTTCTCTTTCAAGCTAAGCAGCCCGACACCTCTTTTCTTCAGATCTTCAGCCAGCTCGATCAAGTGCTTAGTCGAACGACTGGCGCGATCCAGCTTCCAGATAACCAGCGTGTCTCCTTTTCGCAGATGGTCGAGGCAGTTATCCCACTCCGGGCGACTCGCCTTAGCTCCACTTTCACCCTGGTCGTAGAAAATGCGATCGCACCCCTCCTTCTCCAACGCATCCATCTGCAAATCCAAGTCCTGCTCAAAAGTAGACACCCGAGCGTAGCCAACCTTCATAATTTCGTCTCAAAACTCGTCTATCTGACTCAATAATGATACATAGAAAATAATACAAGTTATGAGACACCTCAAACGCAGAAACCTCGTTCACCGTCTTAACTTCCAGAAAGTGTCTTACAAACGGTCATTTGTAAGACACTATTATGTATGGGAATGCGAGCGTAGTTATAGGAAGCCATCAAAAGAAAATTTATCAAATGAGAACGTAGAAACTAGGAGCAGATGATTGATAAACACTTCCAGGAGGATGGGTCGAGGATAATAGACACAGCATTCTACGGTATGGTGCGTAAGCAAACTTTAAAGTCAACACAGCTCCACCATCAGAACCTAAAAGAGAGGAATAGCTTTACAATATGGCCGAAGAATACGGAATACTAACTATAGAGGGCGTACGTGGTGGGACGGTAGAAGAAATTTGCGATTATCTTTTATCTATAGAAAATGCGTATGGTAATTTATATGCTTTCGATCTATTTGTTGACAGAGCGCAACAAATAGCATTTGGGAATGAACGCTCTACCATATCTGGGATTGAACGCTCTGACAACGACTTACTAATCACAGTTGAGACGGAACCAGCTGGAAGACGTCCATCTTACGGCTCACGTTCATTGAGAGCACTAAAGCCCTTTAAAAATGTAGAGGGGCTCGTTTTACCGGATGATAAGCTCCGCCTGATGTCTGTTGTTATACAGTCTCCAGGAGTCTGGGAATTTCTTGGCTCACTTAACCCACTTGAAACATTACGAAAATACTTAAATGATAGGCACGAGCACAGAAAAGATCGCGAGTATAGAGAAGCCTTGGAAAGAGAACAACTGGCTTTAAAGAATGAAAAATTAAGAACAGAGGTTCTTCTTGATAAAGCTATGGCTTTACGCGAAGTTGGAATGCCGGAGGATCAGATACGTTATGTTCTATCGGAGCATATCACCAAGCCTCTAGCCTCCATCGACCAGTACCAGGATAGTTACCTGATCAATGGCGCTTCTATCCGAAAAACTGACTACTTTTGATGTGGGATAGTATAAGCAACAGAAGTTCTTAAGCTCATTTTTCTATGGTATGAGGTACGTCTAGCCACGCCAATTTCAACAGCAACGCATAGATTCTGATACCGCAACTACGTTGCCGGCATTGTGTGACCAGAGCAAACACCAAATACGGATAGAATAAGCCATATTAAATAATGCAGCTAAAACGGAGCATTCTTGTGGCGGGAAAAGCAATGAGAGGAATAGATGTGTTCAGTCTCTGCGCTGGAGCAGTAGGGTTAGTTGCTGATTTCATCAGTCTTGGTGGCCTAGTCGTTACGTCCAACAGCGAGAAGGCTCCTTCACTGTTAGTTTGGTTAACAGTACTTTCAAGTATTGTCTACTCATCTGCATTCCTCAATTTTTACACTCGAAAAAGGATGCATGATAGATATATAAGAAGCTACCAAAACCCACGACAAATAGTTTCTAAAGATAATCTCAAAGTAATAGAAGATGGCACCGAATCCGCAACCGCTTTATTCTGTTATCCAACAATTATCGTATACACTACGATGGCCTTCTATCTAGACGACGATTACTTTTTCGACGGCTTAGGCAGTATCGTTTGGCAGAACTCTACTCTACTAGCATGTGTCAGGGGAGTTATATATGGTGGAATAGCTAGTGCTATCGTATGTCTAGCGATCAATTCTGCTATTGCCAAAGTATATGAAGCGCTTGAACCTAGATACAAGACAGAAGGAGCGCGTAAATGACATATCTCCTATTAGCTAATCCTATCTCAATGGCAATAAGTTAATCTGACTTCAGCTTAATTTTTCGTCAACCGGCTCTATCGTTCTACCCACCGATAACAAGGAGTCCTCCTCTATAGAACAATCTATCTGTGAGCTTTTCTATAAACTTATCGTACACATAAAGAGTATGTTCTTTTCTGTCATCTAAAGAACAAAGTGGATCAGGTTTATCCTGCTCTATTGCAAATTCTCGGGGGAACATGAAAGTAAAGCATTCTGATGTTACTTCAGTCCAGACTAGTAACATAGTATTATTTCTACTGTGGTTATAATGATCCCAAGTATCAGAGCCTTCGTAAGCATCTTGAGCTATCTCAATATAAGTTGAAGAGAGCGTATTCTCATCTTGAAGTCCATAGAGTAATCCCAACATATAGTTTGACAGAGGAATAGGAACCACGTACCCTCCTGGAGCAGTACGCTCCAAATTTAATTCCTTAATAGCGGAGACTGACGAATCATATTTTTGTTCTCTTAGGTAAATAAATGACTCAAGAACTTTTGCTGAATATAGAGCAGAACCAGCCTGTTCTACACCATCAATCTCTAAGGTAGAGATTGATTCAATCAACTCTAACGCTCTTTCATCCTCATCGTTTAAAACTGCTAAGTTTGCTAAAGCCAAAATAGCCTCTGCGTTCTCGCTGTTCACACGTAGTGCGTTTTCAAAATCGGCTTCAGCGTCCTGATATTGTTTCATCTTCAAAGACAATTGGCCTAGATTCACATACAAGTTAGATACAACTAGAGGAGATAGAGAATCTAGTGACTGAACAATTTCTAATGCCTCCATAAGATGATTCTTAGAATTGTTTATATTGTCCAATTCCAACTCTAGATTGGAAAGCATTATATGCGTTCCATACAATGACTCATCACTTTTCAGAATTCCTTCGAGTTCTCTCTTGACTTCTTCTAATCTTTTTGAACCAGAACCATATATCAGGCTTCTGTTGTAGTTATAAGTCATCAAATTGTACTTGGGGACAGTCCAGTTAGGACTTAACTCGATAGATTTCTCTAATAGATTTCTCGCCAATCCAGCTTCCACTCTCTCAAAATTGAGCTGATTCAAACAACTTGCGGCGTCTTCTATATCGAGAACATGTCTTATAAGACCTATTTCATCATCATCATATTTGGCTATAAGAACACCGAGGTTATTGTAGGGTTCTGAGAATGAAGGCTTAGCTTGTACTGCATCTACGTATCCGCATATAGCTGTTGTCAGATTATCTTGATGCTCAATGGCCATTTTAGACTCGTCACGATACCTATCCCACATATCTTGTAGAGTTGGTAGGCTGTCAGAATTTTGAATCTGTCTGGCAGTGAGGAAAGGCACTACTTCCTCATTTTCAATCTGAACATTTTCTGGAGTACCACTCGTAGCGAGGTCAAAGAACTTATATCCTTCTACGTAGTTGTTTTCGCGGTACTCCAGTTGACCCATGACTAGAAACGTCAGGAAAGAAACATTACGGGGCAACGACTTACGAACTACTAAACTTATTTGAGTGCTTGAATCATTTCCAAGAGAAAAGGGTATCTCGTTAAATTCTTGTTCTGTATCCTGCGAAGGTAGAAATATTCGGACACGAATTTCGTAGTCATCATACCAACCCCAGATGACCGCAGATGTATTTCGCCCAACTACTTGTCGAGCTTCTATCTCACTTCTAATTACCTCAGGTGTAAATTCTACATTCACGTCATCTAGTTCGGCTTTGAGTAAGTCTTTCTCCAAGGCAGACTCTATACGTCTTCCAATTTCAACTGTTCTTTCAGCCCTTTGATCAAATTGAGCTACAATCACGTTCGCTTCAGATAAATATGCTGCGGAGTTATCAGGATATTGATCAGTTGCTTCAGTTGGTAGATTGAAATAAAAGAGTATAAATACTGCTAGAAATGTAGCAAAAGCGCTAGTTGCTCTAACCTGTGATTTCGTTATAGGCAGTTTAGCTTCCAGGTTAAAGCGTCCTGAGAAGAAAGCTGCACAAAACCCAGCTGCTGTCGCCGCTAAGAATCTAATAACTGCGTAAGTATTTGTATTAAAGTCCGGTGTGATAAAAAGAGTAGTGACAAGCACCACCAGAACTATACAGATAAGAACGAATCCTGCTATTCGCTCCCATGTAGCCTGATTCATAAAAATTCTTACGACTTAGTCTTCCAAGGCTACCATGCCACGCAATACGGCTCTTCTCCTTCACTATGTGAAAGCAGTTGTACTACACTAAACCCAACTGCTATATACCCCCTTGCTATACGATTACAACTCCATACCCTGATCGCGCTTCTTTTGACGCTGCTTTGGTCGCTCTTGATGCTTAGACTGCGCTTGTTTCGACTGCTCTGGCGCTTTGTCCTCTGCCATGCGGTCTCTGACTCGCTCTAGCAACTCAGGGTCGATGTCCTTGAGCACCGACTCCGCGACTCCACCTACATCCGTCTGCTCTGACAGTTGCCTGCGCTGCTTCAGTCTCTGAGCCTTTCGCTCAACCTGTTCATCGAGTCGAGTAACAGCTGCTGCTGTAAGCTCCAACTGCTCAGCGCCGCTGACAATCGCTTCAGCTGCTTCTCCAATGCGCTCGGCTTGCCATTCGAGTTCTGCGGCTTGGTGGCGTTCCTTAATTCCTGAGACCACACCCCTAACATCTGAGACATACTCTGGTGTGATTCCGCGTGCTCTGCCCGCAGCTGGCTCACTTCTGCTTTGAGCTGCGAGATCTCTTCGTACAGCGGCGCGGTGGCCGACTGCAACGCGCTCTCCAGCGCGATCGCCAAGGTACGCCTATGTATAGAATCGGAACAATTTTGTCCTTTAAGGCTATATGCATTGA
>CALDSK010000227.1 GCA_937911865.1 uncultured Synechococcus sp.
TTTGCGGCCAATCTGTGAAATCTCGGGTATGGCTTCAATCATTTGGTCGTAATAGGAGAGCGAAAAAAAGTGTGGGAAAGCCCGGAAACTCGTTAATCAGCACCTGAAAGCAGCGCTATTCCACTCTGTGCGAGCCTTTGCCTGATTAGTACATCCGCTCTTAGCCACAGTTTGCTGAAGCAGAGTATGGCGGATACTTGGCTGATCTGATACTAAGCAATAGAGCAGCGCTATAGTTTGTCAGCTTTACTAGCTATGGCCTGTAGCGCACTTTGAGCTACCGTTTCTGCCCTCGCTGACGTCACCTTTTGATAGCGCAGCGTCGTCATAATTGACTCGTGCCCCATCAACGCCCTCAGCTCCTCGATACCCATTAGTCCTACCCGCTCAGTGGCAAAGGTATGGCGCAGATCGTGAAGTCTCGCGCCTTCTAGCTCGGGAATCTCTGCAATCAAGCGCCGCCAATTCTGATGCACCGTGCGGTAGCTAATTCGAGCGACTGAGCCTGCTATCGGTTGTTGTGCGGTAAACAGAGCGGTACAACTCGGATGCCGATAATGCTTCAGATACTGGACAAGCAGCTGAGCTGCATCCTCACTGAAAAAGCACCAGCGCTGCTTATTGCCTTTACCAATCACCTGAAACTTTCGTTGCTCCAAATCGACCGCGTCCAGGTCAAGCGAAAGCACCTCTGATATCCGAGCACCACTGCGATGCAGCAACCTGACGATGGCATGAGTGCGACAGTCTACTTCAACGGCCCGATACATCTTTTCAAGCTGGTCTGAGGTCAGGTAGCGAATCGCTTCATCAGAAGCATGTTCACCCTTGTCTGCATCTGGCTTACGGCGCTTTAGCTTGGCAATCGGATTAGCCTTGATATGTTGTTGTTCTACTGCATAGTTGAACAATGCTTGAATAATCGCCTGATGCCGATGATGTGTCGTATAGGCCAGATGTGAAAGGCCATCGAGATACTCGGTGAGGACAGTACGCTCGCAAATTTCTATCGGCCAGCTGCCGTACTCGCTGAGCAGCGGCATCAGCGTTCGTTCATAGGACTCCACCGTCTTTTTCGCTAATCTAGGCCGCTCCAAAAACTGCGTAGCGACCATTGCTAAAGGTATCGACATCGGTCGTAAGAATGGTGAACGATAGGCAGAAAAGCAATGCCCTTACTCTATCGTTTAAGTATCTGGTTACTGTGCTGGTTGTTGTCATACTTTGAAATCATCAAATCGCCCAGAGCCAGGAGAATCGCTGGCGACCTATGTTCGGCGGCTACGGTTAGCCCTCGGGATGAGTCAGCGGGCCGTGGCCGAGAAGTCTAGCGTCCATGCCCAAAGCATCGGCAAGATTGAGAGCGGCCACACGAGTGTGCTCAAAACCAAGACCCGACAGGGCTTAGCCTACGCCCTAGACATTCCCGAAGCGAATTTAGAGGCTGTCGTTAAGGGCATTACGGTCGAGGAGACCGGGGCGCTGAAGTTCTGCCCTCAGTGTTGGACACCAGGCCATGCGCCAGATGCGATGTGGTTGCACGTCCATGCTCACTACTGCTATCGCTGCGGGAGCGAGCTGCGTCATCGCTGCATCCAGTGCGATGCGCCGATTACCTCCTTGAAGCACCGCTTTTGCCCCTACTGCGGCAAAGCTTACAACGCACCAGAAAAGGCATCTTCCAAAGCATCATCCCGTTGAGAATTCAGTCCGTGGAGCATGACTTGTGGCCAAGCGAACAAGGGGTATGGCCCCGACTATTGGAAAATCAGGTCATAGGCTGAAAGCGTTGCGATGACTGAGTTACATCCGCCGAGAATTGAGACTCTCAGAAAAGTACTAACTAATGGACACTTTAAAGGCATTGATAGTACATATGGTCTTAGTCATAGTTTACTGAAGCACAGTAATCCTAATACTCTGTATATTTTCAAAAATCAGAGGATTCAGCTCGGACATTATGCACACTAATGAGCTAGCGTTTTGAGCGCGCGTTGAGCCACCGTTTCAGCTCTAGCTGAGGTGACCTTTTGATATCTCAGCGTGGTCAGAATGGACTCGTGTCCCATCAACGCCCTTAGCTCCTCAATTCCCATCAGTCCCACTCGCTCAGTGGCAAAAGTATGACGCAGATCGTGAAGTCTAGCCCCTTCTAGCTCAGGCATACCTGCAATCAGCTTGCGCCAGTTCTGATGCACCGTGCGATAGCTCAGTCGGCTAACGTTGCCCGCTATCGGCTGCTGTGCAGTGAATAGAGCCGGACAACGATGATGCCGATAGTGCTTGAGGTAGGTATTGAGCAGCTGAGCCGCATCATCGCTGTAAAAGCACCACCGCTGTTTGTTGCCTTTGCCGATGACCCGGAACTTCTGTTGTTTGAGATCTACCTGGGGTATGGCCCCGACTATTGCAAAATCCGGCCATAAGGCTGAAAGCTTTTCAGTGATTGAGTTACAGCGCCTGAAATCGAGACCTCTCAGAAAAAGTACTAACTAACAGACAAAATCGGCGCGATCGCAGCCGGTTTTTGATTTAGTCACACTTTGCTGGCGCAGAGTATATTGAATACGTTGCATCATCAGAATATAACTTTTAAAAAGATAGCTTAATTGGTAAGTTTACATATTCGATTTGGGCAAATGCTTCTGGTACGTGTTGTAAAAATAGAAAACTTCTACGAATAGAAAGTAGTGGTTAAAATGCGTTCGTAAACGTAATCTCTTCTATCCTACTTAATCCATATAACCCTTTCAAATCAAGGGTTATATGGATTCTCTTTATTGAGAAACTTTCACCTAATATGGAACTTAGAGATGAAGGTGAAAACTGACGCCTCGAACAAATGATTCACTTGATCAGCTCATATTAGCAAATCAGACTATCTATTTTTAAATGCTTTCAAGAGACGTTTAAAGCTACTGTTTTGCCACTATATTTTAGACCCGAGGGCTGATGACCTGGAGGATTGAGCGAGTGGAGCCTCAGTTAGCTGCTGCTGCCCAGACAGATCCACTCCTGGTTGACTGACAAAAGTTTAGTCAGGGAGAAATTTGACGGTGATCACCCTAAAGTCAAGTCGTCCGGCCTTTTGATTGTGCTGTGTCCTAGAAGCCATAGCGGGTTCAGGGTCTAGGTGAGAAGTAAAACAAACCTGTTGAATCAGCTGCCAGCCATTAAGCAAAGCAGCCTTAGTCCACTCCAGTCCGATGCGGAAATAGCTGTTGCCCCGAAACCAATGGGCGTCAATCCATCGCCTGCGTCCAGTTTGAACAACGTCTACCCCTTGAGCCGTGACATAAAGAGTGGCGAGAGCGAGAATAAACCATAGCCGTGAGAGGTCAGTGACGGAACGAATCTCAGAGCGTTGTAGATTCCAGCCGCTTGACTGGTCATCTAAAAATCCTTCCTCAATATCGAACCTCAGGGCGTATTCAGAAAAGGTCTTAGGGCTGGTCGGCTGGTCACTGACCACGGCCCAGAACTCACCATTGATGTTGTTGCGCCCGACAATCACATGAACCGGGCCGTACTTTTCTTGACGGTGTAATCTGACGTTGTGGAAACAGAGGGCTTTACCTCGCGCTAAGTGGAAGGATTTAGGCTGACACCAGCCAGACCCTGGTCGCCAGAACCATGTGTCACTTTTGATGCGAATCCGGTAGTGCCAGCGAAGTTGTTTCATCAGTTTCATGGCACGGGTGTGTACGAAGCCACGGTCTGCCAACAGAATCACCTCGACTCCTGCGGGTAAGTATGGAGCGGACTGTTTCATCAGCTCTTGGTATGCTGCAAAGGAAACAGAGGCACTGGCGTGTTCTAAGACCCGCCACGCTAGCGGAATAGAGCGGCCTCGGTACACCACTGCTAGCCGAATCAGGCAGTACTCCTCCCAAAACAACGAGGTGTCTAAACAAAGGTAAAGGCTTTCTTCTTCCCAGGCCGCCAACGCGGTTTGAATCAGGGGTTTATACAATCGGTGAATGTTAATTCGGCGATTGCCTAGCCAGCGACGGACCCGTCGTTGTTTGCTTTGCGCATAAAGACCTCGACAAGGCAAATAGGTTGCCCATTTTGTCAGGTTGACGCTGCCAGTCTGAATCAAAGCAAACACCATCCAGCAGCAGGTGGTTAGATGGGCCAAATGAGCCCAAGGACAGGCTTGACCCAACCAAACTTTCAAGGCATCGTAGAGGCGGGAGTTTTTTTCACAGCGTTTCTATAGTTTGAGTGGTATCTAATTCTAGAATGCTGGCTCCCACTGCTTTATCTAAGTCGCTATAAGCCAATTGTCACATAGGTTTGACCGCATCAAGACCTATGTTTTGTCAGTCAGTCAGGAATCGGACACTGCCAGAGAGCATACGAGTACCATCTCTAGGCGTTACGGTCGCT
>CALDSK010000228.1 GCA_937911865.1 uncultured Synechococcus sp.
GTAGCTGCTGAAGGCAGAGTGCTGATGATACGGTATCGCCTATGTATCAGTTTTGATTGATCGGCTACGTAGGCTACTGACAATTCAGCTCATGCGAAAGCCCCAGGTCTAATAAAGACCTGGGGCTTTCGTCTTAAAGAAATAGCGTGTGGTTTAGTACAGTTCTTCTTCTTGGTGAGTCATTACTGTGCAATCAGATGTGGGGTAAGCCACGCAGGTGAGCACATAGCCTGCTTCGATTTGATCATCGTCTAGAAAAGACTGATCAGATTGGTCTACAGTGCCAGCAGTAATTTTACCTGCGCAAGTCGAGCAAGCGCCTGCTCTGCAAGAGTAAGGGAGATCGATGCCTTGCTCTTCAGCTGCATCCAGAATGTACTCGTCTTCAGCCACTTCAATAGTGGTATTTAGATTTTCGGCTTCGTTTACCAACGTTACCTTGTAGCTAGCCATGCGAATGTCCTCTCGGTTGTTTGAACGTGTTTCTAAATACCTTTGTGTTGCTATAAACGCTAACAACATAGGCGTTTAAAACAGCGTATATTGATAGTACGAGAAAACCATTCTGCTGTAACTATCTTGCAGTAGATTCTTGAAAGGTATTCGTAATCTAAAACTGAATGTAGTCCATGTTTTGCTTATGTTTAGTGCTTTTTTTATAACTCGATAGAAGTTCGAAACCAGCTATATAAGAGGAGTTTAGTCGTTTCCCTGCTTAAAAAAGACGAGAGCTCATTGACCTTTATTTTATCAGTAATTGATTTTATTATAAACTTTGCTTATGGCATATAAAAGTTAAGCATAATGATAGAAATTTACCCTTATTGAAAGCTTTTCTCAATCAAGAAAGCGCCCTTTAACAGGCTGTTCATTGATTGATTTTTAGTTGAGAATTTTGTGTCGAATGTTACCCCTTTTGTCTAATTGCTGCTGATTCTCTTCCGCTTTAGAAGATAGAGATGGTGGATGTGGATATGACGCTTAGAGCCGGGATTGTCGGAACTGGATACGCCGCTAGGGTGAGAGCAGATGCTTTGTTGCTAGATGAGCGATCGCACTTATCAGCTGTCGCAGGCCGTGACTACTCTCGTGCTGTTGATTTTGCTAGGCGGTATGGCATACAGCCGATGGACAGCTGGTTTGATTTGGTGACAGCTGATTCGATTGATCTAGTCGTTGTCTCCACAGTGAGCGCATTGCACGGTGAGGTGGTTGAGGCTGCATTGAATGCAGGAAAACATGTCGCTGTGGAGTATCCACTGTCGTTGGAGCTAGCTCAAGCAGAGCGACTGCTGTTACTGGCCGCGAATCAAGACCTTTTGCTGCACGTGGAGCATATTGAGCTTTTGGGTGGATTGCATAGGACGATGCGATCGCACTTACCAGAGATTGGCGCGCCTACCTACGTCAGCTACCGGACGCTGAGCCCTAAGCATCCTGCGCCGGTGAAATGGAGCTATAGACAAGACTTATTTGGTTTCCCCTTTTGCGGCGCGCTGTCGCGGGTGCACCGACTCACTAATCTGTTTGGCGCGGTAGCGTCTGTGGACTGCTGCACAAGGATCGATTGGAAGGATGACGATAGTGGCTACTACCGCAGTATCCTCAGTTCTGGGCGGTTGCAATTTACCAGTGGCTTGATTGCCGAGCTGACCTACGGCAAGGGTGAAAATATATGGACTGCCTGCCGGACTATAGACGCTCAAGGGACCCAAGGGTCATTGGCGTTTTCTGGTAATAGTGGAACACTAGTGACGGCCGATGGCACTCATGCCGTGCAGGCCGCACCTCGTAAAGGCTTAATCGCTCTAGATACGCAAGCTGTTTTAGCTCACCTGACGGAGGGCGTAGCGCTATACGTGAAGGCTGCTGACAGCGTTTATGCCTTGCGAGTAGGTGATGCGCTCCGGAGAGCTTCTTCACAGGGAAACACTGTCACCCTGTAAGAGTGTCAAAGTAGTAAAAGTGTCAAAGTAGTAAGAGTGTCAACGTAGTGAGCAGTGGTTATTGGTTGACCAAAATGCCTGGACTTTGCTGAATGGGCACGATGTCTAGAATATCGAGCTGGGCACAGTATTCTGTATCGACGGTGTTGTTTTTTCGCAGCAGTCGCTGTCCGTGGCTCGCTTGGGTTAAGAGCTCTGGCAGCTGAGTTTGCCACTGGACGAAGAGACTGACGGAGGCCAACGCAGCATCGTTACCGACAATATCCGCATAGCCGAGCTGATTTTGTGCCATCAGCTGCTGAATAATTGCACCCGCGCAAACGGTGTCTTCTAATGAGTAGTCGCCTTCCCAGCCAGAGCCAACGAGCCAGACGTTACTGGGCTGATGCTGCTTAAGATAGTCCACAACAGCTTGGCGGGTGGTGAGTGCAGCTGTGAGTACGATGGGGGCGTCCTGTATGCGCTGTAGGCACCGAGTACCGTTGGTGGTGCTCATGAACAGGCGTTTGCCTTTGGTTTGCTCTGGCGAGTGGTCAAGCGGGGAGTTGCCTAGATCGAAGCCTTCTACTCGCTGTCCGCCGCGTTCTCCGGCTCGAATGCGTTTGTCAGCTGGCCAATTTTCGCTTTCACTGAGGAGTTTATCGAGATCGCTGAATACTTGAATCGCTTCGGCTCCGGCACTGAAGGCAGCGGCCATGGTTGTGGTGGCTCTAAGGACATCAATGGCGATCGCACAGTCAGGTAAGAGGCCCGTGGGGACTTCTTCGGGAGTGTGATAGACGGATATTTTCACTGGATATTTTGCCCGTGTGCGTTCTTTGCTGCTCATTCAAAGATTACAGACTTTGGTCTCAATTCCAAAGTCTGCAGGTGTGTTTCAATAATTCTATATCGCTCCTTGTGAAGGAATCGTAGAACCTATCGAAAACTATGGGATTAAACGGAGAGGGTGGGATTCGAACCCACGGTACCTTTCGGTACACTCGATTTCAAGTCGAGCGCATTCGACCACTCTGCCACCTCTCCAGGCGTACGCTTGGGCCTGTGTTTGGGATACACATTCAGGGCACGCATTCAGTAACGGTAGGACCGTACTTAAATAGGCTTGGTTATAGTAGCTTGAATTGTCTTAAGACGTCTACTTCTATCGCTGTCTTTATCTGCTGGCGGTGCGCTTTGAGGTCGAGCAGGCAGGCCACCCGGTCGCCTGTCTGTACAGGTTGACTGTGCAGTTTGACCGGACAGTTTGACTATATGCCCAGGTGGGCTTTGTATAGATACTCTTCTGAGATTTGCTGGAACTGCTCATCTAGCCAGATCAGTGCAATAGAGTCGACGCTTCCCTGGTTGAGGGTGACCAAAGAAAAACTGCGCCGATTGCCTGTGGGCGTTTTTTCGATTCGAGGAACATTGGCGGCGTTGAAATAGACCGTGTCAGCGGTTTTGGCAACTCGCTTGCGAAGCCGATTGGTGTTGTTTTTTAGCGTGTGGTGCATGTGCCCAAACGTGACTAGGGGAATGTGCTTGCCAGATGCTTGTGTTAGTGCGATCGCCTGGGCAAAGTCAGGATCGCCATAATCACCGCCGCCGCCGTTTTTTCCCCAGTCTTTGCCGCAGGGATCTTCCGGCTGATCGCCTAAACCAGTGGGCCCAACGTGGCCAACAAAAATGACAGTGGTGTGTTCGGCTTCATCCGCCGCCGCCAAAATCATATCGAGTGATTCGTCAAAGTTTTTGACGTCGAAGCGATCTCGATAAAACTTGCGGTATCGCCACTTTGGTCCTCCCCAGCTGAACGGGCGAGCACCGACAATCGTCAATCCAAACTGGGGGAATTCTCGTTTCCCAAAGCCGATGTGGTCGTCGCCAAGCAGATCGATTTGTAGCTGTACCCAATCCTCTTTGGTCCGGTCGTATGGACAGTTTTTGATGCCTTTGTTGCTTGCAGAATAGTAAGCATCGTGATTGCCCATCACTGCAACTTTGGGGACTTCTACTGCCGCAATGCGTCTGACGACTTCAACGGCTTCATTGCCATAATCACCAACAAAAATAGCTAAATCAATATCTAGGTGCTTGAGGGCGGCGTTGTCTTCTAGTTCCCAGAGGTCGTGGATATCACCGACAACTGCTATCTTGACCACTGACTGATGCACGGTAAATGTTGCCTCTGAAGCTCTAGGCGGGCGAAGCGCCCTCTTTGGCTCTTAGCTGTGAGAAGTGCTCTTTATCAGCATATATCAAACGCAATTGACTGTGCGGCTGCCAGTCTCTAGCTCAACTTATCATGACTGGATAGTTAACCGGGAGTATCCATAGCGAACAAAGGGGCCTACTGTTTTAAACAGGATAAGCCTTAGGGAAGTAAACACTGGGCTTAGTCATCTGTGAAGAGAGCTGATGTAGTCAAAATGGTTGATCAAATAGTATTAACGGCTTTAGATGGAACGCTGCTGAATTCTTCTGAGGTTGGAGCGCCTGAAGAACGCTCGAACGAGAATTCTGACGATAGGTATGAACAGCTGCGATCGCTGCTTGAACAGCTGCGAGAAAAAGGCATTCCAGTAATTTTGTTTTCGAGGCGCGATCGCACCGAAATAGACTCAATCCGTCAGCAGCTAGGCTTGGTCGATCCCTTCATTGCAGAAAGCGGCAGCGCTGTTTTTACGCCTGTAGACCATAATCCTTTCGAGCCAAGTTTGGGCGAAAAAGAAGATAACTATTTTGTGCTGACATTGGGCTGCCCTTACGTCCAAGCGCGAGCTGGACTGCGTGTGCTCGCCAACATCATCTCTCATCCGTTAAAAGGATTCGGCGACTTCACCGTACCTCAGCTACAAAAATTAGCCGGGATTTCGGAGCAGGCAGCGCATCAAGCCAAGGCTCGCGAGTTTAGTGAGCTGTTTATGACGCCTAAAGCTGTGGATTCGGCAGAATTACAGCAGGCGGCTGAAGACATGGGATTCGAGGTGGTCTTACGTTCTAAAGAAGAAACTCGGTTTTCTGAGCTGCTGGGTTCTGGGGCGAGTCTTGCAACGGCAGCCAGCGCGGTGGTCGAAGCCTATCTCACTCAGCTGGAGCCAGGAAAATCGCTTAGTGTCACTGTTATCAGCAGCCGTTCGGATAATTTAGCGGCTTTGTCACAGGTGAAAAGCGACTTGGATATTGCGACATGGCGAGAAGTCTTGACAGACGCCCCTGCGCCCGACGGTTGGCTGAACGCTGTTGCCCCTTTGCTGGGTACCTGACTCGCGTTTGGTCAACATGCAACAAGAGCCGCTGCCTTCAGCGGCTTTCTTTTCAAAGAAATAGGCGTCATCGACTTTGCAGAAAGGCTTTGCAGAGGGGCTTGTGGTTTTGCCTGGTGAATCAGCTGGCTATTAATGGTAGTTTTGACTATAATTGGAGTCAAGTAATTGGTAATCCACAATAATTTAGAGAGGAAAGTCCGTGTTTGCTACTGCCAGCGTCTCCCCTACCCAGACGGCGTTGCCGAAGGATCTTTTTGGTGCGATTGAACAGCTCAAAAAGGACCTGAATGCGGTTGTTCTGGCTCATTACTACCAGGAGCCTGATATTCAAGATATTGCTGATTATATTGGCGATTCTTTAGGGCTTTCCCAAAGGGCCGCTGACACCGAAGCAGATGTTATTGTGTTTGCCGGTGTGCACTTTATGGCGGAAACCGCCAAAATTTTGAATCCAGATAAGTTAGTTTTGCTACCTGATCTAGACGCAGGGTGTTCTTTGGCCGATAGCTGTGCGCCGGATGAATTTGCCCGGTTTAAGGCCGCTCATCCTGACCATTTGGTGATTTCTTATATCAACTGCACGGCTAATATTAAAGCGATGAGCGATATTATCTGTACCAGTTCTAACGCCGTCAAGCTGGTGAACCAGCTGCCTGCTGAGCAGAAAATTATTTTTGCTCCCGATCGCAATCTAGGGCGATATGTGATGGAGCAAACAGGCCGAGAGATGGTGCTTTGGCAGGGTAGCTGCATTGTGCATGAGACGTTTTCTGAAAAGAAGATACTCCAGCTGAAAATGGAGCATCCGGATGCGGAAATTGTGGCTCATCCAGAGTGTGAGCAGACAGTGCTACGCCATGCCAGCTATATTGGCTCAACCACCGCGCTGCTGAACTATGTGCAGCGCAGTGAAAATGAACGGTTTATTGTGGCTACAGAGCCCGGTATTATTCATCAGATGGAGAAGCAAGTGCCCCAAAAGCACTTTATTCCTGCACCGCCTGAGGCAAACTGTGCCTGTAACGAATGCCCATACATGCGATTGAATACGCTAGAAAAGCTGTATCTAGCGATGAAAAATAAGACACCAGAAGTCACTATTCCAGAGGCGATTCAATCGGATGCGCTAGCGCCGATTCAACGCATGTTAGAGATGAGTGCTCGGTAATAGTCAGCGAAATAAAATCGTCAGGTCGCTGTATCAGATAATCACGTTACTGTGTCAGATAATCACGCAGCTGATAGGCCAGCATATCTACAATGTTGTCGCCGCCCTGGTTGAGCGCGGCAATGGCTTCCTGCTCAGCTCTTTTAACAATCTCAGCCGGAAGATTAAGCTGCTCGATCAGCTTGCGGTAAGCGGTGCTTTCTGCTTGGTTGACCTTGGCTTCTTCGGGGGTGCGTGCACTGGCATTGATGACTTCGTAGGAGAGCCGCACAGCAATTTCTTTTTCAGCGTCGCTGGCGATTTTGCCAGCGGCTTCTTCTAGCGGAATATCTTGGACAAAGTATTCTTTGAGCTGGCTTTGGAGGTAGGCCTGCTGATCTGGCTCACTTGCGAAGAGCTGACTGAAGCGATTGAGCATGACGTCGACTTCTTTTTGCTCTAAGGTTTCATCGGCCCAGGCCATAGAGAGAACAACGCGCAGCAGATTCATTTGACGCGGAGAAATCGGCGGTGGCTGGATGTTCATATGGCGTTCTCACCTGTGTAGTAGCGTGGCTGAGTGTTCGTACTTGGCCGTTTGGTTTTGGCTGCTCTCAGACACACGGAATTGTCTTTTACTTTAGAAAAGGAGACGGCAAATAGTGAAAACTGCCCTACAAAATTTAAAGATATGACTGGCGATCGCAGTCCTTAACCCAAGTTCAGGCTAGCCAAGTTTAGATAAATGCCTGAGGCTTTTTATGTCGAGCAGGCGAATGACGTCTTTGTCGGTATCAATTGTGAGCCAGTTACGCGCGGCAAGTTTGCTCATGATTTTGCCAACTTCGGCGAGCTTGATATCTGCGATCGCTGCTAAATCCGTCTCAGGAATATTGAAAATTTCAATGCTGTTACCTCTATGGTCACCGTAGGCATCGGCCAAACCAATCAACGTGTAGACCATCTTGATGCCAGGTGCTTTATTGCGTAGCTGAAAGCGTTTTTGAGTTTGCTTGAGGCGTTCCACCATGCTTTGTAGTAAACGATGGTGCAGCTGAGGATCTTTGAACAGACTTTGAATAAACAGCTGCGCTGGAATACTTAACAGTTCAACCTTAGAGAGCGCTGCAACGTCTGTAGAGCGAGGTGATTCGTTAAGGACGGCCATTTCGCCAAAGTACTCGCCTTTGCCTAAGATTACGAGCGTTACATAGTCGTCGCCTGCCTGCACACGAACTTTCGCCCAGCCTGAAACAATTAGATACACCGCGTTGCCCCACGAGTCTTCCATCAGGACCGTGCGACCAGCCGGGCACTCGTTAAAAATTGCACTCTCTTGCAGCTTTTTGAGTGTTTCTGGGCTGGCGTCTTTAAAGAGCGGAAACAGCTCGCTAAAGTCTTTGGGTTCTAGGGTCAGTGGCGAGGCAGGCGATGACATAGCACTAGCGTAGACAACTCAATTCACCCATAGACTACCCATCTGGCTATGACAAGTTGTAGTTGATACAAGTTGTCGCTAGTGCAAGCTGTCGCGATCTAAAGTGCCTGGTCTAAAGAGCTGAGATAGCGGTGCTAAAGCGCTACGGGTGAATGTCTGTGTCGCTTTCACTGGCTTTGTGAAACTGCGCTGCACCGGCGGCAGCAATAGAAACCAGGAGGCAGGCAATCAGCGATCGCGCCGATAGCGTCTCACCCAAAATCAAAAAGCCAGCCAGTACCCCTACCATGGGTTCAACGCTCAGCATGACCCCAAAAACTTTAACTGGAATCGTCCTAAGTGCTGCAATTTCGCAGGCGTAGGGCAGCGCGGTAGAGAGGACCGCTACGCCTACACCCGTCGCTAGCAGTCTTGGACTTAGCAACGCGCTACCCGCCGTGGCAATCCCGATTGGTAGCAGCACAACTGTCCCGACCAAAAGTCCCCAGGCCAATCCTTCAACGCCGGGCAGTGCTGGACCAATTTTAGCGGCCAGGATGATGTACAGTGCCCAGCAGAGACCGGCAAATAGGGCCAGGAGTATCCCGACCGGGTCAAGGTTAGCGCCGCTTAGCGGTGTGAGTAGTGAAATTCCAATTGCTGCAAGGGCGGCCCAGAGACCGTCCTGCCATTTTTGAGACTTGAGTACTGATAGGCCTAGTGGACCTGTGAATTCTATAGCGATCGCAATGCCCAGTGGAATGCGATCAATCGCGGCATAAAAGGCCGAATTCATGCAGGTCATCACAAGGCCATAGACCAGAATGAGCTTGAAGTTTGACTTAACCTGAGCGTGTAACCTGGGCCGCCAGATAGCGAAGAGTATCAGGGCCGAAAAGGTGACTCTAAGCGCCACAACACCCCATGGGCCCAGTTCACTAAACAACGATTTGGCCAGCGCAGAGCCAAACTGAATAGAGAGAATCGCAATCAGCAAAAATCCGATAGGAGAGGGCCGCTTAAGCGATAGATTCATGATTTGGCCCCGCTAAGAAAATTAGGTTGAGATCTCCTCAGCTTACGTGGTCTGCGAGCTTATTTCACGCTGACAAATCGAGTTTTGGCAATTGATCTAAGATGCTGCAAATCTTCTCTTCTCGAAACTGAGAGCGGAACCGTCGACTTTATCGTGTGTTCTAGTAGCGCGGTATCTACTGGACATCTTTCGTGCATCGCGTGGTAGAGCGCTGTAATAATCACCTGCTCAATTTCCGCACCGCTAAAGCCATCGCTGGCGAGAACCAGCCGTGGCAGGTCGAATCGACTAGGATCTTGCTGATAGCGAGCCATCTGAATCGTGAGAATGGTTTCTCTGGCCTGATCGTCTGGAAGATCAACAAAAAATATTTCATCGAACCGCCCTTTTCGCAGTAGCTCTGGCGGTAGTTTTGAAAGGTCATTGGCCGTAGCCACGACGAAAACCTCTTCGGACTTCTCCTGTAGCCAGGTTAGAAATGAACCAAAGAGCCGACTGCTGAGACCACCGTCGGCGTCGCTATTCCCCTGACCCATACTTTTTTCGATTTCGTCTATCCATAAGACGGCAGGTGCCATTTTTTCTGCCAGGTTAAGCGCATGGCGAAAATTTTTCTCAGAGGCTCCGATGTACTTGTCGTAGAGTCTGCCGGTATCAAGCTTGAGCAGCGGCATTTTCCACTGACGAGCGATATTTTTGGCCGCGAGCGATTTACCGCAGCCCTGAATACCCACAATTAAAATGCCTTTTGGAGGCACGAGCCCAAAACTTTTAGCCTGATTGCTAAAGCCCATACGGGCACGGTTAAGCCACTGTCGTAGGTTATCGAAGCCGCCCAGCTGCGCCGTATTTCGCTCGGCGGGGATGTAGTCTAACAAACCATTTTCGCGAATGATTTGAGTTTTTCTTTCTAAGACGCTGCTGATATCGCTGGCGTCGAGCTGACGATCTGAGAGTGTGGCGTAAGCGATAACTTTTTTGGTTTGTTTGAGCGTCATGCCCTGTACCGCTTTAATCAGCTGCTGATAGTCTCGCTCGCAGAGATTGATCTGAACTCGCCCTCGAAAAGATCTGACGGTGCTATCGATAGCCTGTTTTAGTCCGATAGGGCCAGGTAGAGGCAAATCAAAATAGATGGCCTCGTGTGCAATCTCTTGAGGGAGTGATACCTGCTCTCCCGTCAGAATTAGCGCGGATTGATTGTAGCTGAATAAATGAGCGACTTCTCTGAGCTGCCTGGCGATAGTGGCATCATCAAGATGACCCGCAAAGTCTTTTAGCCAATAGAGCCCTCTGGTTGATAGGTTAGCAATGTGACGTAGCACCTCTAACGGGTCGGCTGTTTTCTCGATCGTTTGTCTGTTGGAACCAGGCGGTGCGTATTCGTTTCGCCAATGGCTTTGAGCACTCTGTAACCGGCTCATACCCTGGGCAATGCTCCATTCAAAGGCCAAGAGCTGAAGTTCCTCGGTGGCCTGGCCGAGCAAAGCCTGTACTCGTTCTTCTTCTACCGTTTCGATCACAATGATGGGATGAAACGACATCAATAGCGTTTGCAGATGATGCAGGTTTTGGGCTGGAGTTAGCATATTCCGGCTCTGCGCATGCCCTATCGGCTGCGGACAAGATGGCCTTATTACTATTCCCGCTCTGCCTATTCTCAGCAGCTAGCGTAGGGAGGCGCTTAGACTTCAGACGGATTTGGTGATGGGTTGGACGTGGAATCCGGTGCTGCAAGTTTCGTATCGTGATCAACGGTGTTGTAATCAATGAAAGAGATGGTTGCAGGACTTCTCTTTTCTAGGTCGGTTTCGGCGTCTTCTTGATTTGCATAGGTATTTGTATTAGCGCCTGAAATAGGCCGTAAGCGCCTTTGCGGCGACAGCTTCCAGTTGTTGAGTACGTCTTTTATCAGCAGTTCTTGAATCCATGTTTTGGTGACGACGGTGAGCGGTAGGGCTAGCAGTAGCCCGAGAAAGCCGAAAACAGTGGCGAAGAAGATTTGAGCAATCAGCGTGAACGCGGGTAGAAGCGAGACCTGATGAGCCATCACGGTGGGCGTAACGGCGTAAGATTCTAGCTGCTGAAGGACGATGTAGAGTCCGATGACGGCAACTGCTTTCCAAGGATCTTCTGAGAGTAGGGCGACGACCACTGGGAAGATCATGCTGAGGGTCGGTCCGATGTTGGGAATGAAGTTGAGAATGCCTGCAAGGAGCGCATGGGCAAAGGCAAATTCAATGCCTAGTGCTACTAGGCCAATAAAGCTAAACCCAAAGATGAAGATAGAGCTGATGATAATGCCGCCTAGCCAGTTTTCTAAGGCGACTTCGCACTCTTCGAATATTTCGCGGGCGCGATCGCGATAAAAAGAGGGAAATAGCAGCAAAACGCTATTGAGATAAGCGTTGGGATTAGACAGCATCATCACGGCTAGCACCGCAACAAACAGCGTTTGGATCAAGATCTGAATAGAAGAGTTGATCAGAAGCTGAAAAGAGGCATTGAAAAAAGAAAAGAAATTGCGAAAAACATCGAGAACGGCTGAGTCCGGTGCGGTCAGCCAGGCTAAAAACTCGTCGATTTCTGGTAAGCGAATGCGCTCGGGCAGATTGGATTGCAGCTCTGCAATTAAGCCGGGTAGCCGGGTCGAGAAGCTAACGAGCAGTTCTAGTAGCTTGGTGAACTGTTGTACGAAGGGTGGAATGATGACTAGAACGAACAGCGTAGCCACTATTGTGAACAGAAAAATAGCCGTCGGGATCGCAAACCGGCGAGGAATTTTGAACGCTTGAACTTTGCGAGTCAAGCTGTTGAGTGCAAGGGCGATGACAACCGCTGCGAAGGAGAGAAGCAGGAGCGGTTTGATTTGCCAAAGAATGTATCCTGCGGCAATGACGCACAGCAGACTGATCCAGTCACCTAGCTTCATGGCTTACTATCTCGCTGTCGGTATAGGCGTTTATTGTATCGGGCTTCGGTGACAGAGATATTAGGGCAGAGGTGTTAGAGCAAAGATATTAGAGCAGAGGTGTTAGGTTGAGAGAACAGAGGTAGGTGGGAGGATCTATGGCTGCAATTGATTGGCCTGCGGCAGATTGGCAGGTTGCTGCGGATGGTTCGGTGGATTGGATGACGGACCTGGCGATCGCTCACAGCTGGATAGAAACGGTACAGGAAATTACCGGCTTGCCCCGGCCTACCCATGGGGCTCAGCTGCTGTGGATGAGAGGCATTCGCTCAGCTGAGGCACTGCGAGGATTTTGGCGAGCCGCAGACTATCAGCCCGCGAGCCCGTTTGAGTTTGGTGAGGAGATGCTGTGGGCAGTAGACCGGCTGATAGTGGCCCGCGATCGCACCGAAAAAGTCGCTATTTGGGGAGACTTCGACGCGGACGGCATTACCTCAACAGCTGTGCTTTGGGACGGCCTCAGACAGTTTTTTCCACATGATCATCAGCTCACTTACTTCATCCCTAATCGCCTGAAAGAATCTCACGGTCTTTCGATGGTAGGGATAGCCCAGCTGTCAGCTCAAGGGGTGGGGTTGATTGTCACCTGTGATACGGGGAGCACTAACCCCACTGAAATTGAGTACGCTCGGTCACTGGGCATGGACGTTATTGTGACTGACCACCATACGTTGCCCGCTCAGCGGCCCGCGGTGGTAGCGATTGTGAACCCTAGAGCGCTGCCGCCTGAGCATGCAATGGCATCACTGTCTGGGGTGGCGGTTGCTTACAAGCTAATTGAAGCGCTGTATGAAAAACTGCCCGACGTGCCGAAACGACCTTTAAGTGAACTGGTTGATTTGGTCGCAATTGGCTTGATTGCCGACCTGGTAGAACTGAAAGGAGACTGTCGGTACCTTGCTCAGATAGGTATTGCTCAGCTGCAAACGCACTTAAAGGCGACGCAACCTACACGGCCTGGTGTGGCAAAGCTATTGACCCTCTGTCGGCGAGCAGGCGATCGCCCCACAGACATTTCCTTTGGCCTCGGCCCGCGCATCAACGCAGTTAGCCGTATCTATGGAGAGGCCAGCTTCTGTGTG
The DNA here is from genome assembly GCA_937911865.1 of uncultured Synechococcus sp. Lineage (GTDB taxonomy): Bacteria > Cyanobacteriota > Cyanobacteriia > Phormidesmidales > Phormidesmidaceae > Phormidesmis. The sequence continues at coordinate 12,851 of CALDSK010000228.1, forward strand.
GAGCTATTGACCAGTCAGGACGCTGAGCGCTGCCGCGAGCTGGCGGGTAAGGCCGAGCTTGCCAATGCCAGGCGGAAGGCCTTACAAAGTGATGTGCTTCAGCAGGTCAACCGGCAGCTAGAACATCGCGATATGTCAACGATGAGCGTGATTGTTCTTTTTGATGCGCAATGGCCTGTGGGCGTTTTGGGATTGGTCGCTGGGCAGGTTGCACAGCAGTACGGCAGACCCACTATTTTGCTCAGCCAAGATATCTCAGAACAAGATATCTCAGAGCAAGATATCTCAGAACAAGATATCTCGGGATCAGATAAACCGGAGCAGTCTGTCTTGATTCGAGGGTCAGCGCGTTCAGTCAATCAGATTGATCTCTACGACCTCGTTGACGCTCAATCTCATCTGCTCACGGGTTTTGGCGGTCACCCTTTTGCGGCTGGGCTGAGCTTGCCTTTGGAAAATCTGTCTTTATTTCGAGCGGCGATCAATCAGCAGTATCGGCAGAAGATGGGCCCAGCTGTGAGCGTGCCTGTTGTAAAAGCAGATCTTGTTGTCACCGTATCTGAGTTGGGCAAAGACTTGTTCCAAGAGCTAAAGCTGCTAGAGCCCTGCGGTATGGGCAATCCGGTGCCAAAGCTATTGATTGAGAACTGTTGGTTTGACAATGTTTGGCATCAAAAATTAAAAGATCGAATGGGCTCAAAAGTTGGCTACATCAAAGCGAACTTTCAGCTCTGTGATAAAAGCGGCCCGGAGGGTACGACCGCCCAATGCCCTGGCCTATGGTGGGGACATTACAAAGATGATTTGCCCCCTGGGCGCTGGGATGTGGTGGCAGAGTTGGACTACAACAGCCATCCAAGGAGCCGTCGGTATGAGGTGCGCTTGATTGCAATTCGCCCGGCGGTTAAATCAGAGACTGCGGATGCGATCGCTAGTAAAGACCGCGTGCGACCGAATTCAGTAAGGGCTGATTGGCTGCTGGATTTTCGTCGCGATCGCACTATCCCAGGCGAAGCGGCACCTGCTGTGGAGACGGCATTAGTGTTGGACCAGTGTCCGGTGCAATGGCAGGATCTGCGGCTGTGGCAACACCAGTCTGAGCAAACGGCGCAACCGCTGGCGTTAGCCTACGAGCCGCCTACGACGGTTGATCCTATTGAGAAGTGGAAGCAGCTGTTAGGCATAGCGAAGTATCTGAGCCGAGAGCAGGTGGCAGTGAGCCGGGAGCGATTAGGTGCGCGATTACTGTTGAGCGATCGCACTCTAACGCTGGGCTTTTCTGCTTTGGAACGTGCTGGGTTTGAAGTTAAACGCTCGGCTATTGACATACGGTTTGGTTATTCTGCTAAGAACGCGCAACTATCTGATTCCCCGGCTGATTCATCGGCCCGAGAGGCTGCGCTGGGACGATTTTTGTTGGCTATTCAAGAAGAAACATTCCGCCGTCAGTACTTTTATCAGGCACCTGTTTCAACCCTGCAAGCTGCGATGAACGCTGAGACGTAGCTCGATTCCTTTTGTGTAGCTGTCTTTTGTATCGCTGTTTTGTGTAGCTGTCTTTTGTTTAAGCCGCCAGCGGCTCAAGGTTGGAACAGCAAAAACTGAAAGAAATGTAAAAAAATGAAAACTAGGTAGTTAGACTCATTGACGATTTTTGATTGAAAACGGTATCATTGTATACAGAAACGAACAACGTTCATCTTTTTGCTGTTGCTTAGCAAAAGACGGAAGTAAGGGTTCGCAAAGTTCTGTTGTAGACCCTGAAGGAACGCGCCTCTTTAAACATTTCAATCCCTTTGGAGGCGATTACCATGCAACTTTCATACCGTGGCGTAAAGTACAACACTAACAAGCCCGCTGTTCAAGTCACAGAAACTCAAGAAATTGGCCACTACCGTGGTGCTACGTATCATGTTCGTCGTGCGGCAAACGTGCCCGCTCGCCGTTCTGCGGATGTGCTGAAGTATCGTGGTGCGATTATCCGCTAATTTTTGCTAGCGGCTGGTATTTGCTAGCGGCTAGTATTAGCGACCAAAAACTGCTGGAGACCGATGGCAAGGTTTAATCGAGGTTGGCTTTGAAGTCTGGCTCTAGCAGCGTGTTTAATTAGCAGTTGCGACAATTAGTTCAATCAAGGCGCGATCTCTTTAGATTGCGCCTTTTTTATTGCTGTATTATGACGCTTGGCGACCTAGAAGCGATGGTTATGCTATTGAGTTTTCTCGTAGGTTTGGCCATCGGACTGATTGCTCTGGTCACTAATCAGCGACGATGCGACGCAAAATTGAGACGATTGCTAGGTCGTCTGGAGGATCGTCAGCCCATACCTGCTCTTGGTTATGATGCGCAGCTGGCTAGTGCTATTGGTGAACGGCAAGCTCAGCTAGAAGCACTGACGATTGAAGTGCAAAGCTTGCGTCAGCTATTGCAGCAGGCCCCGGTGGGCTATTTACAGGTAGATGAAGAAAGTCGCTTGCTTTGGTGCAATACAAAAGCTCAAGAATTTTTGGATATTGACCAGGGCGAATACGCTCAGCCTAGACTTTTGCTGGCGGTGGTTCGATCTTACGAGCTAGATCAGCTCATAGAACGGACCCGGCAGACAGCTCGCCTGTGTGAGGCAAGCTGGACGTTTAACTCCATTTCAACCGATCCCTTTAACTACTTAGAGCGACCTGCCTACCCACTGCAAGGCTACGGGTTCCCTTTGCCCGATGGCCAGATCGGCGTGTTTTTAGAGAATAAGCAGGAGGCCGTGCTGCTTGCTCAACAGCGCGATCGCTGGATTTCTGACGTTGCTCATGAGCTGAAAACGCCTTTGACTTCTATTCGGCTGGTTGCCGAGACGCTGCAATCTAGAGTGGCGCCTAACCTGTTGACCTGGGTGGATCGTCTACTTAAAGAGGTGATTCGGCTGAGCCTGTTAGTTGATGATGTACTGAAAATGAGCAGCTTGGAGCCGGGTCGTAGCCAAGTGCAAAATGAGTCAGATATTGATTTGGTCCCGCTGATTCAAACCGTATGGCAAGGCGTTGAGCCGCTAGCAAAATTGAAACAGCTGGCCTTGGATTACAACGGCCCTGAGCGCATGGTGCTGACGGTTAATGCAACCCTGATGCACGGTATTTTGTTCAATTTGTTGAGCAATGCGGTGAAGTACAGCCCGACTCAACAGACCATTTTTGCCCGTCTGAGTCTGGTAGAAGGCGCTGGTGCAGATGAGATACTGCTGGAAGTCATTGATGCTGGGCAAGGCTTTGCTGAAAAAGATTTGCCCCATGTATTTGACCGTTTCTATCGAGGTGATTTGTCCCGGAGCCGAGAGGCTTCTGTGGGCAACGCTAGTGCAGATGATAGCGCTGATAACGCGCCGGGCAGTGCGGCCAGTGCCGCTGTACTACCCGGCAGTGGGTCTGGTTTGGGGCTGGCTATTGTGCGGCAAGTCGTGGAGGCGCATCAGGGGCGCGTAGAAGCTCGGAATCATCCTGAATTAGGCGGGGCCTGGTTGCGCGTGTGGCTGCCGGGGAAGCGGCTGATCTCACTGACTTAGCCGACTTAGCCACTGGATTTGTACGCTGCTGGATTTAGACGCTGTTCGTGCAGGTGTGCGTAAGTACAAACATATGTAACGCTGCTAATGCGATTGAATATAAAGAAATTGTGATGAGTTCGCGCGATCTTTGTATCAAAATCAGCGGCAAAACTGAGCAAAAATGTCCTGAAAGCTGTATTTAGCGGTGTTTATCCGCGGCCGAGTCGGCATTTACGTAGAGAGTAGCGGTACTATGGGTATGAAATCTTATCGATTCAGTGGTGCTACCCCCTTGTGGATATCTAGAGATAGCTGCTTGAATAAAGAGGTATTCACAAACTATTAGGTGCTTGAGTTTTTCTACGGAACTTTTGCATAGCGACGATTCTTTTGACTTAGACCGTCCGTACTTATGACTGAACGGCTACAAAAGCTTCTCGCTAAAAGGGGAATAGCTTCTCGCCGTCAATCTGAAAGATTAATTTCAGACGGCAGAGTTACTGTCAATGGCAAAGTTGCAGAGATTGGTCAGCAAGCGGATGCCAGCGTTGATTGTATCTGTGTGGATGGAGTAGAAATTGGCGAGCCTCCCCGCTTCGTTTATTTTTTACTTCATAAGCCTAGAGGCGTTGTTTCAACTTGCTCGGATCCGAGAGGGCGGCGGACGGGTTTGGACTTACTAGAAACCTCGCTTCGAAAAGGAGCGGGGATTCATCCGGTAGGTCGTCTGGACGCTGACTCGACCGGTGCTTTACTGCTGACTAACGATGGCGACCTGACGTATCAGTTAACCCATCCTCGTCACGGTATGCCAAAGGTATACCAGGTGACGGTGTTGGGGGTGCCGACCAAAGATACGCTGCGTCGCTGGCGTAGGGGCATTCTGCTAGATGATCGTCAGACGCTGCCAGCAGAGGTTCGGCTAATACGACTGCTGCCGAATAAGAAAGCGCTGCTAAGTGTGACGCTAACAGAAGGTCGCAATCGTCAAATCCGCCGTGTGGCGGAGTCTTTGGGCCACCCTGTGACAGCCCTTCATAGAATACAAATTGGCTCACTGGCCCTAGAAAATCTGCCTCGGGGCCGCTACCGTTTACTTACTGCTACAGAAGTGACTCAGCTCAGGCACAGCGCTGCACAGCGGCTTTGATCCCCACGCTTTGATCCTTTGTTTCTTGCCTTACCCATCCCGCCTTACCATGAAGCAGAAAGCTCGCACTAAAGAACCGACCGCAAAGCAGCTGCAGCAAGAGCAGTTGCTTTCTATTGGCAGTTTGTTGAAACAGGCTCGTTCACAGCGGGGGCTTACCCTGGAAGCGATTGAAAAGCTAACGTTGATTCGTCAGACGTTACTCTCGGCCTTGGAGCAAGGTAAGCTATCGGATTTGCCTGAACCGATTTATATTCGGGCGCTGTTGCGGCGCTATGGCAATGCGTTGGGTTTGGATGGTGAGGCGATCGCAAGTCAATTTTTCACGCGGCCTATCGTGAATCCACCCCGCTCTTCTTGGAAAGATTCGCCAGCGGCTCAGCTGCGCCCGCTCCATCTATATGGTGCGTATGTGCTGTTGATTATGGGGGCGGTGAGTGCCCTGTCTGGTTTGTTGCAGCGCACCGCGCCAGATATGACGGCGCAGCCAATTTTGGATCCGGCTGCGATTGAACAGCTGATGCCTACACCGGAGCCAGTCGTGCAAGCGCCTGCTGAGCCTGAACCTGCGCCGAAAGTGCAGGCTAAGCCGATTGAAGTCGATTTGATGCTAACGGGGCAGTCTTGGGTGCGGGTGATTGCTGATGGGACAACAGCTTTTGAGGCCATTTTGGAGCAGGGCGAGACGCGCTCTTGGGCGGCGGATAAGTCGATGACGATTCGGGTTGGCAATGCCGGTGGGGTGATGTATTCGTTTAATCAGTCGGAGGCGACGCCGATGGGTGAGGTGGGTATGCCTGAAGAGAAGACGTTTGCGCCAGATGTGAGTATGTTGCTCGCTGAGTAGTGTTGATTTGCGCTCGGCTGCTGACCGGCTGACCGCTAATAGCTTCTGAGAAAAGCGCTTTGCTGTGGAAGGACGGCTAGGCGCTTTTTGCTGTTGGTAGAGATTTGGTTTTTGGGGCTGTTGTTTTTGCTGGGAGGGTGACGGTGGCGGTGGTGCCCTGGTTGGGTTCGCTGGTGAGGGTGAGCTGGCCCTGGTGGTTTTCGGTGATGATTTTGGCGATCGCAAGCCCTAACCCAGAGCCACCGGCGCTGCGGCTGCGGGCGGGATCAACCCGGTAGAAGCGATCGAATATGTGGGTGAGGTCTTCGCTGGGTATGCCGATGCCGGTATCTGCGATGGCGATGACGTTTTGGCTGGCTGTGCTGCTAAGGCTGATTGTGATGCTGCCTTGCGGGGTGTATTGGATGGCGTTGGCGATTAGGTTGGTGAATAGGCGGGTGAGCTGGTTGGGATCGCCCTGAAGAAGAGGGGGAATAGGGGATGGGGCGTAGCGAAGCGTGAGGGATTTTTCTTGGGCGATCGCCTGCTGTTCTTCAAAGACGTCTTTTAGCAGGTTGGAGAGATTTACGGTCTCTGGCTGCATGGGGATGAGGCCGCTTTCTTGCCGGGCTAAGAACAACAGATCGTCAACCAGTCTGCCGAGTCGGCGGGTGAGGCGTTCGATGACTTCGAGCTGGCTGCGCTGGAACTGTTCGTCGGGATCGGTGAGGGCGACCTGGACGTTGGTTTGGATGACGGCGATGGGGTTGCGCAGTTCGTGGGAGGCGTCGGCGGTGAATTGTTTGAGCTGCTGGTAGGAGGTGATGACGGGTGCGATCGCGAGCCCTGAGAGTAGCCAGCCGATGAAGGCGACGGCGGTAATGGCAACTGTGCTGCCAAGAGCGAGGTCGATAATTAGCTGGCGGCTGGGTTTGGAGACTTCGAACCAGGGGTGGCTGACGCGCAGGTAGCCGAGCAGCTGGCCATCGGCGGTGATGCGTTCGGTGATTTGGCGTAGGGCGAGGCCGCCGGTGGGGATGACGGTTTCGCCTTTGGGGTTGACGTGGAGGGGGATGCCGTGGCTTTTGGCGAAGGTGGTCCATTGCAGGTTGCCTTCGGCGTCGAACCATTCGAGGTCGATGCGGTCGTCTTCGCTGGCTTCTTCGCTGTTGCGGAAGCTGGCTTCGATGTTGACGTGGAGGCTGGGGGCGGTGATGCCGGTGGGGGTGAGCATTCTGCCGATGGTGGGGTGGCTGTTTTGTTGCTCGGTGGGGTCGGCGGGTTCGATGATGAGGGAGCGTTCGACGATTTCGATGACGTGGTTGAGGGTGTCGTCAACGCGTTCGACGAGGGTGGTGCGCACGTAGGCGTAAACGCCGGTTGCGAAGAGCAGGAGCAGGATGGCGGTGACGGCGGTGTACCAGAGGGCGAGGCGGCGACGGGTGGTTTGGAACATGTTAATCAATCAGCTCGTAGTGCTTATTTTTCATACGCGTCTCTTCTGTGCCCCAGGCTGATAACTTTCACAATGAGTTCTGTGTCTTGAATGCTGTAGATTATCCGGTAGCTTCCGGAGCGTATACGGTACTGATCTGGCCTACCCTTCGGCTTTTTACATCCTGATGGTCTAGGATTTTCTGCCAACTTGTCTATGAGGGGACGTAGGGTTTGTTGAACTGATTTTGGTAGTTTTTTGAGCTGTTTCGCAGCGGCAGACTTGAAAATAATCTGATAGCTCACGACAGCCCTAGCTCTTGCTTTAAGTTCTCCCAGGGCACATCTTCTCCGGGGTCTTGTAAGGCTACGTCAGCATCAAAAACGTCGATTTCGTCTTCGATGGCTTCGATGGCGGGTTCGAGGTCTATTTGATGTTTGAACTGTAGATATTGGAGGAAGTGGTACAGCTCGTCTATGGCGGAGCGGGAGAGTGCGGGAAGTTCTAGGGTAACGGGATCGACCTGTGGTTTTGTTGTGGTTTTGATGTCTGGTAATGCGGTCATGGCTTACCTGGAAAATTAATGAATCGATGTCTTTTTATTTTAACGATGGGGGTGCGGTTGACGCTCTCTGTTGTTAACTGGCTGCTTGCTTGTTGCGCGATGTTTTGAAGTATTTTGAAGTTTTTGGATGAGGGATGGTGGCTCACAGCAATTTTTGTCGATAGGTGGCATGGTATCGGTGTAGATGAAGCTTACTGATTTAGAACATGCTGGAATCTCTGATGCTGGCTCAGCTGGGTGTGGTGCTGAAAGAAGTTGTTGGACCACTGGCGAAGGCTGCTGCTGAAGATTGGTGCAAAGACCGGCTGAAGCAAGGGATTGATGATGGATTGGCTCAGAGTGCACCGGATGCTTTGAAAAAGGCTGTGAAACAGGCGCTTAAGAACTTCGTTAAGCTTTTTGACGATGAGTTGGAAAATTGCGGCTTGCCGAGTGCGCTGGTTAAGCACGATGAGTTTGACAAGCCTTTGGGACAGTTGCTTGCTACAGAGTCCGTGAGGCGCGAGCTATGCCGAGCTTTTGAGACTGGGGTGAACAAGATTGATTGGCAATTGTTGCCGGATACGTGGAATACGCTGACGCCGCCTTCTACTTTTCCTGACGCGTTTGAGTGGGATGAATTGGCAAGGAACTATGTGCGGCGAGTGAAGGGCCTGGTTCGGCAGGATGAGGACCTAGCTCGGCAGCTGGAGCTGGATCAGCAGCAGGCGATTCAGGAGAGCAATGAGGCGCTGGTGGGTGTGCCGGTTCAGTTTGATTTGCGGGAGTATCAGGAGTCGCTGAAGGAGAAGTTCGGCAGTTTGAGTTTGGACTCGTTGGATACGACAGGAGCGGCGTATGACAACTTGCGCCTGTGGAAGATTTTTGTGGCGCAGGATGTGCGGGAGTGCGCGGAGTTTGCGCCGCAGATGTATGAGCTGCCGAAGGAGCGGCTGCTGGAATTGCAGGCTGCGGGTGAGATTGATCCGTTGCTGTCGGTGGATGTGCTAGAAGAGCGGCGGCGACGCTATGCGGAGAGGCCGGTTGAGTCGGTGCGAGGTGTAGTGGGATTGGAATGGGATGATCCGATTCTGCGCTCTGTGATTTTGGGTGATCCGGGGTCGGGAAAGTCCACGCTGCTGAGGGCTTTGGCGTTGAGCTGGGCGGATAAGTCGCTGGCGAAGCTAAAAGGTGAGCCGATTCCGCTTTTGATTGAACTGCGGCTGTATGCGCAGGATAAGGATAAGGGGATTTGTAATGATTTTTTGGAGTATTTGCATCGGGGAAATACGGCCTGCCGGTTGAATCAGCTTGAGCTGAATGAGCTATTGAAGACTGGGCGGGCAGTAGCGCTGTTTGATGGGGTGGATGAGGTGTTTGATTCGAAGCTACGGGAGGCGGTGGTGACGGATATTCATCGGTTTAGCAATCGCTACCCAGCGGTGCAGATGGTGGTGACGTCTCGATGGCTGGGGTACAAATCGGAGACCTTGCGGCAGGCGGAGTTTGCGCACTATATGTTGCAGGATTTGAATGACGAACAGATTGAGGATTTTTTGGAGCGATGGCATGCGCTGACGTTTACGAAAGCCCAGAAGGAAGAAAGAGAGAGAAAGCAAGGGCGGTTGCAGCGGGCGATTGAGGAGTCCAAGGCGATTCGGGAGCTAGCAGGAAATCCGCTGCTGTTGACGATGATGGCGATTTTGAATCGTAATCAGGAGCTGCCGAGAGATCGAGCTCGGTTGTATGAGGAAGCTTCTAAGGTGCTGCTGTATCAGTGGGATGTGGAGGGGAAGCTTTATGAGCAGGCAGACTTGAAGCATTGGCAAATTGATGTGCGAGATAAGCAGGCGATGTTGCGGAAGGTGGCGCATCATATGCAGGCGAATGAGCAGGGGCTATCGGGGAATGTGATTAGCCGGGATGATTTGGAGGAGATTTTGACGGCGTATTTGAAGAAGCAGGATGTGGATAGGGCACGTCCGGTGGCGAGGGTGATGATTGAACAATTGCGGGCGCGCAACTTCATTTTGTGTTATCTCGGAGCTGATAGCTATGCATTCGTTCATCTCACGTTTTTGGAATATTTTTGTGCAAGTGAATTTGTTTATCAATTTGAGAAGGAGAGAATGCTTGAGAAAGAAGATTTGAAGGCACTGTATGGTGAATACTTCTTAAACGAAGCTTGGGATGAGGTTTTGCGATTGATTGCTGGTATGGTAGAGCCTCGCTTTGTTGGAGCTATTATTGAATACTTACTTGATCAGTTTGATAGTGCTACAGCCTCTCAGACTTACGAATTTGAGGAATGGGACGAAATCTCGCTGGATTATGATCCTACCAGTGATATTTCTATAACCGGGATTGATAGTCTTCTATTAGCTGCAGATTGTTTAGTAGAGGTGAGAGCTCGAAATGAAGTTGTACAGCCTGCTAGCCTACTGCTAGAGAGAATGAAACAATGTGTAGAAAGTTATAGTTCTAATAGTCCGGTAAATTATACGAAATCTTTAATCGCATCAATCGTGCGTAGCTGGGGGGAAACCCCAGAAACCTTTGCTTGGCTTAACAGAATTGCTAGACGATATTCGTCTAGTTACACTACTCGAAGAGTGGCAGTGCAAGAGCTAGCGAAAGGCTGGCAGACAGATCCGAAGGCACTGAATATTCTTAAAAATCTTGCTATGGAGAGCCAACAATTTGATTTTATAGAAATAGCATTTCAATAGGTGGCAATGGGTGGGTTATAAGATGTAGCTGTGGTGATGATCCTCATATACTGCTCTCTAGAAGATGATATTTTGTTTTTTCGAAGTTCGGCAGTGCAAGAGTTAGCGAAGGGCTGGCAGAGAGACTTGAATGTGCTGAATACTCTCAAAAATATTGCTATAGAAGATCACAACGTAGATGTCCGGGATGTATCGGTTCAAGAGTTAGCGAAGGGATGGAGAGAAGACTTAGATGTGTTGAATATTCTCAAAAACCGTGCTCGAGAGGGTAGAAGTGGGGCTGTTCGAATCTCTGCAATACAAGAATTGGGGAAGAGTCGTAGAAAAGATTTAGATGTATTGAATATTCTCAAAATATGCGCTCAAGAGGACAAAGTTGTAGATGCTCGGAGCGCCGCAGTAAGAGCTATAGCAAGAGGCTGGAGAGAAAATTCAGATACTTTGACTTGGATTAAAGCATGCGCTCAAGGGGATGTGAGTTGGACTGTTCGTAGGGTAGCAGTTCAGGAATTAGCGAGAGGTTGGAGGGAGGGACTGAATACTTCGATTTGGATTAAAACCTGTGCTCAAGAGGATGTGAGTTGGATTGTTCGTAGCGCAGCAGTTCAGGAATTAGCGAGAGGTTGGGAGAGCGATTCAGCTTTGTTTGAATTCTGGTGTGATCGCACCCTCAACGATCCCTTCGAAAGAGAATACGATTGGCAAGACAATCCTCGCCAAATAGCCCTCCAAGTCATCGTTCAGCAATATCCCGATCATCCTAAAACCACAGAACTCCTCCAAGACAGAGCCCAAAATGACATTGATGAAAAACTCCGTGACTGGGCAACAAAACAGCTTAACCGGTTGACTGACGCAACCGAGTAAGAACCTTTCGTTTCCTTCTATTAGTTACCCTGCATCAGCCATCTATGCTACTCATAAAGCCAGCCTACTAGCTCTGCAACAGTCAGTTGAAAATCTATAGCAAAAGCTGGCACAGGCAACTGTGCATCAGGGGCCTCGTACAGCACCGCCGGTGAATCAGGCGTGTAGCCAACCACACACTCTTCATCAGGATCAATTAGCCATGCTAGCTGTGTACCATGCGACAGCGCATGTGCAATCTTTTTGAAAACCTTCATTTGACTCTGCCCCGGCGACAGAATCTCAATCATCCAGTCAGGCGCGGTAAAAAGCTCATCTGCAAGCTTGCCTTTGTCGTCCCGAGGAATTTTAGCCCACGGTAAGACTGTGACATCAGGCACAATGGAACGACTCTCAAAGGTGCATCTTAGTTCGGGAAAAGCTCTGCCCATTTTGCTAGGCGTCAGCGCCGGATCAATGACTTTGATAAGACCTGCCTGGATACCGCTGTGAGCTGTCTTCGGGATAGGCTTTTGAATAACTTGTCCATCAATATATTCGCTTGCAGGCTTCGTCTCGGGCTGCTGCAAAAAATCTTCTAGAGTGAGGGTTTTTATAGGCGTTTGTACCATGACTTAAAACCTGCTTTCCATAGCTGATTATTGCAGCTTGTTAGAAAAATGACCGCTATTGTGGCTGTGATACTCCAAAGGAGTGGCCTTGCGATCGCTCTCATCCTCTCAGCATTTATCCACAGCCGGAGTGCGATCGCACCCAACCCCTCTGCAACAAAAATGCATCCCTCAGCTATCCAATCACCACACCCAGCATCAATTCCGCTCCACACTGCAACCCTTTTACACTGCCCAGCATCAATTCCGCTCCACACATCATTTTCTCTGTATCATCCAGCATCAATTCTGCTTGTGCTGTGTACCCACTAATGGTGGGTGGGCAAGCTGAAGCTGCATCACACTTACAAGGACAGCTACCCATGTCTCTAGATCGCAGCATCGACAATCTCCTCAGCCAAGCCCAACTCGCTATCGACAACGCCCTCAACAATCCTAAAATCCTCGAATACCTCAGCGACTTCGGCTATACCTCCGCTCGCATTCAGCAAGGCAAAAAGCTCTACAACACTGCTGCTGCCGCTCAGCTCGCCCAAACTATCGAAGCAGGCGAACAAATTTCCACCACTGCAACGCTGAATGAAGCATGGGAAATTGCCAAAAAGACCTACATCCGTTTTGTTAAAGTTGCTCGCGTTGTCTTCAAACGCAATTCTGGCGTTAGCACTCAGCTAGACCTTGGCGGTTCTCGTAAGCGTACGCTCTCTGGCTGGATGGTTCAATCGACACAGTTTTATAAGAATGCGCTGGCCAGTAAGGCGATTCTGAAAGACCTGGCGGAGTTTGGTATTACTGAGCAAAAGCTGAAGGCTGGGCTGAAAGAAGTTGAAGCGATTGAAGCCGCGAATCTGGCGCAAGAAAAAGAGAAGGGTGAGGCGCAGGCGGCGACGCAAAAGAGAGATGCGGCGCTAGATGAGCTGCAAGATTGGTTGAGTGATTATTTAGCGATCGCAAAAATCGCCCTAGAAGAGGAGCCGCAGCTGTTAGAAGGTTTGGGTGTTTTGCAGCGGTCGTAAGCGATCGCAATAAAGAGGCTGTTAGGAAAGCCAGTCTTCTAGCTTCAGCCCCTGGATGCTTTGGAAGTCTGCTGTGTTGTGAGTGACTAGCGTTGCTGAGTTAGAGCGAGCGATCGCGCCAATTAAAGCATCCATATCGCCAGTTGGTCGTCCGATTTTTCTCAGTTCTGATTGAATGCGTCCGGAATCTTCTGCGGCGTCACTGTCAAAATTAATAATCGGTAGCCTTCGTATCAACCCATTAATCGTTTTTAGATTGCTGGCAATCTTGGTTGAGCAGTAAGCCCCCTTGTACAGTTCTGAAACGACAATGATAGGTAATGCGCAGTCATTGCGTCTTGGTTTGAACGCGTCTAGCACGGCACGCTCACCTTTGATAACAGCCACACAAATATTGGTGTCGAGTAAATACATTAGCGATCGCACTCATCAAGAAAAGCTATCACTATCCTGAAGAAAGGGCGTCTCGCCACTACGGTCTGAATGACGTTCTCTCTCTATCTGTTCGAATATCTGGCTGATCTCTTGGTTGCCTTCCCAGGCACCTACAACATTCTCATAAAAGTCGGTCCATTGTTCATCCTCATCGACTGCTTCGACTGCTTCTTGGCTGTCGCTCACAACAACAATGACCTCTACAGACGCGCCGACTGGTAGGTCGGTAGACACAAGTTCAATAATGCCGCCAGTTTTGACGATAGTTTGTTGGCGAATGGCTTGTAACATGACAGCTACCTATGACGGCTGTGAGTTTATCTACATAGAAGATAGCAGTTTAGACAAGTCAATGGAGTATCGAGGCGGCTGAGCAGTCGTAAAGCTTCTCAGCCTGCCTCTACGGCGTTTTCTATGCAGAAACGTCTACTCGTTTGGTCAGTATCGCCATTACTTCGCCCGGTCTACCGGTAGAGATAGGGCGGCTCCAGTCGTTGGGTTCGGCGTAGCCGAGCTTGTGGAGTCGCTTAATGGTGATTTGCAGTGCGGTTGGGGTGCCAAATAGCATATGGCGAACCGCTTCTAGGTTGGGTTCGCTCGGCGCAGCTGCCAGTGGAACGGCGTCTAAAACGGCACTAGGATCTGTGGACGCTGTTGCGCCCGCTACGGTGGATATAGTCATGAGTGTCTGGTCTCCGCTGAATGTGCGTTGGGTTAGGAAACCAGAACCCAATTGGCTCAGCAACATCGCAAAATGTGGTGCAAGTCGAGGTTGCTGAGCTAAAGTAGCTTCAGCTTTCGGACTGGCTTGGACAGTTCGCAAGTTAGCTGTCGGTCGGTGTTCCCGCACCTGCCGACGGCGCTAAGTCAAATGAGTTCTGACGGAATCGGACTGTGATGGACTATCACAGCCTTAGCTATTGAAGATAGGCTGGTTTTTGCGCCGAGTCAAGAGATTTGCTTCGAAGCTCCATGCTGAAGGTCTGTTTTGAGGTGTTCGCTGCGTTCAACATCCTCCAAGAGACTCTAAGACTCTTTTTGTCATGAAACAGAAACTTTCTCCAAACTGCGTACAAAACCCTCTGTCTAAAGTAGTAAAAACCGTCGCTTCACTCCTTTTGGTAGTGGTAAGGCCGGTTTTCTACACACTATTGTTTGTTTAATTCTGTCAAGCTTTAAAAGTAACTAAGGAGATAACAATTATGAGTAAACTCATTCGATACGGCCTGGGCATTTTGGTACCCCCTCTGGGCGTTTTTCTCACCTATGGCATCAGCCCCGCTTTCTTTATCAACCTGCCGCTGACCTTCCTCGGCTGGGTTCCTGGCAGCATCCACGCCATTTGGGCCATTGCCAAGCACTACGAAACTGCCGAGATTAGTCCTACCTAGTCACTACTTCTTTTTCACTTAAATCTTTCATTGTTCACCTTTAAAAAGAAGAGAAAAAAGTATGTTGGGATTTTTCGTTACGACGCTGGCCACTGCCTTGAGCCTGTTGGTAGTTGACCTGATTGTTCCGGGTGTGGGCATTGCCACCTTTCCGGCAGCGCTACTAGCTGCGGTGTCTCTGGGCGTTGTGAATGGCTCTATTAAGCCGGTCCTAAAACTGTTGTCGCTGCCAGTGACCTTTATTACGCTCGGTGCGTTCTCGCTGGTGGTTAACGGTCTTTGTTTCTGGCTGGCCTCTTTGGTCGTCCCCGGTTTTGCCGTAACCGGTTTCCTCGGGTTTATCTTTGGCCCCATTGTGCTGTCTTTTGTTAGCACGTTTATTTTGGGCTACTTTGCTAGAAACGATGTCGAAGGCAAAATTGCAGGTGCCGGTAGCAAGCTTGGCTTGAATCAGGCTGAGGGCGATCGCATTGAAGCTGCAACCGAAACAGAAAAGCTAGAGGCTTCTAAGTCCTAGTCTCGTCCAGGCATCTTAATCTGCCAAAGCATTCCTCACTAAAATTCTCCGGTGCCATTACGAGCGTTGGAGAATTTTGCTTTATGGATTGACATGACTCCAGACATCGCTTTGAACCCATCTGGCTTCGTTTTCTGGCTTCGTTTTCTGGCTTCGTTTTTGATATCTTCCTATTACAGAAATTGTATGAGTATAGATATGAACACAGAGCCGCTGACAGCGTTAATTGAGCAGTACGGGCTATCAGAACACCAGGACGCCATTCTCGATAGCGTTAAGCCTGCTATTTACTTCAGTCTGGAGCAGGCCGGTCAAGGAGAAATAGGACAGAGCCGGATAGGGGGCACGCCGGATTTGCCGGTTTCTATGGCCTGGCCAAAAAGCACAGCCTATGATGCAGCTCTGTGCTTTATTTTGCAAATAAACTTTGCTCAGCTGCCTCAGTTTCCAGAGAGTCCTTTTCCGCCGCGCGGGATGCTTTATCTGTTTGTGAGCGAAGGAGAAAATGCGGCTGAGCAAATTCTCTTTTGGGATGGAGAGGAGGCGCTACAGTCAGTTTCTCTTCCAAACCCAGAAGAAATGGCGACAGACTGGTACGAGACGCTAAAGCCCCACAAGCTGACGTTTAATCTAGCGCCGGATATACCCCGTTGGGCAACGGATGATTTTTATAGGCTCTGTACCGATCTAACAATAGATGAAGAACCGCTGGATGAGTTAGCAAGAGCCTTTTCGAAAAACGGTATCGGTCCAAATAGCATTGGTAAGCTCTTAGGACACGCAGCCGGTATCGGCCACGACCCACGACAAGATGCCTACGTTGTGCGAGAAGTGAACCCAAAGTGGCTTTACAACTACGAGCAGCGAAAAACGCTGGACATGACGCATGCCCAGCGCTGGCAGAATCTGCTATTTGTTAACTCTAGCGGTGCGGTCGATTTATGGTTTGGCGATGCGGGCTATCTACAGGTGCTCGTTCATGCAGATGATTTGGCCCGTATGGATTTGTCGAGAGCGTATATCAACCTGGAGTCCAGTTAGAGAATTGGGTTTGCGATCGCATCACTGGCTAAAGGCGATTGGCCACTGACCCCAGTAATGTTTTTAGCCGTTAGCTCAGAGAGCGCAACATCCTCTAAAACAATCTTTTGATTGTTCAATTTGCCTAAATTAATGACAGTGTCCTGACCATTCTGTGAGATATCAAACTGAGTGTAATCGGTCCAGAAGTTCCTAAGATTGATTTCATCTTCGAGGGGGTTGAAGTTGCGAATGCTGCTCTGATTTCCCCAATTCCAGGTAAATTCAAAGCTGTCTGCGACACCATCTCTACCCAGTAGACTGTCATTTGGCTCGGGTGCGGTAGGCGGCTCAACCGGAGGAGCTACTGGCGGTGGCGCTACAGGCGGCTGTGCTACTGGTGGTGTAGGCGTATTGTCTGTTGGCGTGAAATTGACGCCTCCGGTAATACTCGTAGGAACGCTATATCCAGCATACTCATCTACATATCGAAGAATAGAAGTGCCGTATTCGTCTACCGACACCGTTCCGTTCAATAGCAGGTTAGCTAACCCATAGGGGCCTCTAAGATGAGCCCCGGCCAGCATGCCGAAAGCAGTGAACGTGACTGTCTTTTCTGTTCCTCCGTCGTTATAGCTAACAGTCTTGCCGATAAAATCTTCAACGGTTTTGCCTGAGTCACCTAACGTTCTTTCAATGATTTCCCAATTGAGTTGGAAGGCGTCACGAATCGCTGTCTCTTGAATCTCAGGAGAGTTTTTGAAGTCTTCAATGCTTTGGACGCTAAACTGTCGAGCCTTGTCTGTCCAGGTCCCCTGCCATAAGTTTGTGCTGGCACCCGCGCCGTAATAAGTATCGGCCTGATAGTAGCCCAGATCGATCAGCAGTGCTTCGCCAAACTGATATTTTCCTGTGAAACCCAGCGTATTTTGAACGCTGTATTGACCAGGATCTCCTGATGGCTTTCCTGATTCGAATGCGCCTAATTCTTCTAGTCCCTGATTAAAAGTTGAAACCATTACGATTGAAAACCCTTTCTACTTGAAAATGGTCAATGAAAGCTGCTCTGTCGATGCAATAAGAGCAACCGTTGCTAGCAACCTCTACGAAAAAGCAAATTGCTAGCAGCTCGTTTTACCTGAAATTAAGTTTCGATCCGGACTTCTCAGGTACGTAGTTGTATACCTTAGATCTTCGTAAAGCGACTACTTTTATGGACTTCTCCAGACTATGGATTGCTTTAGGAAATGAGTGATAACAGCGTCAGTTCAAGACAGTCAGCATCAAGAGAATCAGTGCAAAGAGAATCAGTGCAAAAGAGAATACGTAAGCTGAGATTGCCAATGCAAACCAGCACTGCCCTGTAACTAAAAAGCAGCAAAAACGCTGGACATAATGCATGTCCAGCGCTGGTGTAACTTGCTAGTCGTCGAGCTTAACGGCGCAACCGAGTTTTAGCAATCGTCTAAGTTGGCCGCGTGAGTGATGATTTGGTCAATCAAGCTGCGAACGTCTCGGCCCCTTGCATCGGTGTCGTTAACCAAAATGCTGAGCGTCAGGGGCGGATGATTGGGCGGGTTCAGGTAGCCGCTGAGGGTGTAAGTGCCGCTAAGCGTCCCGGTCTTACCCTGAAATCGCCCTTCAGCGTTGGTTCCACGCATTCTATTGCGCAAAGTTCCGCTGCGGCCAGCAACCGCGAGCGAGTTGCGATAAATAGCGGCGTTGCTAGTCTTAGCCATGGCCTGAAGCGTATCGACAAAGGCTTCAGGGGTGGCCTGGTTACGGCGCGAAAGGCCAGAACCATCGACAATGCTGACGCTATCAGGGCGCACGCCAAGATCGGTAAGCACCTGGCTAACAGCAGCTGCGCCAGCGGTGTAGGCGTTTTGAGTAGTCGGTTCTACGCTGCGGCCCAAGGTTTTGAGCATAGACTCGGCGTAGATGTTGACGCTATACAGATTGGTGGGGTCAATGAAGGCTCGCAGCGGCGGAGATTGAATCGCTGCAAGTTCAACTAGGCCATCGGGCGGGTTTGCTGTAGACACTTGGCTGCGAGCCGTGGACAGACCATAGGCATTGAGGCTTTGTTGAAACTGCTCTGCGAAGTAGTTACCAGGATCTAGCAGGGCAATAGAGCTGTTGTCGCTGGCTGTGCCAGCAATCAGCTGACCGCGAACGTTCATCACCTTTTGCCCCGGCCTTTGACCCGCATCAATAAACTCATTGCCGCCGCTGACGGTACGAGAATTATTTTCTATGCGCCAGCCGCGCACAAACTCGGGGCGATCCCACACAATGCTCAGCGGTTGCCCCACCCGACCCGGAATGGAGGTAAAGCCAAGCTCATTGCGGTTCAGAATTAAGCTATTAGCCGGTGCGCCGTAGCCTGCGCGGTAGTCTTCTTCATCCCAGTAGGGGTTAGCCGCCGGACCCATAAAGTAGTTATCTACAGCCGTCAGACTGTTGACCCGGCGGATGCCCTGCTGCTTTAGCTGACCAGAAAGCAGATTGATTTGATTGCTGGTAAAGTCCGGATCGCCGCGACCCACCACATAGAGGTCCTGCTCTGGGCTGCTGGGCTGACCGTAAACAGAAGTGCGAATTGTGAAATCAGGGCCGAGGTTGTGGAGGGCGGCGGCAGTGGTGAGTAGTTTGACGTTAGACGCAGGGACAAACTTTTCTTGTGCGCGCAGAGCGTAAAGGGTGCGAGTGTCCGGGTTGGCGTCTTCAATCAGGATGCCAACGTTAGCGCCATCGAGCGTATAGCCATTGACGATCGCATCGATTTTTCTGGGCAGCTCAGCTCGGCACATGCCCGCAAAAGCTGCATCAGCTTGGGTTAATACGGCCAGACCCCCGAGTAAGCCGAGTGTTGCCTTCCACAGCTTGAAAGCTCTGGGTTGGGTAGCCGAACGATGCGATTTCTTCATGATTCATGTGACAGACGTGAGGTGCTGATGGATAGTAGATGGCAGTCACATGCTCAGTTCTCGCCCGCGCGTTGCACCCAGGTAAAGAAGACTTTTGTGACTAGCGATACTATTAATTTATCCACGCCGCATTTGATGTAGTTACCTGTCAGGCCAACTCCTTGAACTGACCACTACTGACCAATCGTAATTGAATTGTTGTCTGCGGCGATACCGTGACTTTTCGCAGTGGCTGTAAGGCGCTGCTACGAGAAGTCTGAGCCTACTTTAGCCGGTCGCTCTCTCTGTTCCGCTCAACCTTAAAGCATGTGCTTAGTTGCGAACCAAAACTGCCACTGGCACAGTCCGGCTTCATACAAACCCGCTTTATTCAAATGCCTGTGCTTTAGTCACCTCAAATTCGCGAGTGATGCTGCCGTAGCCAGCGAGGTCATCAGGTCTGCCCTCTAGCTGGCGCACGCTGCCGTTGAGCAAATTGACAGTTTCGAATCGTTCAATAGAAGACGGTTCGCCAGAAGACGGTTCGCCAGGGTCGCCGTAATCCTGACAGAGAACCACGGCTTCGGTTTTAGAGGCGAAGCCGACGTAGCTCTCGAATGCCAAATTGTCACAGATGTCTGGGGTTTGAATGACCTGGTCGTTTTCTAAGTCCATAAAGAGAACGTAGTGGCCAGGAGCGCCGCCCGTGTAGGTAACTTGTAGGTCAACTGCGAGAAAGCGACTGTCTGAAGAAAAAGAGCGAGGCTGGTAAATAACGTAGCCTTCTTCGTAGGGGCGATCGCTCAATACTTTTGTGCTATCCGCATTCTGAATGACCATCTCACGCGTCACGGTCTCGCGAACGTCCGGGTAGCAAAAGCCTTCTGTATCTGACTGTCTGAGCTGGCTGGTAGGATTCACGGTTTTGCGCAAGACGCCTTCGACATGGACCTGTTGTTTTCCATCAGGGGCCAGAAGTCTTTGAGAGTGGTAGGTGACTTCGGTGACTTGGCTGCACTGTCTGCCCAAAGCGTTGAGCATGGACTGGGGCCGCATGACTTGGGCTATGGCGCTCAGGCTGAATGAAGATGCGATCGCACCGAGAGCAAGAACAGTACCGACCGTAGCGAACCGTTTGATAGACATAGGAGATAACGATTAAACAGGAACGATTGAACAGAATTGATAGGATAGGGTTGATTAAACAGAATTGTTGAAAAGCTTGGCGCTTACTGCTTGGAAGGTTTGAATGCTAGTGCTAGTGGATACTTATCACTACTGGCGTGCGATCGCAGATTTCGGAAAAAGCATTGATTTTCATATCAATTACGGTAAACATGGTGTTTTCTACAAATTCGCGCTTAAATCCCTTTCCAAATTTTCGCTGAGCTCCTTTCCAACGGGCATTGGGCTCAGCTGCTGCCAGGTCAGCGGTGCCGTTGCCGCCGTCTGGCACAAAATAGGGAGCCAGGTAGCACAGGGAAACCGGTCTTCTAGGCCCTGTAGTTTTTCTCGCGCGTCACGAACAGCCTGTGGCAGCGGCTGTCCACTGGCAAAGGCATTCAAGAATCCCTTCAAAAAAGCGTGGGCTACCAAATCGGGAACCGGTTCTCGCATTACAATCATGTGCGGCAGACAGAGATGAGAGAGATTTTGCGCAAGGCCTAACCCATCACATGAGTTGAAGATAGCCAGCTGAAGCCCACCATTTCTGGCCCGGCGCAGCGCGTGGCTAATATCTGACAAGCTAAGTGTGTCAGTGGCATTCAGGCGAAGATACCCCTGCCCGGCTTGTGTATTGCTGTGTCCTGCAAAGCAAAGAATATTCCAAGACTGCTCCCAGAGATGGTCATTGAGCGTCTGACGAGTAGGCTCAGTAAGCACCGTAACCTGGGTATTCGGTAGCTGTTTGAGCAGCTGACAGTCGGTATTGATCTCAATGCCCTGACTATCGCCCAAGACACATAAAATCTTAGTTTTTCGAGATGTTTCTTCGGACAAACAAGGCCTACGTAGATAAGGTGCTTGCTGCGTATACTGATGGCTGCCGAAAGTAATTTCCGCATTGGGATAATGTTCTAACAGACTCCAGTGCTGCCAGGGTAGCTGCCAGATTTGAGGATTGTCTGTGCTAATAACAATCCGAACGGTCTCTGTTGGGGCGAGATTTTCGAGAATGTTTTCTCTCAGGGGGCGAAACTCCTCGGCGCTGAGCCATTGGTTAAAGCTGCGATGAATGGTCGCTGTGTGCTGCTGTAGCTGCTGTTGAATGCTTTGAATGCTGATGTTGGTAACTTGAGTTGGCGAGCAATGGATCCGGCTACTGTTGAATTGAATCAGGTGACGATAGCTGGTTTGCCACTGCTGATATTGCTCACAGAGTCTGTCGATGGCGGGAAGCGTACCAACTTTTTCCAGAAAGGGCAGCTGCCCCTCATGCCCGATTTGTAGCGTTGTGAGAATAGGGCTGTTTGCTGTCGGCTGCGCTGCGCTAAATTTGAGTGTGACTAGCTTACTAGCTGGCTTATTGAACAGAGCGTATGTCGGGTTAGGTAAAGTGACTGGACAGCTAGCGAGAGATTGAGCGATCGCACTCAAATCTGCCTGATGCTGTTTGTACATTTCAACCTGTTCTTCCTTTGCCCGCAGCTGCGCTTGATAGGTCGTCTCCAATCGATTTAGCGCCTGTTGATACTGCTCAGTAAGCTGCTGGTGAAGGCTCTCCTTATCGGCCCCTGTTGGCGTATCCACCCGCACGACAAATAAACCATCATCTTTGTTTTCTATGCTGCGAATGGTCAACGGCTGCTGAGCCGTTGACTGCTGCGAGCTGGCCGCATCCAGTACCTCTCGTAGCGCCTGCCAATCAATCCCACCTTGAAAAATCAGATCAACAGTATCGATAATCTCTTGAAAGAGTTTGGCAAATTCGCCCGGCTGAAACAGACCGCTGCTAGGCCGACGTTCTTGCTGCTGCTGACGCAGATAAACATAGTCGCAGCTCACGTCGTCTAACCGCGTGGTGCTGTCAATGTTCCAGGCGTCCAGGCAACTGCCAGTAAGCTGCGCTGCCTGAAAGCTGGTACCAACAGCGCTAACTTGACTCAAATTGGCGCGCTCTAAAAGACTCTCATTCAAGAGGGCATGGTTTAAGTTGCTGCCGGTGAAGTTAGCGGCGCTGAGCACTGCTTTGGTGAGATGGATGCCCTGAAGATTCAGCCCTTCGTAGGTTTGCCCATGGCCGTTGTAAGTAGTCGCCAGCTGCCGAACCCGGGGATGCGCCAGGATGGTGTGTACAAGATGGGCGCTATTGAGCTGCTGAGCCTGGTAGAACCGGGTATGCTTCAACGTGGCATTGCTGAAGCAAGTGCAGGGCAATGTGGCCTGGGTAAAATCGGCACGGGTTAAATTAGCACCGTGGAAGCAGGTCCCGCCGATGGTTGTAAAGGCTGTGGCTATTTTATGGACCAGGGCAAACCGTTCGTCTCCAGCTAGCACCTGACGGGCAACATAGGCCCCGGCGATTAAGATCTCTGCGATGACAACCAGTATGACCAACCGATTCAACAGACCAGGTGTGCCAGCGGCGACGCTGCGGATGGTGGCGATATAGGTAATCGGGTAGGTGAGGGCTGCGATCGCTGCCGAAAAGCAGGCATAAAACCCAATGAGCCGCCGTCCGCCCACAGCACCTGCAATCGTGAGTAAAACGGAATTAACCACCAGCAAAACAACTCCAGCCACCGTTCCTCCTGCCGAGTCAGAAGATCCGGTTAGCGTAGCGCCCAAAGTGCTGACACTAACGCCAATCACAGCCAGCGTGCTGGTCGCAACAACAACCTGAAAGGCCTTGGGGGTAAAGCCCTGTAAAATCAGCGGCAGCGTAATAAAGGCAAAAGCAACCAGGCAAAGCAGTCCAGGGACCAAAGTAAACTGGCCGATGTTTTCTCGAACTAGAAACGTGGCATTAAAAGCACCTGCGATGACCGACATCAGACCCACTGCCGCGCTGCAAGCTAGCATTGCTAGAATCTGAAAGGCGTGCCACGGTTTTGAGAGACCTGCTCGGGCATGGTAAAAATTGGCACCCGAAAGATTAGCTTGAGTGAAGTTGACGCTGCGAATATCAGCGAATGCGAAATTAGCACCGGTAAGATCTTCTCCTTTGAAGGAGCGACCCACCAGAGACTGACCGGAAAAATCAAGGGGCATGACCGTAACGGGGGTAGATGAGATGCACTTCCGTTGTTGACTACGGACGATTGCGCTCAGTTTACGGAGGTAAGAAACCTAGTTTTTGTAGGCTTGACCAGCTGTTGAATTGGAACCAATGTGTGATGCCTGTCACCATCCGCTGAAATTGTGAACGTTCCTTATGGGTCAGGCACTGTAGCTGTTGCAGCGATCGCGACGTGAGGTCAAGGTGACTATGCCAGTTGCCCGGATAGGCTTACGCCAAGCTGCCTACAAATATTGATTTATGTTCAACCTGTACCGATCTTTTCCTGGCTGCATCGATAATACTCACAGGTGATATGAACAGCGGAAGGCCCCCTATGGATGTGCAGGCAGCGGTAGCATTTGAAGCCAACAAGCCCCTCAGTATTGAGACCGTGCAGCTAGAAGGCCCCAAAGAAGGTGAGGTGCTAGTAGAAATTAAGGCTACGGGCATTTGTCACACCGATGCTTATACGCTCTCTGGCAAAGATTCTGAAGGCATTTTCCCTTCTATTTTGGGTCATGAGGGTGCCGGAATCGTTCGCGAAGTTGGCCCCGGCGTAAAGAGCTTGAAGCCGGGCGATCATGTCATTCCGCTGTACACAGCTGAGTGTCGCGAATGTGCCTATTGCCTGAGCCAAAAGACAAACCTGTGCCAGGCCGTACGCTCCACTCAAGGAAAAGGCGTAATGCCCGATGGGACCAGCCGATTTTCTTTCAAGGGAAAGCCGATTTATCACTATATGGGCACCTCCACGTTTGCGAATTACACGGTGCTACCGGAGATTTCGCTCGCTAAGATTCGCTCGGATGCGCCTTTTGATAAGGTTTGCTACATCGGCTGTGGGGTGACGACGGGCATTGGCGCGGTGCTCTTTACTGCCAAGGTTGAGGCTGGCGCTAACGTTGTAGTTTTTGGCCTGGGTGGGATTGGTCTCAACGTGATTCAGGGCGCGAAGATGGTAGGCGCTGACAAAATTGTGGGTGTGGATATTAATCCGGAAAAGCGAGCGATCGCAGAAAAGTTCGGCATGACTCACTTCGTCAATCCCAAAGAGATTGATGGCGATTTGGTTGCTCACCTGGTTGAACTCACCGATGGCGGCGCAGACTACTCTTTTGAATGCATTGGTAACGTCAACATAATGCGTCAGGCACTAGAGTGCTGCCACAAAGGCTGGGGCGTTTGTACCATTATTGGTGTGGCTGAAGCGGGCGCAGAAATCAGCACCCGACCGTTTCAGCTGGTGACAGGCCGAGTCTGGAAAGGGAGTGCCTTTGGTGGTGCCAGAGGCCGCACCGATGTTCCCAAGATTGTGGACTGGTACATGGACGGCAAAATCAATATAGACGACCTGATTACGCACACTATGCCGCTTGATAAAATCAATGATGCCTTCGATCTGATGCATCGCGGTGAGTCCATTCGCAGCGTTGTTTTATACGACTAGCGCCAGCTATGGTTGTTTTTTAAGTCTGATGTTTTTTAAGTTTGGTGTTTTTTAAGTCTGATGTTTGCTAAGTCTAGAGAGTGCCAAGGCTTTAAGGTGCCAAACATTGAAAGTTAAAAATTGAGAGTTAGGTGTGGAAGAGAAATCACGAAATAAAAGTTTTGGCGGCACTACTCGGTTTTATAGCCACCGTTCAGACGTCTGCGATTGCGATATGAGCTTGGCAGTCTATGTTCCACCCCAGGCTGAAGCGGGACCTGTGCCTGTGTTGTACTACCTATCTGGATTGACCTGCACTGAGAAAAACTTTATCGAAAAGGCAGGGGCCCAGCGCTACGCTGCCGAACATGGATTGATGTTAGTGGCTCCGGATACGAGCCCGCGTGGTGTGAACCTGCCAGGTGAGGATGACAGCTGGGACTTTGGGTCGGGGGCTGGTTTTTATGTCAATGCAACCGAACAGCCTTGGGCAGAGCACTATCAGATGTACGACTATGTGACGGTAGAGCTGCCCGATTTAATTCGGCAAACGTTTTCAGTAAAGGGCGATCGCGCTGGCATCACGGGCCACTCCATGGGTGGTCATGGCGCCCTCATCTGCGGCCTCAAAAATCCAGACAAATACGCTTCTGTCAGTGCCTTTGCCCCCATTGCTGCCCCCTCACAATGCGCTTGGGGCCAAAAGGCGCTAACGGGCTACCTGGGTACGGATAAGTCAGCCTGGGCCGCTTACGATGCTACTGAACTGGTGCAGAGTACAGGTGGTTTAGAGACTTCTTTGCTGATTGATCAAGGCGAGGCCGATCAATTTTTGGCGGATGGGCAGCTGCTACCAGACGTGTTTTCAGCTGCCTGCGCTCAAGCTGAGCAGCCGTTAACACTACGCATGCAGCCTGGATACGACCACAGCTATTACTTCATTGCGACGTTTATGGAAGATCATATTCGTCACCATGCTGCGGCGCTTTGTTCTAGTTAAGACTTTAAGTAACAGCGTTAATTCAAGGCTTTAATCCAAGTTAATCTGTAGAGAAAAGATAGATATGCCAACCGATAAAGATTATCTGCATCCTCAGTACAAAAAGGATCGCGATACGCTCAATTCCATCATGGCTAGTACGCCCGATAACTTTAACCTGGCAGAGCTAGCCAGGTTGCGGATTCGCTACGATGGATTCCAGGGCGCGCGCGACATTCAAAGCGATCTGGATAAAATGCTAGTCAAGCTCGGCATGAGTGAAGATGAGCTGTTTGCCAAAACTAGAGAAATTCATCGAACCGAAACCGTATTCAAGCCGACGTGGATGAAAAAAGGCGAGGACTGGAGCTAAAAAAGCCCCTGAAGCCTACAAAGAAGCTTTAGGGGCGGATGCATACAAAGCATGGAAGCAACTTATCTCAAACGCTGAGGCAGCGCGATGCTTCAACCAAGGCGCTGACGGCGTTTAGCGGCAGCGGCTAAGGCGAAGAGTCAAACCGGCTGGTCATTGGATGTGCATCGGTTTATACGTAAATTTTGGCTTTTCCACTGAGCAACTAGGTAAGGCTTCAGTGAATATACGGTCTGTCTTTGACAAAATTACGCAAGGCTTTTGTGTGCAGCGCAAAAAGATGGTAGCTGTTTTGCTCGATAATTTGTGAAGAAAGAAAGAATTGCTTTCGAATCCTTGTTGCTGAAGCACCTGCCGTTCGGGCGATTCAAGAGACTTTTCTTTTAGTAGAGTTATGGGCTACAACGTCTACGTGTTAATACTTGAAAGATAATTATTGATTCCCAAAAACAGACGCCAGGTCCAGAGCCAAGTACCTGTCAAGCGCCTGATACATCCAGTACAGCTGTGTGTCGCGGTGGGTCTGCGTCCCAATTTTCTGAAAAGCCATCGCGGTGGCCATTGCTTCGTAGCTAGGATGAATAATAAGGGTGTATAAATCGCAGAGATTTGGAAAATCTTTCTGCATTGCACGCAAGGTCGTCTGTGCGTCTTGTAAAAAGGTCACACGATATTGTTCTAAATACACCGGGTCGATCATCCAGCTACGAACAAAAACAGCGCTACAGGTTTTGTCTCCCGGTGTGGCCAATGCAAATGGATCGGTTTCGTTCATGCTGGCTAAATGCAGCCCTTTAGTCGGTGAGCTAGAGAATGTGATTTCTGATTCTGCGGTAGTAGGATAGAGCAGATAGAAGCCAACCGGATTAAGATTATCGGCTCGGCGTAACACTCTCATTCCGGTGGCATACTGGCTTGCCCACTGTCGCAGGAGACGAGTGATGCGGTGCGGCACAATCTCTAAGCTGCGGTTCATCCAGCCGTAGTTAATCGCTAGTAAGTTCGCTACAGGCACTGCATCACAGCGAGGGTTGAAGTCGTCTGTAATCAAGACGCTTTCCTGTGCCGCTTCTGCGCCAGTAGCAGCGACTGCCTTTGTCGAAAGCTCGGCAGAGTTGAGCTGAATTTGGATACGGGTCGTGTTGCCGTCAAAATGCTTGCGGATTAGGCCGAGGGCGGCAAGCTTATCTAGCATCATGCCAGCAGCGCGATCGCTTCCTTGATCCTTATCTCCATAAAACAACCAGGCCGCTTCACTATGGCTACAGCTAACCGCTTTTTCTATAGGTGTCAGCTGTTCTAGGGGAGGCTTTAGACTTTTTGTTTTCTCTTGCTTCTGTTGTCTAACCTTTTGTTGTGTAGCCTTCTGTTGCTTGGCCTTCTGTTGTTTGACGACAAGATATATCCATAATCTGATGAAATACTCTGCTCTGGTGCGAGTCATTCCTACGCGGTGGGAGA
The DNA here is from genome assembly GCA_937911865.1 of uncultured Synechococcus sp. Taxonomy (GTDB): domain Bacteria; phylum Cyanobacteriota; class Cyanobacteriia; order Phormidesmidales; family Phormidesmidaceae; genus Phormidesmis. The sequence continues at coordinate 40,294 of CALDSK010000228.1, forward strand.
GCTGCTCAACAATTTGTACCTGCTGTGCACGTGGAAACCAATGGTTGAGTTGCTCAATATCCATAGCAGCACTGTGTAAGGCGTGAGATGTTTTAGAAGCAGCTACACCAAAACATATAGCGATTCC